>JBGOUJ010000699.1:0-3879 GCA_041477005.1 Terriglobia bacterium | reverse complement strand
CCGCCTCCTGCCGGACCTCTCTGCGAGCGCGGCGGTCGTGCTCCAGGAGGAGAAGAACGCTCTGATCGTCCCCCTGGCTGCCATGCAGGAGGAGAACGGCAAGAAGTACGCCCGGGTCAAAGAGACGGGAGGATGGCAGAAGCGCGAGGTCCAATTGGGTCTTACCGCCCACACGGAAGCGGCTGCGCGCGCGGGCCTGGGGGAAGGTGAGGAAGTAGCGCTCGAAGCCCCGGACGCTGTCGGCTCGGGGGCGGCCCCCCGATAAGTTTTCGCAATGGCAAAGACGCAGAGCAAAGGCAAGCGAAAGTGGATTCTGGGCTGGTCAACGGTGGTGCTGGCCGGCGGGGGGGTGGTGTTCGCAGCCTTTCACTTCAGCGCCCCGGCGCCCGTCGAGGTTCCCACAGCGCGAGTGGAGCGCCGCGACTTCGTAATCAGCGTGAAGGGCCGCGGGGAAATCAAGAGCGCCCATTCGGTTCTGATCACCGCGCCGCAAACCCCCGAGTCCCGCATCGTTCGCCTGGCGGAGAACGGCAAGCCGATCAAAAAAGGCGCGGTGGCGGTGGAGTTCGACCCGGTGACGCAGGAACAGACCTATCTGGACCGCAATTCCCTGGTTCGGCAGGCGGACAGCGAGATCGCCCAGGCCGCGGCCCAAAACCGTATCGTCAACGAGCAGGACGCGCTGCAGCTCATGAAAACCCAGTACGACCTGGAGCGCGCCAAGCTGGAGGCCAGCAAGCAGGAGATCCTCTCCGAGATCCAGGGCGCCAAGAACCGCATCGACGTGACTATCTCCGAAGGCGAGGTCCGCAAAGCCGAAACAGCAGTGAAATCTCACAAGCAGGCGCAGAATGCGGATATGTCCCGCCTCGCGGAAAAGAAGAATAAGACCGTCCGCGACATGAACCGAGCCAAGAAATACCTCGAGAACATGGTGCTGCGGGCGCCCATGGACGGCATCTTCGTCGTGATGCCGAACTTTCGTGCCGGCGGCCAATTCGGCCAGAATCCGCCTCCTTTCAAAGAAGGAGATCGTGCCTGGACCGGCGCCCCCATCGCCGAAATTCCGGATATGTCGGAGCTGCAAGTGGAGTTTCGCGTCGAAGAAGTGGACCGCGGCCTGCTCCAGATGAGCCAGAAGGTCCGGATGAAGGTGGACGCGGTTCCGGATCTCGAACTCGAAGGCACGCTGGACTGGATCAGCCCGATCGCCCAGTTGCTGTTCCGAAGCTGGCCGCCGGAGAAGAACTTCCCGGCAAAATCCTCGATCAAGAAGCCGGATTCCCGCCTGAGGCCAGGAATGAGCGTGACCGCCGAGATCATCATCGAGCGGCGTCCCAACGCCCTGCTGATCCCAATAAAAGCGAGCTTCGTGCTGGACGGCAAGCCAGCGGTATTCCTCGAAAAAGGCAACCAGTACCGGCGCCAGCGGATCCAGGCCGGCAAAAGAAATGCCACCGAGCTGATGGTACTGGCGGGCCTGACCGAAGGCCAGATGGTGGCGCTGGAAAACCCCGAGGAAGCGGCTAGGAAGAAAAGGAAGTGACGATTTGTCGATCGATTGATTTCTTGAGGGTCCTCGCAACGCCGGGGGGCAATCGACAAGTCATCAAGTCAATAAATCAAAAATCACTCCATGCGTAGCACTCTCGTTCGACTCATCGTCCTGGTAGCCGTGGCCGCCGCGGCCGGCATGGGCTACTACCTGGTGAAGAGACTGCCGGAACGCCGGCAGGATACGCCTCTCGTGCAGGTGAAACGTGGGGACCTGCTGGTGCGGACTTACGTGCGGGGCGAGCTGCGGGCCATCCGCACGACCCTGCTCACCACGCCCAATCTGGGCGCCACGGCGCAAGTGACCCGCTTGGCCCCGGGCGGCGCCCTGGCTCATATTAAGGATCTGATCGTCGAGTTCGACGACTCGGATCTGCTGGCCTCACTGGAAGACGCCGAGCTGCAAGTGAATCAGGTCACCGAAAACATCAAAAAAGCAGAGGCCGACCAGAAGATCCGCCGCAACCAGGACCAGGTGGACCTGCTGAAGGCCCGTTACGACGTCCGCCGCGCGGAGCTCGAAGTGCGCCGCAATGAATTGCTTTCGGCCATTGACGCCCGGAAGAACGTGCTCACGCTGGAGGGAGCCAAGCGCAGTCTGGCGGAGCTGGAGGCGGACATCAAGTCGCGCCTGGAGCAGGGCCAGGCGGAGCTGGCCGTTCTGCGGGAGCAGGAGCGGAAGGCGGCCCTCGAAGTGGCGCGAGTAAAATCCCGCATCGACCAGACCAAGGTCCTGGCGCCCATGACGGGCCTCGTGTCCATCAAGGAGAACCGCTCGGGAGGCTTCTTCTTTGGGCAGCAATTGCCGGATATCCGGGAGGGCGATCAGTTGCCCCCCGGCATGCCGATCGCCGAGATGCTGGACCTTTCGGAGCTGGAAGTTGCAGCCCGGGTCAACGAGATCGAGCGAGCCAGTCTGCACGAGGGCCAGGAGGTGCTGATCCGGCTGGATGCACTGCCGGGCAAGGTCGTTCACGGCAAGATCAAGACGCTGAGCGGAACAGCCAGCTCGAACGTGTTTTCGAGCGATCCGACCAAGCGCTTCGACTGCATCTTCTCGATCGACATGCGGGAAGTGCTGACCTATGTGGGGGCCAAGCCGGCCGATATCAACCGCATCCTGGATACAGCAGCAGAGAACGCCCGGCGGTTCGGGACGGGCGCCGCTCCGCCGCCGGCCCCCGACCCAACGGGCGCTCTAGGGGGCTCCCCGGTGGGCGGCCCAACGGGCGCTCCGGTCCTGGTCGTGGCCGCGCAGCCGGGCGGGGCGCCCGCGCCGGCGCCGGGACCGAAAGGCGCCCCAGGGGGCGGCCCAGCGAGCGTCCAGGGGGGCGCCCCAAAAGGCACGCCAGGCGGTACCCCGGTGAACGCAGCCCGCCAAACCGTCGAGCAGGTCCCGGGCGGCCGGGACCTCCAAAAGATGACGCCGGCAGAGCGCCAGAAGGTGGTCGAGGAGCTTCGCCAGAAGATGGGCACGGGGTCGGTGGTGATTCGCGGGCCTTCGAGCCCGGCCGGAGGGCCGCCGGGTGGAGCGCCGGCGCCCCCGCCGCCTCCTTCCGGCGCAGGCGCCCGCCCAGGAGCCGTGATGGTGCAGTTGGGGCCCGGCGGCGCCCCTCCGGACATCGCCTCGCTCTCGCTGCGCCAGCTTGGCGGGAAGCAGTTCACGTCCGAGGAGCGGGAAAAGGCTGAGCTGCCGCCGCCGCCCGAAGAAAACTCGGTGATGGACGCGCTGCTGCGCCCGGGGCTGCTGGTCGAATCGGAGATTATCGTCGAGAAGATTCCCAACACCCTCTACATTCCGCAGCAGGCGGTGTTCGAGAAGGGGGGCAAGACCGTCGTGTTCGCGCGCGTGGGCGGCCGCTTCGTCCCACGGCTGGTCAAGCTGGGCAAGCGAACCGAATCCCAGGTGGTCATCCTGGAGGGCCTTCGCGAAGGAGACGCTGTGGCGCTGGCCGACATGGAGGAAGGCCGCGTGCCGTCCAAGAAAGACAAGGGCCCGGCGGCGCCGCGGGCGCAGCCGGCGATGCCCGCCGGCGGGGGAGGGTCGCTGTAGATGCGCGACTGGATGGCCCGCTATTTGCCCGAGCTGTGGATGGGACTGAGCAGCCTGCTGGTGCACAAGCTCCGCTCGCTGCTCACCATGTTGGGGATGATTTTCGGCGTCGGGGCGGTGGTCGCCATGCTGTCGATCACCGCCGGCGCGCAGCAGCAGATGATCAGCTTTATCGAGCTGCTGGGGGTCAACAACATCATCATCGAGGCCCGGGAAGCGGCCGACCGGGACGAGCTGCAGGCGGTGCGCCAGGTCTCGCCGGGGCTCAGCTT
>JBGOUJ010000698.1:0-3882 GCA_041477005.1 Terriglobia bacterium | reverse complement strand
GGGCCGTCCCGGGAAGGCGGTTAATATGGCTGATACTCCCAAGCTGTTCCGAGTGATGTTGCAGGTGTCCGACCTGGACGAGGCAATCCACTTCTACTGTAAGCTGCTCGATACGCCGGCAAGGCCGCTCCGGGGTTCCCGCGCTTACTTCGATTGCGGCTCTGTGATCCTGGCGATACTCGACCCTAACCCCGGCGGCATTCAGCCCAAGCCCAACGTTGACGACGTTTACTTCTCCGTGACGGACATCGAGGGGGTCCACGCCCGGGCGCGTGAGCTGGGATGTCTCTCTAAAGAAGAGGTCCATGACCAAAGCGCCGGCGACATCGTGACTCGTCCCTGGGGCGAGCGGTCGTTCTACATCGAGGATCCCTGGGGAAACGGGCTTTGCTTCGTGGACGAGAAAACCTTATTCACCGGCCGCTGACGGCGGGCAGGCTCGTCAAGTGTTCAGGAGCGAGGCAACGACCGAGCGTGCGGCTGCCCCAAAGCGGCCGAGCGTGGGCGACCCGTAGACAAAGAGCGCCGCAGGACTCCTCGCGGCCCGAGTCTCCGGAGCCGCTCCTGCCCTCTCCCGGGGCGTCCGCCTGATGGCGCCTCGCACGAGAGCACGGTCGCAGCACGGGCATTCCAGGGCTTCGGGCATTCGCCGGCCGCAGCACCGCGCCGTCACTCCTCTCCTCCAGCGCCAACTCTCCGGACTCCCAGCCCCCGCAGGAAGAGGTCCACTCTTTCATACACCGCCCTTTGCCGCATGCTGAGCGCTTCCGGGTCGGAGATGGCTTCGGCCATAGCAACAGTGAGAGGTCCGCCGGCTGTCGGCGACGCAAACCCGCGGTCGATGTTGCGAAGGGCGGCTTGAACCACAGCTTCATCTCGAAACGGAAGCAGTTCGGTCACTACGGCTTCGGGGCCGCCTATATAATTCTCAAGGCAGTAGTGGAGATCGGAGGCATCCTTTGCGCTGCTGCGGTCGCCGAGAGCCAGGCCTTTCATCACGAGGAAAGCTGCAACGGATGCCACCCTCAACGGCTTGCGCTCTTTCGCCCCGGCGATCAGGCGGGACTGCGGCACTTCGACGTGGGACCGAAACACGAGATCGAAGCCGCGCATAACGCTCGCCTGAACGTCTTGAACCGGCTTAGCAACGCCGTCGGCAGTTTCCTGTTCGCTGCCGCTCGTGAGCAGATCGAGTCTAATGGTGACCGAGCGACCCGCCACCGTTGCATCTTTCTCATACCGAAAGGGCATCCGCCGCGCCGGCCGGTAGCCGCGCTCTCGCAAGAGTTGACCCAGTGAGGGGGCGTGCTGGCCAATGGCGCGTACCTTGTCAAGATTGAGCGCCAGGTCGATGTCGGTGGTCATCACGGGCGGCCGGGCGGCGTCCGGGAAAAGCAGTTCGGGAACCCAACCACCGACCACGACGACGGCTTCCAGGTAATCCCCAAGTGCTCCCATCAGGTCTAGCAGCGCCGCGTAACAGGCCTGCGAAACCGGGTCACGCTCCTGGTTCTTCACCACTGCCTCCGCAGCACGTGCTCCAGGAGTTCCGCAGCGGCCTCTTCACTTCGCAGTCCGGCGCCCTGGAGATCCAAATAGGCCTGCACTGGAGATACAACCAGGACGCCATCCATCTCGGCGGCGCCATAGAACACACCTTCATCATACGGCTCGAGCAACAGCACGTTCGCTCCGCTCGGCACGGGTTTAAATTGCAGGGCTCGGATGACCGCCTGGACGTCGCCCGACCAATAGGCGGTGGTCCGCTGCCCGCGAACATAGGGGGCCAGATGCGCTGCGGCCGAGAACTGTGTGAGCGCGCACTCAGCTCCCAGATCTTTGCCCGCACGGCGTAGCTCCAATTCCATCTCCGATTCTGATTTCAGAGAGAAGAGCTCGTGAGCTCTGGAGCGTTGCCTGTACTGGCTTGACCACTCGCGCACCAGTGGTTCTGGTCGGCTCAGCCGAAAACCTTCAGGCGAGCTTTCGATCCACTCGCGATCGCTCAGGAGTCTCTTCACGTTTGAGATTTGTCCCAGGCTCACCTCCGCCCCACGCGCCAGTGCTTGGGTCTTCCAGCGTCGCGCTGGATTCGAGAGAAGGACCCTTAGCACGCGCTCCGCCTTGGGAGAGTACAACGAGCGCAGTTCACGACGCTGCACAGCCGGATTTGGGAATCCGTGCCTCTCGATGTAGATTGGTCCGAACGAGAGGCGACAGTTCCCGGCGAGATCCTGGTATCCGACCCCCTCGCCCACGCAAATGGCGGCCGTCTCCGGCGAAATGTATGGTGCTAGGAAAACTGGGTAGGCCCCCGAATTAATGTCTCGATGCCGCAAGAGTTGATTGATGGCCTGCCGTGCGAACCTCGGCTGTCCGCTAGACTTGTATTCACAGATGAGGGCGCTGGGCCCGCCCGGGTTTCGCAAGCGAATGATAAGATCCGCACCGGCCGTCGGCCCTTCCTGGCTCTTTACCCGGATGGCTGGCACGGTGGACAGGGTCTCGATCAGGCGCTGCCGAACCACGGCATCTGTTTTCACTTTAGCGCCCGTTTTCAGCATATGCTGAAAACTATAATAACACTGAAAATATTCCATGTCCATCGTGAATCGACGACGCGGCCGACTGGGCGCGCCACAACCTCCGCGGCGCGGGATGGTGTTGTATAATCCGTCTGAAATCTCTATGCGACGCCCGTTTATCCTTCTCTTCCCTGCACTTCTGCTCCCGGCATTCACCGCTGGGGCCAACGCTCCCGATGGCTGGCCCCATTGGCGCGGCCCCAACGACGACGGCATGGCTCGCGGCGATGCTCCGCTTCATTGGAGCGACACCGAGCACGTCGCGTGGAAAGCGCCCGTGCCGGGCCGCGGCCATTCTTCGCCTGTAGTCTGGGGCGACCGCATCTTCGTGACCGCCGCCGTGCCCACGGGCAATGCTCCTGCGACCACTTCTGAAACTCCGGCGCCGCCCTCGCCCGGGCGCCGGGGCGGTTTCCGTTCGAGCGGCCCGCCAGCCGAGCAGAAGCTGATGCTGCTCTCGTTCGACCGCAAGTCCGGAAAACTGCTGTGGGAGAAGGTGGCGCGCGTCGCCACGCCGCACGAAGGCTACCATCCGCAATACGGCAGTTTTGCGTCGAACTCGCCGATCACCGACGGCAAGCACGTCATCGCGTCCTTCGGCTCGCGGGGCGTCTACTGCTATACGCTGGACGGCAATCTCGTTTGGGAGAAGGATTTCGGCATCCAACTGCGGATATTCAACAGCTTCGGCGAGGGATCGTGGCCGGCGCTCGACGGCAACACGCTGGTGCTGGTCTTGGATCACGAGGGCGAGTCGTTCCTGGTGGCCCTCGATAAGAGCACCGGGCGCGAGTTGTGGCGCACGCCGCGCCAGGGAAACACGAACTGGTCGGGCCCCCTGATCACGTCCTACGGCGGCCGCAAACAGGTGATTGTTTCCGCCACAAAAAGAGTCTGCGGCTACGATCTCGGAACGGGCAAGCTGCTCTGGGAGGCCACCGGGCTGGGTCAGAACACCATCCCGGCGCCAGTGGCGAGCGACGGAATGGTGTTCGTGATGAGCGGTTTCCGCAACCCGAACCTGATGGCGATTCGCCCGGGGCGCGAAGGCGACTTGACCGGCACCGACGCCATCGTGTGGCAGAACCAGCGCGGCAATTCCTACACGCCGTCGCCCGTGCTCTCGGACGGCAAGCTCTACGCGCTCACCGACAACGGCATGCTCTCCTGCTACGACGCCAAGACGGGAAAGCCTTATTACCAGCAGGCGCGGCTACCGAAGCCGTATAACTTCAAGGCGTCACCGGTGGGGGCGAACGGCAAGCTGTATCTGGCGTCCGAGGACGGCGACGTGGTC
>JBGOUJ010000697.1:0-3883 GCA_041477005.1 Terriglobia bacterium | reverse complement strand
GGCCCACGATCCACGTTCTACGATCCACGATCCTTTCGTCCCGCTCGGGTCCATGCTCGACCGTGGGAAAGCCTTGGGGTTCGGGGCCCACGATCCACGTTCCACGATCTACGATCCTGGTATACTGGGCACATGAAGTCCCGAATACGCCGCGCGCTGTGGGTGGGGGCGCTCACGATTTTGCTTTGTTCCCTGCTGGGGGGCCTTTATGGACCGCCCGGGCGTGCGGCTACGGCTCCGGAAGACGATCTGCGGGATAGCATCCGGAGCTTTGCCTCCGTCTTCCACGTGGTGGAGCAGAACTACGCCGACCCGGTGAATGCCGACCCGGCCATTTACAGCGGCGCCATCCCGGGCATGTTGCACAAGCTGGATCCCCACTCGCAATTCTTCGATCCGGAACAGTTCAACGCCCTGCGCGAGGAGCAGAAGGGCCATTATGCCGGCGTGGGGATGACGGTGGGACCGCGGACGCGGGTCGGCGGCAGGGACACGGGAACCGTCGTGATCTTTCCCTTCCCCAAGACCCCGGCCTACCGGGCGGGGCTGCGGCCGGGGGACGTGATCGTCAAAGTGGATGGAGAGGCCACCGACAACCTGAGCGTGAATGACGTAGCCAAGCGGCTGCGGGGAGATAAGGGCACGAGCGTCACGATCACGGTGGAGCGCCAGGGCCACGACAAACCGCTCGATTTTACCGTGGTGCGGGACGAGATTCCGCGCAAGAGCATCCAGGTGGCGTTTTTCCTGAAGCCCGGGGTCGGCTACATCAAGCTCGAAACCTTCAACGAGACGACCAGCAAAGAGCTCAACGACGCCCTGAAGACCTTGAATGAGAACACCCTCAAGGGCCTGATACTCGATCTGCGGGAGAACCGCGGCGGGCTGCTGAGCGAGGGCGTGGCGGTGGGGGACAAGTTCCTGCGCAAGGGACAGGTCATCGTTTCGCACCGTGGGCGGGCGTCGGCCGAGAAGGCCTACAAGGCCCAGCATGGCAACGGCGGGCGGAATTACCCGATGGTAGTGATGGTCAACTGCGACTCGGCCTCGGCAGCCGAAATCGTGGCCGGGGCGCTGCAGGATCACGACCGCGCCCTGATCGCGGGCACGCCCACGTTCGGCAAGGGCTTGGTTCAGACCGTCTATCCGCTGAACCACAACGCCGGCCTGGCCCTGACCACCGCCAAGTATTACACCCCGAGCGGCCGGCTGATCCAGCGGCCCTATAACAACATCTCGCTTTACGAGTATTACTCCGATCCCTGCCGCGACAACCACCGCACCCCGAAGCTGGAAGTCAAAATGACCGACAGCGGCCGGCCGGTCTACGGCGGCGACGGCATCACCCCGGACGTCCGGCTGACCCAGCAGCGCGCCGACCGCTTCCAGTCCCAGTTGTTACGCCGCGACCGCAACGCCTTCTTTAACTACGCCCAGCACTACTTCGCTACCCACAACCGGCTGCCGCCGAAATGGGAGCCGGACCAGGCGACGATCGACGACTTCCGGGAATTCCTCTACAAGGAAAAGATCCCCTTCAACGAGGCCGAATTCGCCAAGAACCTGGATTTCATCAAGCGATTCCTGAAGCGCGAAATTTACATCTCCGGCTACGATTTGGACGAGGGCTACAAGGTCTACACAGAAGCCGACCCCGATGTCCAGGCGGCCATCGATCTGCTCCCCAAGGCCCGCCAGCTCACCGAAGACGCTCAAAAACTGATCGCCCAGCGGGAAGCCCGGTAAGCAGGCGCCCACTGCTTCCGGCCGGGCGCCAACCGCAACCGCGAGTGCGCTGGAGCGTGCCGCGGCGATCGTGCAGAGCGCCCGTTGCTTCTCGAATCGGGCGCCCCCCTCCGCACCCCCAGGCGGAGCGGCTCACAGGCTCCGCAGGTTCGTTTCCGGACAATCGGTGATGGGGAACTCCCGGGCAACCGTGTATAATGGTGGACGGCTTGTTTTTGCCCCAGGGGGTGTAGCTTGCTCTATTCGGCCAGGCGCCGGGCGTTGCTCTTCGCCGCGTTCACGATCGTAGTTTGCTCCATTTTTGGGGGCGTCTTTGGCCCGGGGGCGCGGGCAGCAGCGACGGGGCCGGAGGAGGACTTGCGGGAGAGTATCCGCTCGTTCGCCTCGGTCTATCACCTGATCGAGGAGAACTACGCCGACCCGGTGAGCGCCGACTCGGCCATCTACAGCGGCGCCATTCCGGGAATGCTGCACAAGCTGGATCCGCACTCGCAGTTCTTCGATCCGGAGCAGTTCAGCGGGCTGCGCGAGGAGCAGCAGGGCCGCTACGCGGGCGTGGGGATGCAGGTGGCGACGCGGAACCGCCGGACGATCGTGCTGGTGCCGTTTCCCAACACCCCGGCCTTCCGGGCGGGCATCAAGCCGGGCGACGTGATTGCCAAAGTGGACGGCGAGTCGACCGAGGGCCTTGGCGTCAATGACGTGGCCAAGCGGCTGCGAGGCGAAAAGGGCACCCCGGTACAAATCACGCTGGAGCGCGAGGGCCGCGAGAAGCAGTTCGAGGTGAGCGTGGTGCGCGACGAGATCCCGCGCAAGAGCGTGCCCCTGGCTTTCTTCCTTAAGCCGCAGATCGGCTACATCAAGGTCGAGACGTTCAATGAAAACACGGGCCGGGAGCTGATCGACGAGCTGAAGAAGCTGAACGAATCGAGCATTCAGGGCCTGGTGCTCGACCTGCGCGACAATCGTGGCGGGCTGCTGAGCGAGGGAGTCGCCGTTTCGGACAAGTTCCTGCGCAGGGGCCAAGTGATCGTCTCCCACCATGGCCGGTCCTCTTCGGAGAAGCCTTACAAGGCCACGCACGGCAACGGCGGGCACAACTACCCAATGGTGGTGATGGTGAACTGCGAGTCGGCCTCAGCGGCCGAGATCGTCGCCGGGGCGCTGCAGGATCATGACCGGGCGTTGATCGTCGGTTCCAGCACTTTCGGCAAGGGCCTGGTGCAGACCGAGTACCCGCTCAACCAGAACGCCGGGCTGCTGCTGACCACCGCCCGCTACTACACGCCGAGCGGCCGGCTGATCCAGCGCTCGTACAACAACATTTCGCTCTACGAATACTATTCCGATCCCTGCCGGGACCAGCATCGCAACCCCAAGCTGGAAGTGAAAATGACCGATAGTGGCCGGACCGTCTATGGCGGCGACGGCATCACGCCCGACGTTCGCTTGACCCAGCACCCGCCCGACCACTTCCAGACCGAGCTGGCCCGCCGGTACGCCTTCTTCAGCTACGCGCAGCACTACTTCGCGACGCACGACGGCCTGCCGCCGAACTGGAGCCCCGACGAGAACACGCTGAACGACTTCCGGCAGTTCCTCTACAAAGAGAAGATCGACTTCACGGAGGCCGACTTCGTCCGCAACATCGATTTTGTCAAGCGGTTCCTGAAGCGGGACCTGTATGTTTCCGGCCACGATCTGGATGCAGGCGAGAAGGTCAAGACGGAGAACGATCCCGACGTGCTGGCGGCCCTGGAGCTGCTGCCGAAAGCGCAGCAACTCACCGAGCAAGCCCAGCGGCTGATTGCCCAGCGCCGCGGCGGCCGGGGCCAGTAGGGCCTATACTTGGAGCAGATGGAGGAATTCCAATTGACGGAGAACAGCCATCATCCGCTCCTGTTCACTTTCAGGGATGCAATCTCAGGGGACGGTTTCCTGGTCGGGATCACGCTGTCGGGACGAGCTTTGATGGTGGAGGAGGACAAGAAATGGTGGATGTATGGAGTGCGTCCTGGGGCAATCGCTGAAAGCGGAGGATCCGCACAGGAGGCGTTTCTGCGTTTTCGGAACCGATACAAAGAAGTCCTCTTCGACATCGCAGGCGAGCATAGAACTTTCGAGGCGTTCAAGAAAG
>JBGOUJ010000696.1:0-3890 GCA_041477005.1 Terriglobia bacterium | reverse complement strand
TGATTTGCCAAACGCTTCGATGCGGTCCGCCGGCGCATCCTCGTCGGGAAAGTGGAGGCGCGTGGCCGAGGCGACGCCGTCCACCACGTGGCAGGTGCGGCAGTTCGCTTTTTGGAGAATGGGGTAGAGGTTTTTTGAGAAATAACCGGTCTGGGCGGCGGCCTGGTCCTGGCCGTTGGCCGGTAGGAGAGAAAGCGCCACGAATAAGAGCAGCAACAACAGGTTTCGCATTTCGCCTCTGCCGGGCAGCACCCTCCTCCGCTTATCTTACTCCATTGTCATAGCAGCCGGGGGGTGACACAGAAACGCACAGCGGACCTGTCCGCCGGCTGAGCCGGACGGCGTCAGGCAACCTTGAGACGACGGCGTGAGGCCCGCAGCACAAGCCGCACCCGGACGCCAAGGTGTGCCAGCATATCGATCAGCGCGTCGGTGGTGAACAGATCGACGCGGCCCCGCAACAGACCGCGCAAACGAGGTTGGGTCACCCGCAGAATCTTGGCCGCTTCGGTGGGCTTCAGACCTCGGGATGAGATCACTTTCTGGAGCTGGACCATGAGGTCCGAACGGATCAACAGGTGTTCGGCCTCCTGGGGAGGGAAGCCAAGGTCGACGAAAACGTTGCCGCTCGATCGGGTCAGCCTGACTCTATCCGTTGGTGGCATCCGGCGTCCGTCTCCTGATGAGCAGGGCCCGAAACCGATCGCGGGCCAGCTTCACCTCTCGCTTGGGCGTCTTCCGGGCTTCCTTCTCGAAGGCGTGGAGCACGTAGACGCCCTCTGTAAACCTCGCCACGTAGAAGACCCGGTGCTTGAGCCCGGTGTGGACCCGGATCTCCTGAACGCCGGGGCCAACGTCGGACATCGGTTTCCAGTCGTTCGGTTCGAGCCCCTGCTGCACGCGGCGAGCTGAAAGCCAGCAGCCCGGCGAGCATCGGTCGGGAAAGCCGTGAGGTCGCTGCGCGAGGACCCAAGCCAAAAGAGAGGCTTGTCCGACACAACTCAATATGCAAGCATTCGCATTTGCTGTCAGGTCCGTGCGGGCTAAGGTCGCCTGAGCGGCGACTTCAGCCGGCTCGGCGGCGGGGAGCCGCGATGTCTGGTGGCGACACAGTCGCCAACGCCCCGCTATTCGGCGGGGAGGCTTGCTCGTTGTCGAACCGACCGCTACATCTTCCACCAAAGGCGCAAATAACCCAACGAGAACCAACAAGGCTTTCCTGGAAGACCGGTACTCTGTCACGGCTTCTCACGGTCGCGGCCGGCTTGGCATCGCTATCATAGCGGGGATGGTGCGTCGACTGGCGTTGTTGCTCGCGGGGCTGCTTGTCGCGGACGGGATCCTCTATCTCGGGTTGCGGAGGCTCGACAACAGCCGGATCTTTTACGACCGGTCGAAGGTCACAGCGCATCACCTCGATTACTTTGCGGCGCACAGCTACGATCCGGAGCTGGGGTGGGACCTGCTGGCGGGGGAGAAGAACAGCCTGGGGGCGGGGAGGCGGGGCGATGATCCGGCGGGGATGCACTACACACTCAAGGCGTTCGGAGACAGCTTTACTTTCGGCTCGGATGTGGCGCACGGCGAGACGTGGCCGGCGCAAATCGAAGTTAAGACCGGGCTGGCCTGCTTGAACTACGGCGTGCCGGGCTACGGGCCGGACCAGGCGCTGCTGAAATATCGCCGGACGGCGGTGAAGACCGAGTACTCGGTTTTGGCCGTTCAGGAAGAGAACATCGCGCGCGTGGTGAATATCTACCGGGCGTTCTACATGGAAGACTGGGGACCGCCCAAGCCGCGATTCTTCCTTAGTCGCGAGGGGCTGCGCCTGGAGCCGAATCCGATCGGGCGGCGGGAGGAGGTGCGGAAGCTGCTCGATCCGGCGTTCGTGGATTCGCTGCGGAAGCTGGATTACTGGGCCAGGTACAACGAAGAGGTGCTGGGCGCGCCACGGCGGCTGGAATGGCCGGCCACGTGGACCGTCCTGCGGCATGGGCGGTTCTTCGCCGAGCGGGGGATGCTTGAAGTCCGGCTGCGGGTGCGGCCGACCTACGAGCTCGAAGCGCAGCGATTCAAGCCGTATCACCTATACCAAGAGTCTTCCGAAGCCTTCCGGATTCTGGCGGGGGTGATCGATCAGTTCGTCGCGCTGTGCAAGGAACGGGGAGAGAAACCGCTGGTGCTGGTCTTTCCGATGGAACACACCGTGGAAGTGATGAAGACATACGGGCGGTCGATCTACGAGCCGCTGGCGCGGCGGCTCGAGGAAGACGGCATTCCGCATATCAACTTCGGGCCGATCTTCGCGCGAGAAGACTTCTCGGGCTACTACGTTCGCTACAACGGCCATTTTTCGCCGGCGGGAAACGAGCGGGTGGCGCGGGAGATTATTCACCGCGTGCGGAAGCACCGGTGACGGCGGCGGCCATGGCCCTGGCCAGGGCGGCGCCGAATTCGATGCGGTCCGCGACCGTGGGGAGGCGCCCGAGCTTGGGGTTGCGGGCGATCATCTGCTCCATGATCAGGGCCGGCACTTTGCGGTCGTGATAGAGACCTTGCGCGACGTTCATGCGGCCGGGCTGGCCCGGGGTGGTGGAAGCGCCGGGGTCGGACGGAGGGCGGGTGGGGCTGAAGGTGGTGGTTTCCACCAACAGGCGGAAGAAGCGCTCCACGAGCGACTGGAAGCGGGGCTCGGCGCCGGCGGGGGCGCCGTCCACGTACTCGGAGGTTTCCGTGTTGTGCAGGCTCAGAAAGAGATCGACGGGGCGGCCGGAATCGACCCAGCCGAGGACGGCTTGGCGCTGTGCGGCGATCTCGGGCGTGCGCTTGGGGTCGACGGCGTCCCAGTTGCGGTTCAGGTCGAAGCCGTTGGCGTTGAAGCGGACGCCGCCGCGGGCGACGCCATCCGGGTCGGCCATGGGAAAGATCTTGAAAATCACCTGGTCGCGGATGCGGGTGGCGCGCGGGTCGGAGGAGAGCAGGAAGCGTAAGGCCCCTTCGCCAGCCCAGGAGCTGCCGGTTTCCCAGGAATGCTGGCGGATCATGAGCCAGGCGACCCGCTTGGCGGCGTTGGGCCTGGGCGAGTCGGGCTGGGCCGCGCCGGGCTTGGGCGTGCCGAGCCTGACGGTGTCGGCCTTGTCAGCGGCGCCGGGCTTGGCGGTCTCGGATTTGCCAGACTCGGGCCGCGCCGACCCAGGATTCCCCCCTTCGGGCCGGGCGGCCTTACCGGCTTCGGACCTGCCCCTTTCCGGCTTGCCCCCTTCGGGCCGGTCGAAGTTGGTCACGGTGAGCAGGAGCATATCGCGACCGGCGACTGTCTTTCCGACCGTTTCGCGGCGCAGAGAGGGATGGCCGCGGAAGGCGTCGAGGAGGCGCGCCAGGTCCTGGGTGGTGTAGGGCGGGACGTGAGCGATCCACATAGGACTGGCAGCCGGGGTGAAGCGGAGACGGAGCTGGATGGTCTTGTCGTCCCACTCGATCGTCTCGAAGTGCTTCCACGTTTTGCGGTCGTAGCTGTAGACCGGGTAGGTATCGTTGGTGACAGAGGGGAGGCCGGGGCGGTAATTGTACTCGCCGTCCAGGTCGGCGAGGTCGATGGTCACTTGGCGGCCGGCGGCGCCGTCCAGGCGGAAGAAATACCAGTTGGCCTGGCGGTTGCGGTGGTCCTGGTCGGATTCGCCTTGGACCGCGCAACGGAAGTGCAACGGGGCGAGCCGCTCGACGCGGCCCAGGCTGCCGCCCTCGAAGTCGGTGTGGATCGCAGCCTGCATGGCGAGATCGGGCGTCTGCGGCCGGGTGTAGACCGGAAGCAGAATTCCCAGCAACAAAATCAAGGACTTGGTGTTCATGTAGGTATAATATGCCCTGGAATGCGACTCTTGCACCTATTC
>JBGOUJ010000695.1:0-3900 GCA_041477005.1 Terriglobia bacterium | reverse complement strand
TGCCCGCTTCCCGCGCCGCGCGCCTCAACCCCACCGACGCCCTGCGATATGAGTAAGGCAGCCGTCAGCTTTCAGCCGTCAGCTTTCAGCAAGCGGAGTGCTGTCCGGCGGCTGCCGATACCTGATGGCTGAGAGCTGATGGCTGGCGGCTGATCGCTGACGGCTGACGGCTGATCGCTGATCGCTGATCGCTGATCGCTGACGGCTGTTGGCTGACGGCTGATTTCCCTAGGGACACGACGATGAAACGTATACCGACTGTTTTCCTGTTCCTCTTTCTGCTGGCCCCGGCGCTGCCGGCGGCGCAGCCTATGCCTCTCACCCTGCAGCAGGCGGTGAATCTGGCCTTGAAGCAGAACCCCGATTACCTGCTGGCCCGCCTTGAGGAGCAAAAGGCGCGGCAGGCAGTCCGCGAGGTCAACGCGCCGTTCGTGACCAAGATCTCGCTCGGCTCGGGTCTGGCCAAAGGCAACGGCTTTCCACTGTCGATCGAAGGCTCCGCGCCGTCCATCGTGCAGGCCTACGCCTCGCGCTACATCTACAACCGCTCGCAGTCTTTCCGGCTGCGCGAGGCGGGCGAAATGGTCCACGCGGCGTCCCAATCGGCGGGCGCCAAGTCCATGGAGGTCGCCTACCAGGTGGCCGTCACCTACCTGGATTTCGAACGCGCCACCCGCGCCCAGATCGCCGCCGGCCGCCAGGTGGAGATGCTGGCTCGCATGCAGGGATTGATCGAAGAGCGGGTGAAGGCAGGTCGTGAGATCCCCCTGGATCTGACGCGCGCGCGCGTTCAGACGGCCCGCGCCCGTTCCCAAGCGCAGACCATCCAGGGCAACGTGGAGCTGCTGGAAGAAGCTCTTCGCGCCGACCTCGGCCTCAGCGACGACGTGCACATCATTCCGGTCGAGACGCAGGCGCCTTCCCACGCCGAACTGCCGGAGAGCGAAGAAGCGGCCCTGGCCGAGGCGCTCGGCAGCAGCCGGGAGATCCGGCGGTTGGAGTCGGTGCTGCGCGCGAAGCGCTTCGCGCTCCAGGCCGAGAAAGGGGCGCGGTTTCCCCACGTCGACCTGGTGGCCCAATACGCGCTGCTCGCCCAGTACAACAACTACCAGGATTTCTTCAAGACTTTCCAGCGCCACAACGGGCAGGTCGGCGCCTCGATTCAGGTCCCGATTCTGAACGGCGGCCTGGTGGCGGCGCGGGTAGGCCAGGTGGAAACCGAGATCGCCGAGACCAATCTGCGGCTGGCGGCGGCCCGGGCCAACATCACACTCGAGACGCGGCGGGTGTACAACGACGTGCGCCAGGCCGAATCGGCGCGCGAGCTGGCCCGGTTGGAGCTGGACCTGGCCCGCGAGACTCTCTCGGTGGACCTGGCGAAGTTCGACGAGGGCCGCATTCCGCTCGCCGAGCTGGAGCAGGCGCGGGTCACCGAAGCGCAAAAGTGGGAGATCTTTTTGGACGCGCAGACCTCTTCGGACAAAGCCCGCCTGGCCTTGCTGCGCCAGACCGGGACGATCGTCGACGCCCTGCGGTAGCTTGTGGGCACTGCTTACGCCCCCGGAATCGGCCCAGCCGGACGTGCCGAAAACGCCTCCTGTGGCCACCCCTGCAACCGACCGATCCGCAGGGGTTCCGTGTCGCGGTCCAGACCGTGCCGAAACCGCATGGTTTTTGTAAGCTAAAGAGTGCTCATGACCGAGTTCCTGCGCGACCTGCGATTCGGTCTCCGGCTCCTGGTGCGGAGCCCCGCTTTCACCGCGACTGCGGCGCTGCTGCTGGCTATCGGTATCAGCGCGAACACGCTGATCTTCAGCGTCGTGGATGCTTTGCTGCTGCGGGCGCTTCCCGTGGCACGCCCGGAGGAGCTGGTCCGGCTGGTCGAGGTGCATCCCACCAACTTCCTCACGTGGGATTTGCCGTATGGCCTTTACGAGACGCTCGCCGCGAGAGGCTCGAGCCTTTCGGAGGCGCTCTGCCAAGGCGACGCTGATGTGGGTCTGCGTGAGGGCGGATCGACCGAGCGCGTGCGCGTGAATTTGGTCTCGTCAAACTTCTTCTCTTCGCTCGGCGTCAGTGCGCAGCTCGGGCGCGTGCTGACGCCCGAAGACGAGCGTGCCGAAGTGACGGGCGCCGTTCTGAGCCACAACTTTTGGCGGCGGCGGTTTCAGGGCGATCCGGCGATTCTCGGGCGGACCCTCACCCTGAATGGGCGACCCTTCGTAGTCATCGGAGTGCTCCCACGGCAATTCAACGGCCTTACCGTCGACACGAGTCCGGATGTTCGCGTTCCCGTGACCGCCCACCGCTGGCTCGTGGACCCGCTTGAAGATGCCGTGGTTCAGGCAGACGTACGTCTCCTGAGGGTGCAGATCTTTGGCCGGCTTCGCCCCGGCATAACTTTGGAACGTGCGGACGCCGAAAACGAGCCATTGCTGCGCTCGACTTACGAGGATTTGCTGGCTCGCGAGTCTCCGAAATTGGACGCGGGCGCTCGCAAAGTAGTGATGCTCAATACGCGCTTTCGTCTGGAACCGGCGGCAAGGGGAGT
Source organism: Terriglobia bacterium (assembly GCA_041477005.1). GTDB lineage: Bacteria > Acidobacteriota > Terriglobia > Bryobacterales > JACQDG01 > JBGOUJ01. The sequence continues at coordinate 1,349 of JBGOUJ010000695.1, read as the reverse complement.
ATCGGCCCTGCGTCAGCAGTTCTCCCGGGGACTGGTGGTCTTGATGGCCGGGGTGGGGTTGCTGCTGGTGATGGCGTGCGCGAACGTGGCGGGCCTGCTGCTCGCCCGCTCGGCTGTGCGGCGGGAGGAAATGGGCATCCGGAGGGCTCTGGGCGCTACTTCCTGGCGCCTGGCGCGCCAGCTTCTGACCGAAAGCCTGCTCGTGGCCGCTCTGGGCGGCTTTGCCGGGATGCTGCTCAGCTACGCCTGCCTGCCGCTGCTTGTCGCCGCGCTTCCTCCGATTCGCGATCGGGCGGCGGTCGTCCAGCCGCTGGCCGCACACATCCACATTGATATACGGGCGCTCGGTTTCGCGATAGCGGCCACGCTACTGACCGCCGTGTTATCCGGGCTTCCACCAGCGTTGCGAGGGGCGCGCGCCGACCTGGCGACCGCCTTGCGAGGCGGCCGCACCACGACGAAGCGGCTGGCCGGTGGGGGTCTGGTTGTGGTGGCGCAAATTGCGATATGCACCCTGCTTGTCGCCGGCGCCGTTCTTCTGGTAGAGACGCTCGACCGCATGCGCTCCATAAACCCGGGTTTCGACCGCGATCACATCGTCACGTTCACCATCGATCCGCGCATGAGAGGCTACAAGCCCGATCGTTCCCGGCTTCTAAGTAGCGAACTGCTGGAGAAAACCCACTCCCTGCCCTCGGTCGACGCCGCCAGCATCGCCGGCCTGGCGCTCATGCGTGGCACCGGAGTAAAGGGCACTTTCGGCGCCGCCGGGACGCCGATCGGCAGGAACGACTTCCTGAATACCAGCCTAAACTTCGTAACGCCCGGTTACTTCGAGACGATGGGCATGCGCCTGGTTGCGGGCCGCGACTTCACCTGGTCCGACGAGAACAAGCAGACACCGCGCAAAGTGATCGTCAATCAGACCCTCGCGCGCCGCTTTTTCCCAGGCGAATACGCGATTGGAAGGCGGCTCGGAGGCATCGGGCCGAACGGCATCGCGAAGCCCGACTCGGAGATCATCGGCGTGGTGAGCGATGCCAGATACCGCTCTTTACGGGAAGAAATCCAACCGACGGTCTACAGTCCCGTTGTGAACGGCTTCGAGTCCGGATTCATTCTGCACTTGCGCACACACCAGCAGCCCGAGGCGATCATCGCCCCGGTTCGCGACGCCTTACGCTCGCTCGACCCGGAGCTGCCCTTTGTCGAAGTGAGGACGCTGCGCCAGGAGGTCGAGACATCGCTGTGGCAGGAGAAGCTGCTTGCGGCGCTGTCTTCGATCTTCGGCGCGATCGCGGCGCTGCTGGCGGCCATCGGCCTCTACGGCGCGCTGGACTTCGCGGTGA
>JBGOUJ010000694.1:0-3903 GCA_041477005.1 Terriglobia bacterium | reverse complement strand
TGTTACCAGCACCAGGGACTCCGGCCGAGTCAGAAGCGCGGGCCAAAATCGGGTGGAGATTCCTGCGCGGAACACTGGCGCTCGCATTCGCGGTGGTGTTGCTGCCGGCTGGGGCTGCTCTTGCGCAGACCCAAACCACCGCCCAAGATCGAGCGTTATTGCCTGAACTCGACCTGACCGCCCTCGCCGGGCCCTTGCAGGACCTCAAGCCGGCGGACAGGGACGCCGTGGACGAGGCCATAGCGCTGATTCGGCGCAAGGATCACGCTCTGGCTCTGTTGTCCCTCACCCGCCTGACCGCGACGAATCCCAAGAATTCGGCGCTTCGCGTCCTGCGGTCCTATGTATTGTTGGAGCTTGGCAACCTGGTGGGGGCGCTCGACGACGCAAGCAGCGCTGAAGCTTCCGGGGTGAAGTCCGCCTACCGGTGCTGGTTCCTGGCGCGAGTCGCGTACCTCGCCGGAAACAAGCCCCTCTGCCGGCGAGAGATCCAACACGTGCAGAGCGACCCACACTACGGCCCGGAAGCGGAAAAGTTGCGCCGGGATATGGAAGGTGGCCGGAAATAGTCCCTGCCAGATTTGGCGGGAACTTGTATAATGATCCTGCAATCAGTATACTGATCCCATGAGCGTCAAGTTCCAGATCACGTTGCACGAGGGTATGGCGGAGGAGTTAAAGTCGGCGGCCGCCCGGCTCGGGGTGCCCCTGGCACAGTTCATCCGCGAAACGATGGCAGCCAGGCTGCGCGAGGTCAAATCCGCCAAGCCTAGAGATCCCTTTGCGTGGATGGATGGGCTGGCCGATGCTGGCGAGACGGACCTGGCCAGTCGCGTCGATGAAATCCTCTATCGCGATGCAAGTGTTCATTGATACCAGCTATTTTTTCGCCCGGCTGGTGGCGAGAGATCAATGGCACGAACGGGCGAGAAAGGCCGCTACCGGGCATTTGACCCCCATCACCTCTGCGCTAGTCATCAGCGAGACGATCTCCCTGCTGCAGGCGAAGGGGATGTTCTCTGCCGCTCTGATGTTCTTGAGCGGGGTTCGAGACAGCCCGGATGTGCGGATCATTTACGTGGACCCCGTTCTGCAGGCTGAGGCGTGGGATCTTTTCGGGCGGTGGGGAGCGTCAGGAGCCAACGCGGTTGATTGCGCCAGCTTTGCGATCATGCGCAGCCTCGGAATCAAGAAGGCTTTCACTTTCGATGAGCACTTCCGGGCGGCCGGCTTTGAGATTCTGCGGTGACAGATCCTGCGAGAGTAGTCTGGGGTCAGTCCCCCGCCACCATATCGTGCTGGCGGTTGGCGGGATTCGACGCGATCAGGTTGTCCAGCGAAACGTGGATGGTTTCCTTGTGGCCGCGGTCGAAGACCTCCGGCGAGACAAACTGCTGCATCAGCTCGCGCCGCAGCCTGGCCTCGAATTCCTTCAACTTTTCCTCGATCGACTTCTCTTTGCCCTTGTTGGCGATCATGTCTTCGCGGTAGCGCTTGAGGAAGTAGTTGATCGTCTCGACGCGGATTCGGATCGAGCCGGTGGGCTTGTTTTCGTCGATGTCCTTGAAGCAGAAATAGGGCGTGCCGGCGTGCTCTACGATTTCCTCCACTACCGTATAGATCGGCGCGTCGTGGCCGCACTTGAAGCTCGATAGCTCGAGCGCCACCAGGTTGGGGTGGCGGGCGATGTACTTGGCGGTCCAGACCTTGCGGGTGGTGTTTTCGGAGTAGGAGTTCTTCCACACGTCCCCCACATCCAGGGGGTGGGTGGTCTCCCCGCGCAGGACCTCTTCGCCGAACAGGCGCCACAGGAGGTCGTCGTCCAGGGGGAGCGAGTCCTGGGCGAAGACGGGGTAGCCGAGCTTCTGGAACTCCTCGAGGATTTCGTGGTTGATGCCGGGGTCGTTGTGGTAGGGGCGGCCCAGCAGGACGATGCCCAGCTTATCTTCGCGCTCCAGCCGCTCCAGCACTTCCCTGCCCTGGCCGCGCTGGACCACGTTGTTGAAGTGGTCCAAGGCGCGGTAGCCTTCCTCCACGGCGCGGTGGTTCTCCTCGGGGGAGAGGCCGAGGATGTCCTGGAACTGTTCGTAGAGCTGGCGCTCGAGCACGTCGGGCTTGCCGATGTTGACGAACGTGTCGAGGAACACGACGCCCTTCTCCTTGAAGATATCGCCTTCCTTGGTAAAGGCCGCTTTGACCGCGGCGGGCGTGGCCGCCACCGTGGGGCAGGAGCGGGTGCCCTGGGTGTTGACCAGGTCGCTCGTCAGGCAGTCGATCATCGGGAAGAAGATGTAGTCGAGCTTCTTCTTCGCGTGGAGCACGTAGAGCAGGTTGTGGACGTGGGGAATGGCGACTTTGGACGGGAAGCAGGGGTCGATAGCGCCGCGCTTGGCCCCTTCCTTGTAGAGCTGCTCGCTGGTGTAGTCGGAGAAGATCAGGTTCTCCGGCTGCAGGCCGAGCGATTGGAAGTAGCCCAGGAAGACAGGCGTTTGCGAGTACATGTTGAGCACCCGCGGCATCCCGATCTTGAGGGACGCCCGTTTCTTCATGAGCTCCACACGTTTCTTTTGGGCCGCCGTGAAGGCAAACCGGGGAAGCGGGTCGGCTACGACGGGCGTGCTCGTCGGGCGGAACGCCGCCTTGGCGGCCACTTCGACCAGGTTCGGGTTTTCGGCCTTGACTTTATCCAGGCCGGCCTTGATGCCGCGCATGTCTTCGATGTTCTCGACCGTGCCCTTTTCGCAGGTGGCGATGATCAGACGCTGCGCGCCGGCTTCCAGCGGAACCTTGGTTTTCACCGGCGGGCGGTAATTCTCGTTGGGAACGGACGTCTGCACGTCGATGAACGTGCGGAGGCACTTGTTCTTGCAGAAATAGCAGCGGGTGGCTTCGCTGCGGATGGTCTTGTAGGAGATGCTGCTGATCCCCTCCATCCCAATAAAGGTGGACTGGCGGCCGTTGTCCCAGAGGCGGCCCGCTTCGAGGGCGCAGCCGATGGCCCCCGCTTCGCCGGCGTGCTCGTGGACCACGATGGTGGGCTTCACGTCCTTACCCTTGAAGCGGGACTCGATGAAATCGACCTGCGCCTTGACGGCGGCCAGGTTGTATTGCGTGCCGCCCTGGAGAACGAAGAACGTGCCGACCGCCGAGATGTTGGGAATCTGGGAAACGTAGAGCCAGATGTTCTTGGGCAGAACGTTGGCGAGGCCGGCCATGATCTCTTCGGGCTTCCAGCCCTGGCGCTGGAAGTCGACGATGTCCGACTGCATGAAGACGGCGCAGCCGTAGCCGAACGACGGGAAGGAGGTGGCGCCGAAGGCCACATCGGCGTATTTCTCGACCGGGATGTTGAAGCCCTCGGCGGTCGATTGCAGGAAGTAGCCGTTGCCGGCCGAGCACTGGGTGTTCAGCTTGAAGTCCTTTACCCGGCCGTTCTTCAGAAGGATGATCTTGATGTCCTGGCCGCCGACGTCGCAAATCACGTCAGCGTTGGGATAAAACTTGAGCGCGGCCTCGGTGTGGGCGACCGTTTCCACCAGGGCGGCGTCGGCGCCGATGACGTCTCTCAGAATGTCCTTGGCGTAGCCGGTGGTGCCGACGCCGAGAATCTTGAGCGTGGAGCCCTGGTCCGCGATCATCTGGACCAGCTTGCCGAGGACGTCCTTGGTGTCCTCGATGGGGTTGCCCTTGGAGAGCTGATAGGCCTTGGCCAGGATGCGGCGGTCTTTCTCCTTGGTGAGGAGAACGGCCTTGGTCGAGGTCGAGCCGCCGTCGATGCCGATGAAACCTTCCACGATCTCGCCGGGCCCGAACGCCGACGGGGTGAAGGACTTGCGCCGGTATTTCTCTTTGAAGCCGTCGAGCTCCTCGGGGGATTTGGAAAGCCCGCCGCCGGCGCCCTTG
>JBGOUJ010000693.1:0-3903 GCA_041477005.1 Terriglobia bacterium | reverse complement strand
GCGCCGGGCGAAAAGCCGAGCCGGAAACACCCGGCTGTTGTTCACTACCACGCAGTCGCCGGGCCGCAGATAGCCGGGGAAATCGCGGAAGACGCGATCCTCGAACCTGCCGGAAGCGCGATCCACCACCAGCATTCGCGCGGCGGCGCGATCTTCCAGCGGGCGCTGGGCGATCCGGTCCTCCGGCAGCTCGTAGTCGAACTCCGAGACCAGCATTCAGGTCCGCAAGCGCAGCAGCAGGTAAGTGCCGGCGATGGTGAAGATCACGTCCGGCGACCAGGCGGCCAGGGCGGCTGGGAGCTGGCGAACGTTGCCCATCTGCTCGAACAGGGCATTCACCAACACATAGACGATCGCAATAGCGATGCTGACCGCCACACCGGCCAGCGCGCCGCGGTTGCCGGTCAGGAACGCGAAGGGCACGGCCAGCAAGGCCATGATGAAGGCGAAAACGGGGAAGGAGAATTTCTTATGGAATTGCACCCACAGCCGCACCGTATCGAACCCGCTTTGGGTCAGGACAAGTATGTATTCCCGCAGCTCGCGGAAATTCATTTGCTGGTATTGCTTCACTTCCCGCAGGAAGTAGTCAGGCGACTCCTCCAGACCGGGAAAGGTCTTCACCGTAAATTTGTCATAGCCGACGACGCGGGTGGCGAATCTGTCGGAGCCGGCGGTGCGGATGTCGCGGATCTCACGGCTCACGCCGTTCTGGAAGACCCAGGTGTGCAACTGCTCCTCCCAGTGGGCGCGCTCGGCCGAGACGTGTCGCGCCAGACGGAAGCGCGTGGGCTCGAACTCGAAAACGTTGACGCCGGCCAGCACGTCGCGCGAGGCGTCGAAGTAGCTGTAGTAGTAAATCCGCAGGCCCTTGCCGAAGATCCATTGGTTATCCGGCCGCAGATAGGTTCTCACCGGCCGTCCCTTGATCTCGTTGCGGATGGCATCCTGCCGGCGGTTGGATTCCGGCAGCACGTAATGGTCGAACAGAAACAGGGCCCCACTCAGCAGCATAGACATGAGCAGCACCGGCAGGGTGAGGCGATAGAGGCTGATCCCGCAGGCTTTGAACGCGGTGATTTCGTTCCGCTTGGTGAGCACGCCGAAGGTGACCAGCGTCGCCACCAGCACGCTGATCGGGGCCGTGGTGTAGATCAGTTGTGGGGTCAGGTAATACAGATAAGTGAGGAAGCGCGTGAGCGGGATGTGGTTGGTCAGCATGTCGCTCAGCAACTCGAAGAACTCGAAGATGTGGTAGAGCAAGACGAAGGAGACCAGCAGCACGGCGAAATAAAACAAGAAGCTGCCGAGCACGTAGCTGTCCATCAGTTGGAACAGCAGGCTCAGACGGAGGCCGCGGCCGTTGGAGACGCCGGGCCAGCGCCAGGCGGCGAGCCGGCCGGCGGCGGGCCGATTCAAGCGCGCGCCCCAGTTCCGAAGCGCCGTCACGGAGTCGCGGTCGCCCGGCGCGTCCAGGCGGAGGAGCAGGAGCACGCCGACCAGGGCGAAAAAGACGTCCGCTCCCCAGACGGCCGGCCCCACCGCCAGCTTTTGCTTCTCTGCCAGGCCTATTCCGCTTATCAGCAGGGTGAAATAGAGGAACACCAGCACCACGGTTAGCACCACGCCGGCGGACCTGCCCGAGCGTCGCGACGAGAGGCCGAGCGGAATGCCCACCAGGGCCAGCACCAGGCAGGCCACCGGCAACGCCAGGCGCTGGTAGAGCTCGATGCGGGCATCTCGCCAGTTCTCCGCATAGCGAGCGTAGTAGGGCAGATCCCGCGTGTACATTTCCTGATAGGGCCGCTTCGCGCGGGCCTCCGGCGCCGGCGTTGTGTCCAGGATCTGGTCGGTCTGGTCGAAGGCGGAATTGAAGTACTCGGTTGGGTCGGTCGATTGCTCGTGGGTGACGCCGTTGATCAGGTGGAGCTGGATCTCGTTCTTCTCCGGCCGGGGCACGGCGATGGCCTCTTCGGCTACGGTGATCCGCGGGCCGGTCACGTTGTTTTTCACGCTGTCGGCCGACCGTTCCTCGGGTGGGCGCAGGTCGGCTAGAAAAACACCTTTCCACCGCACCACCGGCCCGGAGATCACGTCGCGCACATCGCGCACATAGAGCATCGTGTTGTGGAAGCTCTCCTCGAAAACCCGCGGCTGAATCTCGGCCGAAAGTTGCGAGGAGCGCAGCTTGTTCTGGATGCGATAAAACTCGCGGAGCGAATGCGGGTTCACGTACAGGGAAACGGCGGCGCTGGCCGCCAGGCCCAGCAGCGCAAACGCCGCCACCGGCCAGATGAAGCGGCGGCTGGGGATGCCGGCGGCGCGCATGGCGATCACCTCGCCGTCGCCCGACATCCGCCCCAATCCGATCAGTATCCCCACCAGAACACCCATCGGGATGGTGAAGATCAGCGTCTGGGGCAGCATCAGGGCGAACAGGTAGAGCACGATTACGCCCGAGGCGGTGTGACGTACCAGCAGCTCGAAGAGCTGCCCCACGTTTCGCAGAAACAGCACGAAAGTGAACAGCACCGCGCCCAGGACTGCGCTGGAAACAATTTCCCGGAAGATGTAACGGCTGAGGATCGTCAAATGTCAGTTTATCGCAGCCCCGCGTCTGTTGGCGACTCGGAGCCCGGAACGCCCGCCGGGCCGCTGAGCGGTTGGCCGGCCGTGGAAGCCGCTCCCCAAAGGACCCAGGGGCGCCCCCGCTCGGCGCCTGGTCTCAGAAGTTGCCACCGGATATTCTCCGAACGGGCGCCCAACCCGAGCTATCGGGGCGCTCCGCGAGTGGGTCATCGGTGTGGGTCGCGGCCGTGACGAGCGGGTATCGAGCGCCGGAGGCAGCGGCCGAGGCCGGGCCGGGGTCCGCCTGGGCCTCTCGGGCGCCTCAACCAGACCGGTTTTGCGCCGCTATGTTAAAACAGGTGGGTAATCACTTCTTGGAATAGTCCTCGGAGCTGAATGAAGCGAATCCCGAAATGGTCGGTTGCAGGCCTGGGTCTGCTGGTGGTCATGGCGTCGCTCGGCCAAAGGCAGCAGCGCCTCCAAGGCATCGACCAGCTCTTCGACGAGCTCCGAGCCGTCCGGCGTTTTAAAGAAGTAGCCATATCGCCGGAGGGCAGCCGAGTCGCTTGGGTCGAGACGCTGGTTCCGAGCGAACAGTACGCCCTTTATGTCCTGGAATGGAAATCGCCGGGCGCGAGCCCGCGTCGCGTCAGCGCCGGCGACGGCAAGAATGCTTGCGCGGAACGCGGTCTCGCGTGGTCGCCCGACGGCACGCGCCTGGCCTTTCTTTCGGATTGCGAAAAAAAGGGTCAGTTGCAGCTCTATGTGACGCCTGCCGGCGGTGGCAGGTCCCGCAAGCTGACCAGCCTTACCGGCTATCTCGCGGAGCCGAGTTGGTCGCCAAACGGCCTGCAATTGGCTTGCCTGTTCACCGAGAACGCACCGCGAGCCGCGGGACCGCTCGAAGCCGTCACTCCGGACAGCGGCGTGGTGGAGGAGCACATTTTCCATCAGCGAATTGCCGTCGTGGACGTGTCCTCCGGCCGCGTCCGGCAAGTGTCCCCGCCCGGTCTTTATGTATATGAGTACGACTGGTCGCCGGACAGCCGCAACTTCGTCGCCACGGCGGCGCCGGGGCCCGGTGACAACAACTGGTATATCGCGCAGCTCTACACGCTGCCGCTCGATTCCGGGAGAATGCAGCCGCTTTTCAGGCCACCCTTGCAGATTGCCGTCCCGCGGTGGTCGCCTGACGGCAAAACCATCGCTTTCATCGGCGGTCTCATGAGCGACGAGGGGTTCACCGGCGGTGACGTCTTTACGATTGCTGCGGCCGGCGGCGAGGCGCAGAACCGAACGCCGGGGCGGAAGTCATCGCCGAGCTGGATCGGATGG
>JBGOUJ010000692.1:0-3903 GCA_041477005.1 Terriglobia bacterium | reverse complement strand
TCACGCGCACCCAGCGGTTCTACGGGGGCGTCGTCTGGGCCCTGCCCGTGGGCCGGGGCCAGGCGCTGCTGGCGCACGCTCATCCGCTGATCGATACGCTGCTCGGCGGCTGGAATCTGTCCGGGGGCGGCGGGGCGCAGTCCGGCCAGTTCTTCACGCTGAGTTTCGCCGGCTTCGATGTTTCGAACACCAACACCATCGGCGGGCGGCCCGATCGCATCACGAACGGCCAACTCTCCTCCGGCCGGTCGATCCTGCGGTGGTTCGATGCAGCCGCGTTCAAGATTCCCGGGTGCCCGGATACGGACCCGATCTGCAAGAGTCCGGCGAACGTTGGCAGGTACGGCAACTCCGGCCTCAACGTGCTTCGCGGCCCCGGCGCCACCAACTTCAACTTTTCCGCCATGAAGTATTTCCGCCTGGGCGAGGGCAAGCGGCTGCAGTTCCGCGCGCTGATGACCAACGCGCTCAATCACCCGAACTTCTCAAACCCGGCGGCCAACATCAGCGCGCCGGGCACGGTCGGGCAAATTACCAGCACGTTCGGCGAGCAGGTAGGCGAAGACTCGCGCCAGGTTCACTTCAGCCTGCGTTTCGAATTTTGAGTTTGGGAAGGCGCCCCTGTCCCTACCACGCCAGCGCGTAGTTGTCGCCGCGGGGGTCGGCGCCGGCGCTGAGGACGTTGGTGGCCGGATCGATCAGGATGGCCGAGGTGGCGCTCAGGGTCCAGGGGCCGCGGACCAGCACCTTATGACCGCGCTTCTCGAGCTCCTGCCGGACCGCCTCGGGGATGCGGTCCTCCACGGCTATTTCCGCGATGTGCATCGTGTGGGGGAAGGGCGAGGCCGGAAAGGCGGTTGTGGTCCAGCGGGGCGCTTCGATCGCCGCCTGGATGTTCATGTCGAACTCGACCACGTTCAGGAACGTCTGCATGATGCGCATGCACTGATCGTCGCCGCCGGGGCTGCCGACCACCAGGAAGGGCTTGCCGTCTTTCAGGATCAGCGTCGGGGTCAGGGTGCTGCGCGGGCGCTTGCCGGGGGCAAGCGCGTTGGCGTGCCGCGGGTCGAGCGAGTAGTAATCGCCGCGGCAGTTGAAGGTGAAGCCCAGATCGGCCATGACCACGCCGGTGCCGAAGCCGGAGTGCAGGCTGGGGGTCCAGGAAACGGCGTTGCGCCGGCGATCGACCACGGCCAGGTAGCTGGTGTCGCCTTCATGGTCGGCGTCGCCCTGGGTGGTGACGGCGGTGGGGCGGGAGACGGGCTGATAGTCCGGCGTGAAGCGGGACGGGTCGCCCGGCCGGAACTCGCGTGAGGCGCGAGCCATGTCGATCAGGGCGCGGCGCTCGACGGCGTACGGCTCCGCCAGCAGGCCGGCGAAGGGGATCTTGATGAAGTCGGCGTCGCCCAGATATAGCTCACGGTCGGCGAAGGCCAGCTTAACGGCCTCGACGTTCACGTGGATGTAGTCGGCGGTGTTGTGGCCCAGGGCCTTCAGGTCATATCCGCGCAGGAGATTGAGCGTGAATAGCTCGGCTGGACCCTGGGTGGCGGAAGGGTTCTTGTAGACCTGGTAGCCGCGATAGTCGCTCGAGACCGGCTCTTCGACCTTGGCGGTGTACGCGGCGAAATCGTTATAGCGGAACAGACCGCCGTTGGCCTCGGAGAAATCGGCCATGGTGTGGGCGATGTCGCCCTTGTAGAAGCGGTCGCGGGCGGCCCGCAGCGCCGCGTGGCGGCCCTTGCGCTTCGCTTTCTGCTCGGCGTCGACCAGCATCTTGAAGGTGCGGGCCAGCTCGGGATTCCGGAAGACTTCGCCGGTCCGCGGCGGCTCGCCGTTGGGGAAGTAGACTTTCTTGCTGCTCGGGTATTTCAGGAGCTTTTGGCTGCTGCGGATCCCGGAGGCCAGGCCCTCGCTCAGCGGGAAGCCTTTCTCGGTGAGTTCTATGGCCGGAGCAAGCACCTGGGCGAAGCTCATCGTGCCCCAGCGGTCGAGCAGGGTGTACCAGGCATCCACCACGCCGGGCACGGTGCCGGCCAGCAGGCCTTCGTTTACCGGGAGCTTGCCGCCGTTGTTCTGGTTATACCAATCGATGGTGGCCAGCTTGGGCGCGGTGCCCTCGGCGTTGATCGAGAAGACCTTCTTCGACGCGGCGTCGTAGATGAGGACGAAAGCGTCGCTGCCGACGCTATTCGAGGCGGCGTCGGTGACGCCCAGCGCCGCCTGGCAGGCCACCGCGGCGTCGAAGGCGTTGCCGCCGGCCCGAAGGATCCGTTCGGCCACCTGGGCCGCCTGGGGCTTACGCGTCGAGACGGCGTAGTCGGTGCCCCGCAGGACCGGCCGCATCGTCTGACGCGTGCGCGGCGCTTGCGCCAGAGCCCCCGGAACCACCAGGAGCGCAGCAAGCAATCTTAGTCGCAAAATCGAACTCATCCGCCCACCTCCAGTCATCTGGGAGTATAGTTTAGCAAGGAGGCTTTCATGGCCAAGGCAACCAGGAGAATATTTTTACAGGCGACAACCGTAGCCGCGGCGTTGCGGCCGGCCCTGCCGGCGGCTACCGCCGGCGACTCTAACATTTACACCAAGCTCGGGATCCGGCCCGTAATCAACGGCGTAGGGACCGTAACCGTGCTGGGGGGCTCGATCATGCCGCCCGAGGTCGTGCGGGCGATGGACGAGGCCTCGAAGTATTTCGTGAACCTGCCCGAGCTGCAAACCAAGGTCGGCGCCAGGATTGCCGAGCTGTTGGGCGTGCCGGCGGCGATGGTGACGGCGGGCGCGGCCTCGGCCATCACGGTGGCCACGGCAGCCTGCGTGGTCGGGGGTGACGCGGGCAAATTGCGCCAGTTGCCCGACACTTCGGAGCTGAAGAGCGAGGTCATCCAGCAGAAAGTCCATCGCAGCGGCTACGAGGCGCAAATCCGTGTGGCGGGCGTGAAGATCGTGCAGGTCGAAACCCGGGCCGAGCTCGACGCCGCCATCAACGAGCGCACCGCGATGCTGCACTTTCTGAACATTGCCGATCCCAGGGGCCAGATCAAACGCGACGAGTGGATCAGCGTCGGCCGGCAGCGCAGCGTCCCGACGTTCCTGGACGCGGCGGCCGACGTCCCGCCGGCTTCCAATCTCAGCGCCTATGTCCGCCAGGGGTTTGACCTGGTGACCTTCTCGGGCGGCAAGGGATTGTGGGGCCCGCAATGCTCCGGGCTGCTGCTGGGCCGCAAGGACCTGATCGACGCGGCGCAGCAAGCCATCAGCCCCCGTGATGGGCTCGGACGCGGCATGAAGGTCGGCAAGGAAGAAATCATGGGCCTGCTGGCGGCGGTCGAGCGCTACCTCAAGGTGGACCACGACGCCGAGCGGAAGGAGCTGGAGAGCCGCTGCGGCCACATCATCGACACCCTCTCCAAGATCGCGGGGGTGAAAGCCGAGATCCAGGTCCCGGAGATCGCCAACCACGTTCCCCACGTCCACCTGGAGTGGGACGAAACGCAGCGCAAGATCACGTCGCGCGAGGTGGTCCGGCAACTGCTCGAGGGCGATCCGCCGATCGCGGTCTCGGGTGGAGGCAGGCGGGGCGGCGGCGGTTTGCAGATCTCGGTGTGGCTGATGCGCGGAGACGAGCACAAGGTGGTGGCCAAGCGCCTCAAAGAGGTCCTTGGTTGATGGGTTCGGGTGGCTTGAGTGGAATCACGCCGGACTTTCAGCCGGACGGAACTAGCGGCTCGTCGGGAGTGATTTCGACCGGTAGCCCCTCGCCCCAGCCGTACTTCTCGCGAGCCAGTCTCTGAGCTGCTTGCCAGGTCTCGTTGTCGCGCTCTTCATCGAGCGCGCGCGCCGAGGCGCCGAACTCGCGGCCGTCGAGGCGGACGCGCACGCGCGGGTTGCGCGCGATGTTCT
>JBGOUJ010000691.1:0-3923 GCA_041477005.1 Terriglobia bacterium | reverse complement strand
GTGAAGGCCGCCACGAGGGCGCACCTGGGCGAGGATCGCATGCTCCTGCAGGCGATCCCGGTCGATTTCACCGTGGACAGCCAGCCCAAAATTCGGAACCCGCTGGGAATGACCGGGCGGCGGCTGGAAGCGCAGGTGCGGCTGATCACCGCTTCGACCATGGCTCACATGAACCTGACCACGGTGGTGAACCGGGCCGGGATCGTGGTCGAGGAGACGATCTTCGAGCCGTTTGCGGCAGCCCTGGCGACCATCGAGGAGCAGGAGCGGCGGATGGGAACCGCCGTGGCTGACATCGGCGCCGGCTCGACCGACGTGGTGGCCTACCTGGAGGACGATCTGCGCATGGCCGTCTCGCTGCCCATCGGCGGCGACCACTTCACCAAGGACGTTTCCTTCGGCTTGCGGACGCGGGAGATCGACGCCGTGCGGCTGATCGAGCAGTATGGCTGCGCGGTGGCCGAGATGACGGGGGAAAACAGCGTGATCGAGGTGCCTGCGGCCAGCGGGGACGGGCCGATGGTGGAGGCGCCGCGCCGCCGGCTCAACGAGATCCTCGAAGCGCGAGCCGAGGAGCTGTTTGTCTATCTGGAGAAAGAACTGCAGCGCGCCGGGATCGCCGGGCAATTGATCGGAGGCCTGGTGATCACCGGTGACGTCGCCAAGCTCACGGGGCTGCCCGACGTGGCCGAGCAGGTGCTGCACATGGGCGTGCGTATCGGGCTGCCGGTGGGACTTTATCACCTGCCCGAAGTGCTCGATCAGCCGGGCTGGGCCACGGCGATCGGACTGCTGCTTTACGCGCAGCGGCTGCGGCTGCACCGGTGGGCCGAGCGCGAAAGCATGACCGACTGGCTGAAGAGCATCTTCGGGAATTGAGGACTGAATATGCCTGAGAGCGAAGATCTTCGATTTGTGTTTGAGGAGGACTTCACGCAGGGGGCGCGGATCAAGGTGATCGGGGTGGGCGGCGGCGGCTGCAACGCCGTGAACCGCATGATCCGCGAGGGCGTGGAAGGCGTGGAGTTCATCGTGGTCAACACCGACGTGCAGGCGCTGAGGGAGTCGACCGCGCGGATCAAGGTGCAGATCGGGGCCAAGCTGACCAAGGGACTGGGGTCGGGGTCGGACCCGGAGATCGGCCGGCGCGCCGCGCTCGAAGACACCGACAAGCTGATCGAGGTGCTGGAAGGCTCGGACATGGTATTCATCACCACCGGCCTGGGCGGCGGCACCGGCACCGGGGCGGCGCCTATAGTCGCCTCGCTCGCCAACGAGCTGGAAGCGCTGACCGTGGCCGTGGTGACCAAGCCATTCGCCTTCGAGGGCCGCCGGCGCATGAACCAGTCCGAGCACGGCCTGGCCGAGCTGGCCGAGACCGTCGATACGGTGATCATCATTCCCAACGAGCGGCTGCTGCATTTTGTGCCGCGTGGGACGAGCTTCTTCGAGTCGTTCCGCATCGCCGACGACATCCTGCGCCAGGCCGTTCAAGGCATCAGCGACATCATCACGATCCCCGGCATCATCAACCGCGATTTCGCCGACATCAAGACGATCATGCAGGGGATGGGCTATGCCATGATGGGCACGGCCACGGCGAGCGGCGAGAACCGGGCGGTGGAGGCGGCGCGGCAGGCCATTTCGAGCCCTCTGCTCGAAGACGCGACGATCGACGGCGCCCGCGGCATCCTCATGAACGTGACCGGCTCGAGCTCGCTGGGCCTGCACGAGGTGCACGAGGCCTCGACCATCATCCAGCAAGCGGCCCACGAGGACGCCAACATCATCTTCGGCGCCGTGCAGAACGAGGCCATGGGCGACATGGTGAAGATCACCGTCATCGCCACCGGCTTCAAGGGTGAGAGTATAGGGATCAGTAAGACGTTAACGGCCGCCGCCGCAGCCTCAGCCGCCGCCGTCCGCCCCACCATCCACGAAGCCGCCACCCGGCCGCGCGAAAACGCTCCGGCCATTCCCGAGCCGACGGTGGAGGAGCTAGCCAGTCTCGGCGGACCGTCGGCGCCCGATGAAGTCGACGTGCCGGCGTTCCTGAGGAAACGGAGGGGCGGGGACTAAACCGCCAACACCTACGACCACAGCGCCACCAGCGGCTTCCCCTTGACGAGCTCGCGGGGCTGGTTGAGGTGGTTGTAGATCGTCATGTCGGGGTCGATGCCTAGGGCGTAATACACCGTGGCCAGCAGGTCGGTCGGGTGGACAGGGTTTTCCTTGGGCGACGAGCCGGTTTGGTCGGAGGAGCCGTAGAGCTTGCCGCCGGCTATTCCGGCGCCCGCGATCAGGGCGGTGTAGCAATAGGGCCAGTGGTCGCGGCCGTCCGGAGCGTTGGTGTTGCCGGAGGTGCTCACGCCGAGGCGCGGGGAGCGGCCGAATTCGCCGGTGGCGACGACCAGGGTCTCGGCGAGCAGGCCACGCTGGGACATGTCTTCGAGCAGAGCCGAAAGCGTCCGGTCCAGGACCGGGCAGTGGAGGTTCTTCAGCGGCTTGAAGTTGGCAGCGTGGGTGTCCCAGGAATCAACCTCGGGGTTGCCGTTGGCCACGGCCGGCCAGTTCAACTGCACAAAGCGGGTCCCGGCTTCGATCAGGCGGCGGGCCATCAGCGCGCCCTGGCCGAAAGTGGTCCGGCCGTAGCGCTCGCGGACCTGGTCCGGCTCCTTCTCGAGGTCGAACGCGTCACGAGCCTTGCCCGAAAGCACCAGGTCGAAGGCCTTCCCGTAATACTCGTCGAGGGCGTAAGACTTTAGCTCCTTGTCCAGTTCCGGCATTGAGCCGTTGATGCCCTTGAGCAGCGCAAAGCGGTCCTTCAGACGCTCCGGCGAGACTTCGCGGCGCAGGGTGAGGTCATCGAGCTTGATGGGCTTGTTGGGGTCCTGGTAGAAGCGGTAGGGATCGTAGGCCTTGCCGAGAAAGCCGGCGGCGCCGCCTTTGCCGATAACACCTGACTCCTGGAGCGTGCGCGGGAGCTCGACGAAGGGCAGCACGGGATCGGTGGGCGGCTTGAGCTTCGAGACCTGGGAGCCGGCAGTGGGGAAATCGGCCGGCGAGGGAGGCTCGAGCTGGCCGGAAGGCGACACCTTGTCCGGCGGATAGCCGGTCAGCATCTGGTAGATGGCGGCGGTGTGGTTGAAGAGGCCTTCGGGCGTGTAGCTCATCGACCGGATCAGGGTGCACTTGTCGACTTGCCCGGCGAGCAGGGGCATGGTTTCACTGAGCTCGATGCCGGGGACCTTGGTCTTGATCGGTTTGAACTCACCACGAATGTTGGACGGCGCGTCAGGCTTGGGGTCCCAGATGTCGATGTGGCTCGGGCCGCCCTGAAGAAAGCACAGGATCACGGACTTGGCCGAGCCGAAGCCTTTCATCCCCGCCAAGCGGGCTGCCGCGGCAGGCGAAGCGGCCTGGGCTTTTTGCAAAGCCAGAAACGGAGCCAGACTCAGGCCGAAAACGCCGGCGGAGCCGACGCTGAGGAAATCACGGCGGGTGGCGCCATCACAAAAGCGGCCGTTGCGGCCTGGAATCGTCAGCATAGAGTCCCTCCGATACTAGCTAGATTATAATGCAGCGGCCGGTGGGACGTACGGAGAAATCGAGTTATTTAGCGGCTGGCCATGCCGGCTGCTATTACGCTTTGGTCGGCCAATGAGGAACCGGTATCTCGAAGACGCTGGCTCAATTTGACCGCCGCGGCGCCGAAGGGGCCGCCACCGATGAGGCTCTTGAGGTGTTTGTGAAAGGCACGGATATCCTGCTGCTTTTCGTCAGCGATCCCGTGGCGCTGCTCCACCCGCGCGATGGCGTTTTGGGCGTTCTTGATGCGCTCTTCACGGTCGCCGAAGGAGACGGGATCGGAGCAACGGTCGGCGTTGGGGTCGAAGCTTTCCAAGGCGATCCACATGGCCAGG
>JBGOUJ010000690.1:0-3943 GCA_041477005.1 Terriglobia bacterium | reverse complement strand
GGCGGGATCGGGGTGGTGCGGCTCTCGGGCGCCTGCGCCCGCGCGGTGGCCGAGAAGCTGGTGCGCTTCGCTCCCTCACAGCCGGCGTGGGAGCCGTGGCGGGCCGTGCTCGCCGAGCTCGTCGATGACCAGGGACAGGCCATCGACCGCGTGCTCGTCACCTACTTTGCCCGCCCCCGCTCCTACACCACCGAAGATGTGGTCGAGATTTCCTGCCATGGCTCGCCGGTGGTCCTGCGGCATGCGGTCCAGAGGGCGCTCGGCTGCGGGGCGCGGCTGGCCGAGCCGGGTGAGTTCACGCTGCGGGCGTTTCTCAACGGCCGCATCGACCTGGCCCAAGCCGAAGCCGTCCGCGATCTGATCGATGCGACGACGCTCTATCAGGCGCGCGTGGCTGCCCAGCAGGCCGAGGGAGCGGTCTCGCGGCGGCTGGCCCCCGTAAAGGCCCAACTGCTCGAGCTGATCGCGCTGCTCGAAGCGGGCATCGACTTTGCCGAGGACGACATCAGCGTGGCCCCCGACGCCGAGTTGCGGCGGCGACTGGAGCCGATTCGCGCCGGGATCGGGCAGCTCGCGCGCAGCTTTCAGTTCGGCAAGGTGGTCGCTGGAGGCTTCACGCTGGCCATCCTCGGCCGGCCCAACGTCGGCAAATCGAGCCTGTTCAACCGGCTGCTCGAGCAGGAGCGGGCGATCGTCACCGAGATCCCCGGCACCACGCGGGATCTGGTCTCGGAGGTCTCCTCGATCCACGGCATTCCGGTGAAGCTGGTCGATACGGCCGGGATTCGCCCGACGGCCGACCGTGTGGAGTCGCTCGGGGTCCGGAAAAGCTACGAGGCGCTGGCTGACTCGGACTTGACGCTGGTGGTGATCGACCTTTCCCAGCCCCTCGAGCCGCCCGACCAGGAGCTGCTGGAGCGGACGGCGGCGCTCGGCAAGCGTGTGGTGGCCGCCAACAAATGCGATCTGCCGCCGGCGGCCGCGGCGCCCGACGGAGCTCTGCGGGTCTCGGCCGTCACCGGCGAAGGAATCGCCGAGCTGCGCGAGGCCATCTATGAGGCGGGCGTGCCGCGCCTGGGCGAGGGCGAAGAGACCGGCTTCATCACCAGTCTCCGCCACGAGCAGCTCCTGCGCGAGGCGCTCGAGGGCCTGGCGCGGGCGCGGGCGGCGATCGAGAGCCGTACGCCCCATGAAATGTTGCTCTTGGACCTCTATAGCGCCCTTCGAGCCGTCGATGCTATTACCGGAGCTACAACGATTGAAGATATTCTCGATAAAATTTTCTCAACGTTTTGTATCGGAAAATAAGGCTAAAATCGGATTGTGAAGGCCTTTGTACATGTGGCATTAAAGAAGACAGTACTCGACCCGCAAGGGCAGACGATATGCCGCGCGCTGGCCTCGCTGGGCTACGCCGGGGTGCGGGAGGTGCGGCAGGGGAAGTACTTCGAGATCGATCTCGAGGACGGGACAGCGCCCGGCGACATCGAGAAGATCGCCCGCGAGGTGCTGACCAACCCGGTGATCGAGGAATTCAGCTACCGATTGGAAAAGTAAGCCCCGATCGTAAAGGAAGCCCGATTGGAAGGTAAACCCCGACTGGAAGCTAACTATGTGCGGCATTGTAGGCTACGTCGGTCCCCGGAAAGTCGTGCCTGTGATCCTGGACGGATTGCGGCGTCTGGAATACCGGGGCTACGATTCGGCGGGCATCGCCGTTTCCAGCGAGCACGACGGGCTGCTGGTCCGGCGGTCGTCGGGAAAGCTCCGCAACCTCGAAGAGGCCATCCGCATGGACCCGATCGATGGCACTTTCGGGATCGGCCATACGCGCTGGGCCACCCACGGCCGGCCCACCGAGGAGAACGCCCACCCCCACCGCGACTGCACCGGCGACATCGTCGTGGTCCACAACGGTATTATTGAGAACTTCCTGGTGCTGAAGAGGCAGCTCGCGCAGGAAGGCCACCGCTTCGTCACCGAGACCGACACCGAGATCATCGCCCACCTGGTCGAAAAGCATTACAACGACAAAGCCGGCGGGCGCACGGCGCTCGAGGACGCCGTCCGGGCGGCGGTGCGCGAGCTGGGCGGCGTTTTCGCTCTGGCCATCATCTCCAAGCGCGACCCCAACAAAATTGTGGCGGCGCGGCAAGGGCCGCCGGCGGTCATAGGCCTCGGGGACAACGAGTACTTCGTGGCTTCCGACATCTCGGCCATCCTGCACCACACTCGCGATATCGTTTTTCTCATGGACGGCGACGTGGCGGTGCTGACGCCGGAGGGCGTCCTTCTCACCGATTTTGAGGGGCGGCCCATCAAGCGCCAGGTGCAGCACATCCTCTGGGACCCCATCATGGCCGAGAAGGGCGGCTACAAGCACTTCATGCTCAAGGAGATCTTTGAGCAGCCGCGGGCCGTCCGGGACACCACCATCGGCCGGGTCAGCCGCGAGACGGGCCAGGTCTATCTGGACGAGATGGACATCACGCCCAAGGAATTCGCCGGCTTCCGCCAGGTCAAGATCGTCGCCTGCGGCACTTCCTGGCACGCCGCCCTGGCCGGCAAATTCATGATCGAGAAGCTGGCCCGGATTCCCGTGGAGGTCGATTACGGCAGCGAGTTCCGCTACCGCGATCCGATCATCCGGCCGGAGACGCTGACCGTGGTCATCTCGCAGTCGGGCGAGACGGCCGACACTCTGGCGGCCCAGCGGGAGGCCAAACAGAAGGGGTCGAAGACCGTGGCCATCTGCAACGTGGTGGGATCGATGGTAACCCGCGAAGCCGCCGGAACCATTTACACCCACGCCGGCCCGGAGATCGGCGTGGCCTCCACCAAGGCCTTCACCTGCCAGTTGACGGCCCTGTTCATCCTGGCCATGCACCTGGGCCAATCGCGCGAGACCCTGGACCCGGACGCCGCCCGTTGCCTGGTGCAGGAGCTGCTGCATGTGCCCGCCAAGCTGGAAGAGGTCCTGGGCGGTGACGCTCACGTCGAGGAGCTCTCACGGAAGCTGTTCCGCGCCAAGGATTTCCTTTTCCTGGGCCGGGGCATCCACTACCCGATTGCCCTCGAAGGGGCGCTCAAACTAAAGGAAATCTCCTATATTCACGCCGAAGGATACCCAGCCGGCGAGATGAAGCACGGCCCCAACGCCCTGATCGACGAAGACCTGCCGGTCGTGGTGATCGCCACGCATGATCCGAAACGGCCGGAGAGCCGGGTGCAATACGAAAAGACCCTCTCGAACATTAAGGAAGTCAAGGCGCGGGACGGCATCGTAATCGCCCTGGCCAACCAAGGAGATCACGAGGTGCGCGAAGCGGTGGACCACGTGATCGAGGTCCCGACGTCCGAAGAGCTGCTGCTGCCCATTCTGGAAATCGTTCCCCTGCAACTGCTCGCCTACCACATCGCCGTCCGCCGGGGGTGCGACGTAGACCAGCCAAGGAATCTGGCGAAGAGCGTTACGGTGGAGTGACGGTCAGGCCAACTTCTGCAGCTTCGTCGCTTACCTTGAAGATCCCCGTTCCTGGTGTACCTGTGCGTAGCGATGATAACGCGTAGGGCAGGGTGAGCCGCTGAGCCTCTTCGTGCTGTCGGAGCACTGTCCAATTCAGCTCTGGGCAGATGGTTTGCCCTGCTGTGCCACGCGTTGGGCGATCTCTTGAGCCTCCTCACGCAGCCGAGTAGCCCCCTCGCGTTGTCCCAGGTCAGCCAACAGATCACTCATTTTCCTCAGCGAGACCGACAAATCGCGGAGATAGTCGGCGCGGTCCGGTTCCTGGGCCACCAGGCGCTGCGCGATCTCCAGGTCCTGCTGGAAGAATTGGCGGGCCTGCTCGCCTTGCCCTGAGTCTCGCAGCAGATCGCCCATCTTGCTCAAGGAGACCGATAGGTCGCGGAGATAGTCGGCGCGGTCCGGTTCCTGGGCCACCAG
>JBGOUJ010000689.1:0-3949 GCA_041477005.1 Terriglobia bacterium | reverse complement strand
TTCCCTGCTCCGGCGGCTCCTCGCCTTCGATGGCCACCTTGACCAGCAGCTTGTGGACCTGGCCTCGGGAGCGGATCCGCTCGACGATCTCCTGACCTAGGTAACAGCCCTTGGTGAAGTTCAGAGCGCGGGCCTGCTGGGTCTCCTGGGGCAGGGTGGTTTCGCCGAAGTCTTCGCCGTAATGCGGCATGCCGTTTTCCACGCGCACGATGCGGGCGTCGGCCGCGGTCGCCGCGACGGCGCCGGCTCGTTCGAGCCGGGCCACCAGCTCGCCTTTTCCCACCGGATCCACGAAAAACCACAGGCCGGGCTGGCCGGTGGCCGAGGTGCGCGCGAGGATCATGCCGGCGGTCTCGATGTGCGAGCCGGGATCGGCGGGAACGGAGACGCCGGCCATCTCGTCCGCGCGAGGGCCTTCGAGGGCGATGGTGGCGAGCTGCGCGGTGATGTTCTCGAGCTGCACGTCGTCGGCGATGATGTGGTGGTCCAGGTGCTGGAAGACGGCGCCGGTCACCGGCGGCTCGCAGTCCAGCAGGATGGAATCCGGGAAAACGTACAGGTTGGCGTCGGCGAGGATGCGGCCTTGGGCGTTGAGCAGGAATTGGTAATTTCCCTGCCCCGGCTGCAGGCCTTGGACGGCATTGGAGAGCATGGCGTGCAGCAGGCGGGCGCGGTCTTCGCCGGTGGCGCGGAGCTTGCCCCGGTCCGACAGATCCAGCCAGGCCGCCGACTCGCGCAGCGCCGTGTAACCGGGAGCTGCTGGGGGCATATCAGTAATTCCGCCGCAGATACGCGGAAAGCAGCAAGATGATGATGCCCGAGATCGCCGCGCCCGCGATCAACCGCGGCCGGCGGGCGTCGCGCGCCGGGTTGACGCCGGGCGGCACGGCCAACAGGATCGCGACCGTGAAGACGTGCAGCGCCAGAAGGATCTTGATGCCCAAGATCATGTGGTAAGACGACGGGCGCTCGGCCATCTTGGTCAGGTAGTTGTAAAACCCGGTAATGAGAAGCACGCCGATCGCCGCGAAGGAGATGGGCCGCATTCGCGCCACCAATTGCTGCGCGAGCTTGCCCCGAACCTCGGCCGGAACCTCGGCCAGCGAGGGGAACAGCACCAGCCGCGAATAAATCAGTGCGCCGACGCCGGTTACGGCCGCCGCCAGATGCAGCCACTGCATCAAGGTATCCAGCCATTCCATGGTTTTATCCTAGCAGTGCTCTATCCTAACAGAGTCGCCCGGGAGCGATATAATGAGCCCACCATGGATTTCCGTCTTCGCCGGCCTCCGCAATGATTCACGAGATCCTTCCGGTCGGGGCGTTGCAATGCAACTGCTCGATCTTCGGCGATGAAACGACACGCGAAGGCCTGGTCGTTGACCCGGGAGACGACCTCGCCGAGATCCAGAAAATCCTCGACCGCCACGGTTTGCGGGTGACGGCCATCGTCGTCACCCACGCTCACATCGATCACATCGGCGGGGCGGCGCGGCTGCACCGGTCGACCGGGGCGCCCGTCTATATGAACCAGCGCGATTGGCCCCTCGCCCAGCAGCTCGACGTGCAGGCGATGTGGGTGGGGGTGCCGCCGCCCGAGAAGCCGGCCATTGACGTTGCGGTCAAAGACGGCGACGTCATTCGACTGGCTGGGCGAAGCTTTCAGGTGCTCGATACCCCGGGCCATACTCCGGGCAGCATCAGCCTTCTCCTCGCCTCGGAAAACAAATTGCTCGCCGGCGACACCCTGTTCCGGGACAGCATCGGCCGCACCGACCTGCCGGGGGGCGACGGCCGCCAGATCCTGGCCTCTATAAAGGATAAGCTCCTGCCCCTGGATGACGCGCTGGTGGTCATTCCCGGCCACGGGGAGCTGACCACGATCGGGCGAGAGCGGAAAGTCAACTATTTCCTGCGTGGTCTATAAGTTACTTAAGATACTGCAACATTTCCTTGAACTCCGGCCGGTCGCTGCGGCCGAGCAGCTCGTAGACGGCCATCTCGGTCGAGGAGATGACGGCGCCGGCTTCGCGCATCCGCTCCAGTCCGATCTGGACGTTGGAGGCGGTGCGGGAGCTGGTGGCGTCCGAGGCCACGTGAACGCGGCGTCCGGCGGCGAGGGCGCCGAGAACGGTCTGGGCCACGCAGATGTGGGTTTCGATGCCCGCGACCAGCAGCGTGTGGGAGGGCGGCACTTGGGCCTGCAGCCACTTCCCGATCCGGTCATCACCCAGGCAGCCGAAGGTCATCTTGTCCAAGGGCGGCTCGGGCAACAGCAAGGCCACCTCGGAAACCGTCGCTCCCAGGCCTTTGGCGTACTGGGTTGTGGGCAGGGTCTTCAGCTTGAGGATCCGCGCGAGGTGCAGGAGCTTGGTCACGTTGGCCAGCAGTCTTTCCTTCTCCCAAATCGCGGGCACCAACTTTTCTTGCAGGTCGATCACAAGAAGGGCGGTGGTTTCGGGACGCAGCAATTCGGCGCTCGGGTGCATTCCAACATTGTAGTCTGACCCACTACCGGCTTGCTTGGCCATCCAAAATGGTTTATATTGGATGGGCAATGAACTGGACCGAGCTTCATGTAGATACTGAGATCTCGGTCCCTATCTACAGGCAGCTTCACGAGAAGATAGCCTCTTGGATCGGGTCGGGGCATCTGCCCGATGGGACAAAACTCCCGCCAACACGCGAATTGGCTGGCCTGCTTGGCCTGAATCGAACCACGGTTGCCGCCGCTTACGACATCCTGGAGAAAGAGGGTTTGTTGAAGGCCCACGTGGGGCGCGGGAGCTATGTGTGCCGCCCGGCAGAGGCCGAGCGGTTTGAGTGGGAAGGCCGGTTCCGGTCCGCCGCTCCGGACCGCGAGCTGCAGCAGGCCTTGTGGTCGGCCGATGGGGACTGCATCAGCTTCGGCTCCTCGCGGCCGGATCAGCGGATTTTCCCGTACGACGTTATCAGCCGGGCCGCCGACCAGGAACTGAACCAACATGGCGATGCCATTCTGCAACTGGGGCCGGCCGAGGGCTATCCACCGCTGCGGGAGTTCTTGCTCGGCGAGATGCGGGCAGCCGGCATCGCCCGGGGTGACGACGAAGTTCTGGTAACGAGCGGCTGCCAGCAGGCGCTCGACCTGCTGGCCAAGATCCTGGTCCCGGCGGGCGAGACGGTTTTTGTGGAGGACCCGGTTTATCCGGGGGCTCGCGACCTGTTTCTGGCGGGCGGGGCGCAGGTGCGCGGGATCGCGGTCGGCGCGGGCGGTATCTCGCTCGCCGACCTGGAAGAGGAACTCGCCCGGCGCCGGCCGCGGCTGCTGGTGGTGACCCCCAATTTTCAGAATCCGACCGGAGCGACCCTGCCGGTCGAGGCGCGCCGCGAGCTGCTGCGGCTGGCGGCGCGATTTCAGTTGGCCGTCATCGAAAATGACGTCTATGCTGGCCTGGGGCGCCGCGGAGACGATCCGCCGAGCTTGAAGTCGCTCGATACCGACGGGCGGGTCATTTATCTGCGCAGTTTCTCGAAGGTCGCGTTTCCCGGGCTGCGGGTCGGCTGGTGCGTGGCGGCGCGGCCGGTGATCCGCCGATTGGCCGCCGCCAAGCAGTTGACCGATCTGCACACGGACCAGCTCTCGCAAGCCGTGCTGTACAGGCTCGCCCAGGAGGGCGCGCTCGAGCAGCATCGGCGCGAGATGCTGCGGCATCTCGGTTTGCGGCTGGAAGCGGCGGTCCAGGCTTGCCGGGCGGAGATGCCGAAAGGGGTCGAGTTTCTGGAGCCCGCGGGGGGCATGCACCTGTGGCTGCAACTGCCGGCGCCACTCGATTCGAGCGAGCTGCTGGCGCGCGCCCGGGCCGAGAAGGTGTTGTTCATTCCGGGCAAATTCTTCGCGGTGTCCCGGCCACAGAACCGGGCGCTGCGGCTGAGCTTCGCCGGGTTGCCGCCGGATCGAATCCGTCGC
>JBGOUJ010000688.1:0-3967 GCA_041477005.1 Terriglobia bacterium | reverse complement strand
CAGGCTCAGGGACACGCGCAATCCCGGGTGGGTGTTCGAGGCGGAGATGGTCCCGCCGTGCAGCTCGACGGCGCGGCGGGCGATCGAGAGGCCCAGCCCGACCCCGCCGGTCGAGCGGTCGCGATCGCGATTCACGCGGTAAAACGCGTCGAAAATGCGAGAGAGCGATTCTTCGGGTACGCCCGGCCCGGCGTCCTGCACCGTGATTTCCACCCGGCCGTTGCGCTGCTGGGCGGCCACGTGGACTTCGGTCTGGGGCGCCGTGTAGTATACCGCCTTGCGCGTAACAATTTACACCGCCCGCCAAAGCAGCTTAGGGTCGGCCGTAAGCTCCATGTCCGGAGCGGCGTCCAGAATCAGGCCGCAGCCGCGGGCCTGCGCCTCGATTTGCACCACGTCCACAACGTCCGCCAGCAGCGCGGCCAGATTCACCGGCGAGGCGTGCAGCTCCTCGCGGGTCATGGCCAACAGCTCCTCCACCAGCGCATTGAGCCGCTCGGCCTCGCGGCTCACGCGGTCGAGAGTCCCGGCGGGATCGTGGCTGGTGCGGGCCAGCTCCACGGCCACTCCCAATCGGCTGAGCGGAGACCGCAGCTCGTGGGAAACATCCTGCAGCAACTGCCGCTGCGCGGTGACCGCGTGCTCGATCCGGTCGGCCATGGCATTGAACGCAGCCGCGAGCCGGCCCAGCTCGTCTTTGCGGTTGGAGCGGACGCGCGCGCGAAAGTCGCCGCGGCCGAGGCGCTCGGCGGCGTCCCGGAGCTCGAAGATCGGTCTGGTGATATGCCGGGCCAGCAGGTAGCTCAGCAGCAGGACGCAGGCGACCACCCATAAGTGCGTGGCGTTGAGCGTCTGACCCAGACGAAACCAAAAGCCGAAGCGTTCCCGGGGCACGAGCAGAAAGAACCAATACGAGCCGCGCTGGCCGTCGAACGGATAGGCAAAGACCAGAACGCCGCGCACCGGGTCGGCAAACACCCGCCTGCTGCGCGCGCGCTGGACCAGGTAGGAGAGGTCCTCCGGCGGGCCGCTCAGGGACCGGCCTTTCTGGTCGGCCAGCAAGCCGCGAAGCTCGTAAGCCGCCTCGATGCGGTCGAATAGCGCGGCCAGCGCCGGGCTGCCGCCTTCTTCGTAAGCGTGGACGGCTTCGCCGGCGTGAAATCGCACGGCCCGCAAGACCGGCGCCTGGGAGCGCCCGGGCGCCACGCTCAGCAGCGTGGAAACCACGACCACCCCGAAGACCGCCACCGCCGCCGTGGCCAGGAACCAGAGCAGGATCTTCGAAAACAGCGACTTCATGCGCCGGCCTCCCGGCTGAAGACATAGCCGACCCCGCGGATGGTCTTGATCAGAGACGGCCCGCCGCCGGCCGCATCCAGCTTCCGGCGCAGGTGGCTGATGTGCATGTCGATGGAGCGGTCGAAGGGAGTGGCCGGGCGGTTGTAGAGCGCGTCCATCAATTGATCGCGGGAGAGCACGCGGCCGGCGGCGCGCATGAGCTGCTCCAATATGTCGAATTCCAAGGTAGTGAGCTCGATGGGGACGCCGTTGCAGGTGACGGTGCGGGCGCCGGGGTCGAGCTCGACATCGTGCACGCGGACGCGGCCGGCGGCCGGCCCCGCCTCCGCCCGGCGAAGAATGGCCCGAATGCGCGCCAGCAGCTCCCGCGGGTTGAAGGGCTTGGCCAGATAGTCGTCGGCGCCGATCTCGAGTCCCACGATGCGGTCCACGTCCTCGCCGCGCGCGGTCAGCATCAGGACGGGGACGCGGGACCTGGCCCGGAGCCGCCGCAGGACTTCCAGGCCGTCGAAGCCGGGGAGCATGATGTCGAGCACGACCAGATGGACCGAGGGGTCGAGCGCCGCTTCGAGGCCGGCCGGCCCGGTGTGCGCGGCCGTGGTCTCGAAGCCCTGGCCGCGCAGGTACTGGTCGAGCAGCCCGCACAACTCGGCGTCGTCGTCCACGAGCAGAATCCTGGCCATCGCTCCCCTCTTCCTCACATCTATCACGAGAGCAGCCGGCGAATTCGCGCCTTTACAAATCTTTACAGGCAAACTGCAGGGCTCTTAACCGCCTCGGGTCTACCCGGAGTGAGGAGAGTTCTCAGAGCGACAAGGTCAAGAAGCTTCAGGAAATCCGCGAGCGCGGACTGGAAACGCCGGATGGAATAATCACTCCGGTTCGACCTGCCGCCAGGATTTGTCCGGATTGAACTGAGCCATCTGCCGGGCCACCGCGGCGGTTCTGGGCCCTAGATCCTTTTCGTAGACGATGCCACGGTGATTGACGATGAAAGTCCGAACCCCGGAGACGCCATACTCCGTCGGCCACGCGGCCAGGGCGAACCCGCCAATCATCTCGCCTTTCACGACATAATTGAATCCGCCTCCGGGAGCGTCCGCTCCCTGAGCTTTCAGTATGTGGAAGTAGTAGCCGTGATATGGTTTGGGTTTTCCGCCCCCTTCGGGTTGACTTGCGGCCGCCGCCCCGGCGAAGGATTTGGGAACCAAAGTCTCCGGGGCGCCTTCCCAATATAGTCCATCGTGCTTGCCCGGAGAGCTGACGATCTTCTGCGCGTATTGCAGAGTGCCGTGCGCGTCACGGTCCTGCGCGGCGTATTCCAATTGGGCCTCGACGTAGCCGCGGCAGACTTCCATCGCGTCGATCTCGTTGGCGCCAATCCGGCGGGCGAGAATCTCCAGCCGTCCTTGTGAGGAGTCAAATCGCCATTGGCCGTCCTTACGAACCAAGGGAACCGGGAACGGCCAGTCTTGCTCCCCAACCGAGAAAACCGCCCGGTCCGGGTTTGTCGGATCCTGGCTGACCTGCATCTTCTCGCGGGCCCGGCGGGCAAATTCCGCCCGTTCCTTCTTGTCTTCGGTGGGATCGCCGGAGTCCACGATGTCTTTGCCGTCGGGTCCGAACAGTTTCAGCAGAGCCGCGGTGTCGTTGTGCTCGGCTGCCTCAATCGCAGCCTGGGCTGCCTCTTGCGGCGTGGCGAAGGTGCGCTGATTGGGGGCAGCGTGCAGCAAGACGACCGTTACTGCCAGGACGGCGGCCCCCAGGCGAGCCTGCCGGAGAGGGACGTCTTTCCAGTATTGCGAATTTGCTCTGGTCATGCCGACCTCCTATCGACGCCGCTCACCGCCAGCGTTTTCTCTTGCTCTCGGCGCGGGCGCCGCGTGCACGGGAGCAGCACCGCTCCTGGCGGGACCGAGGCTGGAATAGCCATGATCGCTATGCGTCCTGGCCGCGGCGCCGTTCTGGACGCCACTGAAAGCGCTCCGGTTCCCGGTGGGAGCGCTGGGCGAAATCTCACGACTGCCCATTCGTTCCCGCGGCCCCGCCGCAGGGGCTGGAGCGCTGCGATATTGGCCCGGCGCTTCGCGGGGTCTCAAGTTTTCCCGAACGCTGGCGCCGTAGCGCTGGGACAACTGGCCATTCGAATACGGTACGCCCTGGCGGTGGGAGCCATCGTGAGACCAAACGTTGGTTCCTTGCAGGTTCGTGATGTGGGTCGAGTTGAAATTGTACCGGTGAATGAAGGTGTTGTTGACAATCACCGTGCGGTTGCCCCAGCCGGGATGCCAGCCCCAGCCGCCCCAACCGCCCCAGCCGCCGCCGAAAAATGCTCCAATCGATACGCCCAGACCGAAGCCAAAGTAGGCGCCGCCAACGAACACAGGGCGCGGGGGATAGTACCAGCGTGGATATGGATAAAAGACGGGCGGTCCCCAGATCCACGCCGGATCGTACACCGGCACGTAGATGACTTGCGGATTGGCGGGCACGATCTCGACGATAGGCCGGCCGGATTCGGTTGTGGTGACCACTCGCTCTTGAGGCGTGGAGGCTAACCTCCCTGCCTGTTGCGCTCGGAGCCGCATCCGCTGGACCGCGTCCATCACGTCCGCCTGTTGGCCGAGGAACGCGTTTCCGAGGTTTGTGGTCCAGGTGATGTCCTCGT
>JBGOUJ010000687.1:0-3967 GCA_041477005.1 Terriglobia bacterium | reverse complement strand
GATTGATGCAGTGAAACGCGCCCAGCATCAGAAGCATAGCGCCGGAGGACACCGACATTGTCATTTCGCCCGTCATGTCCGCCTCACGAGAAACAGTAGGAGTCCGAGGATGCATCCCCGCCTTCGAGGCGCACCTGGTGGGGCCGCATGGCGTCGAATTCCAGGAACAGCTTCGAATCCAGCTTGAGGCCGCCTCCAGGGGCCGCGTCGAGTTTCGCCAGCCATCCGCGAATGCCGTCCGGATAGAACTGCTCGTCCCAGGCGCGATAGAGCGAGTTCGTGAGGTAAACGCGGCGCCCGTCGCGGCTCAGCTCCACCATTTGAGGGCCGCCGTTCAGGGCGGCATTGGGCCGGCTTGGGTGTGCCTGCCGCCGCGTAATCCCGCCGAGCTTCACCGAGCCGGTCTGGACGGGCTTGTAGGGATCAGTGACATCATATTGCAGCAGCTCCCCGGTACCCCAGCAGGAGACGTACAGAAACCGGTCATCGAGCGAAAGGTTGATGTCGGTAACGAACGGCGGCACTGCCTTGAAGCCCTGCAGTAGCGGCGGCAGCTTTGCGGCGTCGGCCGGCTCGGCCGGGATTTCGATCACCTTGCGCACCTTCCACGTGCTGGCGCCGTTCGTGCCGTCCCGGTGCCAAAGCCAGACCGAGCCCGATAGATCCTTCAATGACGTCACCACGCCGGCAAAGCCGTAGGTCGCGTTCGGATCGTGGGCCGGCCGTAGTTCCAGGACCATCTGTTGTTCCGCTCCCAAGTCGAGCACCTGCCGGTGACACCGCTTATGAAGGTCCCACACGTGCAGCGCGTGGCCATATTTGCCGGCCAGCAGCAGTTCGGGATTCACGCCGTTCTCGATCATGTTCGGCGTGCCCCATTCGCTGGTGATCATCGTGTCGTGCCCCAGATGCCACCAGAAATCGTAGGTCAGGTATTGCGGCCCGCGTTCGGATTCCCACTGTCCCTTGATCTCGAAGGTTTCCGGGTCCATCACGAAAATGCCGCCCGGCCCGTCCCCGTTCACGCTGCCAAGCGCATTGAGATAGATGCCGTCCGGCCCGCAGTGTGATGTGTGCGGGCGGCTGTATCCGGTCGCGCGCATCACGGTCTCGGGCTCGATCACCTTGGTGATGCGCGGGTTTCGCGGGTCCGGCTTGGTATCGAGAATGTGGATGCGCGAGGAGCGCAGACCCGGCACTACCAGATATCGCCGCTCCATGTGCGGGTGGGGTGAGTAAGGGCAAAGGCACGAACTGCAGGCATTCCATCCGAAATGGTGCAGCTCGTCTCCGGCGTGAGGCATCTCCACCTGCGACACGAGCCGCCCGTAACGGTCGGAAGCGGGGTCCACATCGATGACGCCGATAGCATCCGCGCCATTCTCCCGCGAATTCAGCAGGGAGACATAAGCAATCTTTTCCGGCGGCGCTTCCATCGCCATCTTGGGCGAAGGGTAAAAGCTTTGATCCGGCTTCCACTGTGGCATGGTTGTTCTCCAATCAGGTTGTTGTTGCCGACCGGAAATTCGGTGGCACGGAAGCCAGTACATCACGATCGCAAACTGATGTCCTTTAAAGAATCTTGAGTTTTGCTGAGATATTTCTGAAAACCCCGGCATGGCTCCGGGGGGTTCCGTCTTCGGTCCACTCGAGCTGACCGTGCCTGTGGGTCGTCTGCTTCGGGGTGCGGGAGATAGAGCGGGCTACTTCGGGTGGGGAACGCTGAAGTAGAAGCGCCAATTCTTGCTGACGCGGGCTTGCCAGATGTCGCGAGCGTCATCGTACTTCCAGCAGTTTGACTTGCTTGTCGAAGGCCTTCTGGACAGCGGCCGCGCTTCTACATAGGCCTTCACGGCGGTGGGGGTGAGTTGTTGCTTCATCGGCCCCCGGGCTTGATGTTCCTAGCCCGGCGGGCCTTTTTGGCGTGGCGGTGAAGAAACGCGATCATCTCTTCGTGGGTCTCAAACGGACCATGGAGGCGACCCTTCTTTATATCCTCAGCGGACTCGGCCAGGCGGGCGTCGATGGCACGGCGCTGCTCAGGGGTGTACTCGTCATCGGCGGTTGGGAACTTGGAGCGGTCAATCACGAGCTTCGGCTTGAGGACAATCTTGCCGCGCTCGAGCTTGGCTTCCAGCAGGTCGCCCTCGGCTAACCCGACCTGGGTGCGCAACTGGGTGGGAAGCGTCACCTGACCCTTTTTCTGAACTCGGACAAGAGGCATGGTGTTTCGGTCGATTTCCGAAAGTCGGAAAACCCGACCTCTGAGGTGAGCATAGCGGGCCACGGGAGTCCCGTCAAGGCTGGTGCGTAGCTGCTCTCGGGTGAAGCACGTTTGGAGTTTCATTTTGGCGCTCAAAGAACCACCGATTGTGTTTTCCGCACTCTCGCCTCCATTCCCGTGGCGTCTGAGGACCTGTACCGCACGGTGGACGGTCCGCATGGCCAAGCCCGATCTCCAGCGATCTGCCGAAGGCGCAATTCTTCCAGCAATCGCCTGATCCAACAACAGCACCCTTAGAGTCTGGTGATTTTCAGCACGCAGAAAAAGGCGAAAGCCACGACGAAAAACGTGAATAGGGCCAGTGCGATGAGGCCGGGAGACAGTCTATGCGGTGAAGTTCGTTCGGGGAAGACCGGGAACGAAGTTTTCTGCGGTTGCGGCGCGTCCTTTGCGCCAGGCGGCTCGAGGGGCGGCAGCAGTTGTTGTTTTGCCTCGGATCCTTGCAGGGTCAGCGGCACGCCTTCCAAGGCCTCGTGAAATTCTTTCGCCGTCTGAAAGCGCTGTGACGGTTCCTTCTCGAGTGCCTTCAGGATGATGCTGTTCAGCTCCGCCGGCACGGCGGGGTTGATCTCGCTGGGGGGCGTGGGAGGTGTATTCACGTGGGCCAACATCATGTCAAATTGGGTTTTGCAATAAAATGGCCCTCTGCCCGTCACCGCCGCGTAGAGCACTGCGCCCACTGAATAGATATCCGTACGCGCGTCCAGAGTGGTGATTCCCTTCACCTGCTCGGGGGAGATGTACTCCAACGTTCCCATCACCGCGCCGGCCTGCGTGAGCTGGGGATCGGTGGCTGTCTTGGCCAGGTCGAAACCCGTCAGCTTGAGCGTTCCTCCCGGAGTGATGGTCATCACGGCCGGCGAGATCATCCGGTGCACGACCCCTTGCTCGTGCGCATAGCCGAGGGCCGCGAGCGCCTGGCAGAGGTAGCCGACAGCCTCCGCCATCGGCAGTGGGCCCGCTTCGAGCCGGTCTGCCAGCGTGCCCCCTTCGAGCAGCTCCGTCGTCATCACCAACTGTTCTTCCAGGCGCGTGGCGTTATAGAACGCGGCAATATTGGGATGCGTCAGGCGGGCGTGAATCTTGATTTCGCGCAGAAACCTCTCGACTCGCTCCCGATCGTCCTGCAATTCCTTCGGGAACGTTTTCAGTCTCTCCAGACGCTGCGCGAGGACGTTTCGCACCCGGTAGGCCCGGCAGCCTCGCAACGTCTCCAGGAGGTCCAGGAACTCATAGTCGCCGACCGTCTGTCCGGTCTCGAATGGCATCGACACTCTTCCCCTTTAGCCATGTTACGACCTGCGCCCGCACTAGGATATAAGGTGTATGACCGATTTTCCATAAGTTTATAGTTGATGCCGCCGTGCCTGGCCAGAGCCGGGCTTCTGAATGCCGGTCATGCGGGGCTGCCCTCCGCGAGCTGGTCTACGTCAGAATTGAGAAATTGAGAAATGGAGGAATTGAGAGATGAAAACGCGTAGACCGCCGGGGTGTTTTCATTCCTCAATTCCTCCATTTCTCAATTTCTCAATTCCTCCTTATCCCGCTCTAGGGTTTTCCACCCATTGAAATACCCCCTCCGTTACTGCCTATCGTAGGGTGGTCCCATGAGCTTTCAAATTGGCGACACCGTCGGCGATTATAAGATCCTCGGATTCCTGGGTCGCGGAGGAATGGGTGAGG
>JBGOUJ010000686.1:0-4027 GCA_041477005.1 Terriglobia bacterium | reverse complement strand
GGACGGCCAAGCGAAGTACGCTAACGTATTCTGCGCTTGCAAGCATGCCCCTGTTGTGGTGTGGCAGGTCCGCACCTACTCAGCGGAGAACCTCGCGAGCGACCTTACTGCACGAACAAGAACAAGAACCAGAGCAAGAGATCTCTGCGTCTCCGCGCCTCTGCGGTGGATTGTGAGCTTGTAGCCCGGAATTCACCGCAGAGACGCAGAGCCGCAGAGAAAATCCCAAATCCTCGATTATCCTAATACTACTTTGTATCCTGTGTGCGACGCGCCCCATCCGGTTCTTTGACCCTTGTAATACGTAAGCGTATTCAGGACAGGGACTATTTAGCGGGAGCCGTTGGCGGCGGCGCGGCGGGCGCGACTTACGAAGATTGCTCGGGGGCCGGGAACGCCTCGAGCAGGTCCTTGGCAAGCTGGACGACGTCCTGCCACTCCGGCTGCTCGGATTGGAAGAACTCGATGTAGCGCCGCATCTGGCGGCGGGTGGAGTGTACCTCGAACGATTCGGGCCCGGCCAGAGCGACCAGCGCGCCGAAATAATTCAGCGCCTGCACGCGAGCGTCGGCCGGGCGATCCTTGATGTTCATTAGAGCCGAAAGCAGGTATAGCTCGATAAGGTTGCCCAGGGCCCAGGCCTTCGTTTGCCGGTCGTCGCTTTGGAACTCCTGCAAGGAGAGGAGCCGGGCCAGGTGCCACAGATCGCCTTCGACGGCATCGCCGCCTTTCAGGACGGCGGTGAGGGCCAGCATCTGCACCAGGCACCAGCTCCGAGAGTGATCGGACAGGAAAGCCTGCCGGTAATAGTCGTGGGCCTTCTGCAGCTTGGCGGTAACACCGGTGATCGAAATGCCCCTTTTGGCGGCCTGGTGGAGGATCTCGGCGACGCGTTTCTCGGCGGCGGCGAGCAGGCCGAGGATCTCGACCCGGTCCTGGAGAGTCTCGTCCAGAAGCTCTTCCATGCGTTGACGGGCGCGGGCCAGTTTTTGGAGGGCCGGATTGAGATCCTTGTCGTTGGAACCGCCTTGGGAGAGTTTGATGACGCGGTCGACATACTTGAGGGCGCCATCGAGGGAGCCTTTGGCCTGACGGAAACGGACGTCAGCGAGCTGGCGGTCCAAGTCGGGGGGTAGTGAGGCGTAGGCGACTAAGCTGGCCCAGTCGTGGCTTTCCGGGACCCGGCTCTGGAGCTGGTGCCGGAGATGGTACAGGAGCCAGCGAAGATCCTTGCCCCACAGGAGGTCCTCGTAGAGGGACTGGGTCAGCACCACCGAGCCGGCAAAGGATAAAGGGAACTGAGCAGCGACCACCAGGGGAATGCCGGCCTCGTGGAGGGCGTGGGCAACGCTGGCGCCGGCGCCGACCACCGAGCCGACGTTGGCGGCGTCGCAGGCGGCGATAGTGACGACGGTGGGCTGAACCAGTTGAGGCTTGCCGCGGTCGGCCAGGGGGCGCAGGAGAGTGGCCAAACGGGGGCCTTCCACCAGGTCGGGCTGGCGCGGGTCGCGGGAGTCGTGTAGAGCGAGGCCGAAGCGGCGGTCTCCAGCCTTATCGACGGGGAGGCCGTGGGCGAGCAGATGGACGTGGGTGTATTCACCGGTGGCGCAGGCCCGCTGCAGATCGTCGGCGGTGGCCTGGGGCAGCACCGTGAGATATTTCGCCACTTCCTTCCGGCGTTCCTGCACCGGGTCGAGATAGTAGACCCAAGGCTCGATGACCTTGCGCAGGACCAGCAGGTGATTGTGCAGCGGTACGGGAGCGACGCCGGCCGGGGAGGCGGCGGCGAACAGAATCTTGGGCTTGCGCGGCCAGTCGACAGGGTGGCCGAAGACGCGGCGCACCTCGCGGGTGATGCACAGCGGCAGGTCGGGTTGCAGGGCCAGGAACTGGCCGGCGCCGGGGAAGCCGTTGGGAGCCGTGGAGGCTTCCAGCGGAAGCAACGCCAGCTCGTTGGCGCTCAGAATGAGCCGCAGGTGAACCAGGTCCGCCTTGTGGTCACGGCACTCGGCCAGCTCGGCGATCAGGCCGGGTACGCCCGCCAGAATCTCGCCCATCTCGCGGGCCGTGGCGGTGAGCTGCAACTCGCGGGTTTCCCGGCTGTCCTTGTAGGAGAGCGCCCGCAGGCGAACCAGGAACTCCGAGTGCTCGAACTTGAGCTGGATGGTGACGGCGCCATGATTGCCGCAGAGCCCGAGGTATTGGGTGACCGGAGAGAGCAGTTGGTTGTGGGGCGGGCCGTGACGGAGGAATTCCAAGGTGACAGTGCGCATGGCTGTTCTCAACTGGCGGCCAGGCGGGTCAAGGCGAGATTGCCGCCGTCGAACTGAACACGTTCGAGGAAGCCCCGGACCTGGCCTTCTTCCCGCCGGATGGAAACCACCGCCGGGCGGTACTCAACCAGATCGCCCAGAGCGGCCACGGTGGAGGAACTCTTGATCTGATCAAAAACGGGCTGGAACGCGGCCGGAGAGGACAGCATTTCATCTTTGAGGCGCATCAGGGCGACCCAAGTGCCGCTGTTGAAATACGTCCCCCGGCCGGAGCCGCGGCGGATGCAGCGTTCCAGGTGCGTGTGGCCGGCGATCACGAAGTCGAAGCCGGAGCCGACCCATTCGTCGATTCGCTTGTAAGTGTCGTCGGGGGCGTCGACGACGAAGCTGTGGTCCTGTTTGACACTCTCCAGGGCTTCCAGAAGAACCTCGATCTCGGGTTTGCGGCGAATCCAATCCCAGGCGGCGCCGACCATGCCGAGCTGCTCGGCGACCTGATCGGCTTCGAGCATGTGAAGGGGGTCGGCATTCTCATCGAGCAACGTCTCGACTCGGTCGAGGAGCTGCTCGGGCCCGGCGGCCCCCGGGCCGATCCCGGGAGGGCGGAACGTCTGGTGGAGCAGCCGGTCCAGGGCGCTGGTGGGGTCGGCTTGGTTGTCGAGAGCCACCGAACCGGACTCGGCCTCCTCGCCGGCCGAGAGGAAGCCGGTAGCCAGACGCACCCGATCCCAGGTGAGGTGCGAAGCGACGGCGACGATCTTGGCCAGCTTGGATGCCTGGGCCTGGTCGAGGGCCAGCAGCACCGGGACAACAGCCTCTTTTTCGGGCTTGAGCAGGTCGACGAAGGCAAACTTCCTCTTGACGCCGTTCATCACGTCGATGACCATCTTGGTCCCGGCGTTGGGGGTCCACTCGTCGAGGGGGCGGTCCTGGACGCCGTCGCGGCCCTGGCGGCGGAGGGTTTCGAAGTCGGTGACGTTCCAGGGGTCTACCTCGTTGCCGTGGAGGCAGAGGATGGAAGCGCCGCCGACCGAGCAAGCGTAGCCGGCCCCCTCAAACGAGAGGGTGATGCGGCCGCGGACGGCGTCGTCGCCGCCGGAGAGCTTGGCCAGCAGGTGGGCCCGAACCCAGGGCAGCGCCAGCTCGATATCGTGGTTGCCCAGGGTGATGATGAGGTAGCGGTTCGGCCGGCTCACGAAGCGCTGGAGAGCGGCAAAGACCGGTGCAAAGGCCTGCTCTTTCCAGATGTCGTCCAGCTTGGCGATGGCGCCGGTGGGATCGAAGGAACGCGGGTTGCGCGCGGCCAGGAAGTCGACCATGTCGCCGTTGATGAGCAGGGCGACCCGGCTGTCGGCCGGGGGACGGTCGCAAAGCGAGTTGATCAGGGCGGCAAGCGGCGGTCCTTGGTTGAAGATCTGAAACCCAGCTTCGCCGCCCATGTGGAGGTCGGAGACGGTATGAAACTCGTCGAATTCGGGGATGGGCAGCATGGCGGCCTCTGTGGGGCCAGTGTAGCGCGGGACTACCTACGAGCGCAACGGCCAGGAGCAACGCCAGCAACGCCGATCTCGCCCAAGTATTCCGCGCCGCCGCCATTGGGGACCACGGCGCGCGCGAACACGGGAAGCGTGCTGGGCCGGATCGTGGCGATGTCCCTCGCGGAGAACATCGACCGGGAACTGAATCGGTCCCCCGAACCGGGACACACACGATGGCGGTTGCCGCCGGTGATGTCGCGGATGGCGGTGGCGTTT
>JBGOUJ010000685.1:0-4030 GCA_041477005.1 Terriglobia bacterium | reverse complement strand
CCAGATGATGGAAGTCTCGGCGCGCGAAACCGGGTTGGCCCACGCGGCGGCCTGTGCGGAGTGCATGGCGCGGCTGGCCGAGCAGAAGAAACTGACCGCCGCGCTGCGGGCGCTGGCCGAAGCGGACGGAGCGGAAGAAGCGCCGCTGGCGGTCGAAGCGCGACTGGTAGCCGAGTTCCGGCGTCAGGCCGCCACGCCGCATCGCAAACGCGGCGTCAGACTGCTCGCCGCCGGGGCTGCTGCTGCGTCGATTCTGTTGACCCTGGCGCTGGGAGTTCGCATCTTGCGGCGGGGTCCGCCGGCACAGAGGGGGACCCCAACGGCCGTGAGTCAGGTACCGCCGGCGCCGGCGACTACGGCTGCCACAGAGCCGCACACCCCGGCCCCGCCTGACCGGCCTGCCCCGCCAGAGCGGCGCGGGAATGCGCATAGCGCCCTCGCCTCGCCGGCGCCCGAATCGGCTAAGTTGCCGGGGCCGGAATCGGCTAAGTCACCGGCGCCCGGACTGGCGAAGTCACCCGTGCCCAAACTGGCTAAGTCACCGGTGCCCGGACTGACTAGGCGACCGGCACCCGAACCGCCTAAGCCACCGGCGTCGGAACTGGCCAAATCACCGGCGCTCAAACCGGCGGCGGGAGAAATGGCGACCGAGTTCCTCCCGCTGCCGTATGGCGATAGCCTAATGCCGCTCGACGGGGGCCAGGTGGTGCGGATCCGCCTGCCGCGTTCGGCCCTCAGCTCGCTGGGCCTGCCGCTCAACGACGAGCGGTCCGGCGAACGGATCCAGGCTGATGTGGTAGTAGGTGGTGACGGATTGGCCCGAGCCATCCGCTTTGTATATTAAACAGCACGCCCGATGTCTCTGCGCACCAGCCGTCGTTTGGCCGGGGCTTTATTCTGACTTCTGGCTCCTGACTTCTGTCTTCCTATTTTAGAAGGAGAGTACACAATGAAAACGACAAGACGAAACACCCTGAAGATTGCCGGTTTGGCAGCTTTGTTGGCCGGCGGTTCGGCCGTCCGGGCCCAGGCGCCGCCGCAGGCGACCGTCGTCGTCCGCGAAAAGATCGCGGCGGAGGGGGTTGGGCTCGGAGCCGGCAGGGCCGGAACGTTCGAGTTCGTTTCGAACGAGATGGTCTTCAGCGGCAAAGTGCTCAAGGGCGCTCCCTACGCGGCGGATGCCACCACCGAGACCACCCAGGTGCTGGCCGATGGCAATCGCATCGTCCACAAGAACAAATCGACGACCTATCGCGATAGCGAGGGCCGCACGCGCAACGAGCAGACGCTCGCCGCGATCGGTCCGTGGGCGGCGTCGGGCAATCCGCCGCAGTTGATTTCGATCCTCGATCCCGTGGCGGGAGTGAGCTATGTGCTCAATGTAAACGATCGCACAGCGCGCAAGATCTCTCTGCCGCAAGCCAACGAGGGCGCGGCGGCCGCGCGAAGCGCGGCGACTGCGAAGAGGGTGGCCGAGGAGGCCCATCTGCCTGGCCGAGTCGGCGGCATGATGGTCACTGCCGTGCCGCCGGGCGCCGCTGGTGCAAGTGGGCCCAATTTCTTCTACCGAGTGAACGGCCCGGGCAACCCACCGCAGACCGAGTCCCTGGGCACGCAGACAATCGAGGGCCTGCTGGCGCAGGGCACCCGCACAACCATGACGATTCCCGCCGGCCAGATCGGCAACGAGCAGCCGATTCAGATCGTCTCCGAGCAGTGGTATTCGCCCGACCTGCAGACGATCGTGATGAGCAAGCGGAACGATCCGCAGATGGGTCAGACCGTGTACCAACTGACCAACATCAATCGCTCCGAGCCGCCGCACTCGCTGTTCGAGGTCCCGGCCGATTACACCATCAAGGAGGAACCGGCGGCCATGCAAAAGATCCAGCTCCGGAGATCTACGGAGAACTGACGCATGGGACATGCGCGTGGCGGTGGGTCGCAGCCCCCGTGCCGACGCAACGTGGCGAAAGGGACCGGAAACGCCACGCCAGCCTGGCGGCCAATTGGCCGGGCGTGCAAGCGACTGAAAAGAAAGAACTGCCCCGGAGCTTCGTGACATCCGAGGGCGGTTCTCGAGAGTTTCGCCACGGGCTGCCAGGGCTAGCGGCCCGTGGCAGTGGTAAGAGGGACCTGGAAACGCCACCCCAGCCTGGCGGGGCCAATTGGCCCCGCGTGCAAGCGATTGAAAAGAAAGAACTGTCCCGGAGCTTCGTGACATCCGAGGGCGGTTCTCGAGAGTTTCGCCCCGGGCTGCCAGGCGATCAGTAGCCGCAGTCTTGGCGCTCCCGACTGTAGTGCCGCTCAGAGCAGGTCGGCGAAGACGAAGCCGTCCCGCTCGACGATTTCTCCCAGCTCGACAGGAATGGGCTGCGAGAACATCGGGCCGGCGTAAACGAAGGAGTGGAACTCGCCGTTTTCGCCGCAGGGATCGGCGCCGGGCGGCAGATCGGCCAGAAGCGCAGCGTCGAATTCGCGGCCGGCAAAGTCGCGGGGCAGGGTGCGCGGATCGATGCAGGTGAGCCGAGCCCGCAGTCCGGCGGCGATCATCTGCAGTGCCAGCTCGTGCGTAGGCAACCCCCAGATCGGAAACAGCGGCTCGAGACCCGTCCCCGCAAGCTGCCGCTCGCGGTATTGTCGGATGTCGGTGAGGAAGAGATCGCCGAAGGCGACGGCTTCGATCCCGGCCGAGACCGCGCGCCGGCACACGCCGCTGAGAATCTCTTCGTATTCCTGATTCGAGCAGGGCCAGGGTAAGGGAATCTTCCAGAGCGGGACGCCGATCGCCGCAGCCTGAGCCTCAATCAAGCTGCTCCGGACGGCGTGCATCGCCACGCGGTCGAACTCCCGGTTGAAGGTCGTCAGCAGACCGGCAATCTCGACATCGGCCGCGCGGGTGAGCACGTGCAGCGCCCACGCGCTGTCTTTCCCGCCGCTCCACGACAAGAGGACTTTCTTCAAGGGTGATAGCCTTCACCCCACCGGAGAACCCGGCGGGCCGTTCTCTGCTGCTGCCCGTGCCGTCAACCTTCCCACGCCCCCTCCGCCACCGAAACGGCCGCCGGAATCGCCACCTCTGACGACGTGTGTCTGTGCGCCGTCTCCCGCCGCGAAGCCGTCAACCCATTCTGAGTGGGGCAAGGGGATGCTTCCGTGATGCGGGCCGGGATCCGCGCCGCCCGGTAGACTGGTTGACCGTTGCCTGGTTCGGTGGTCCGCGGCCCCGACGCCGCGAGGCGGGCTGCCGCGCGGCCAGCGCTCAGAACCTGAAGAAGATGCGCCGCTGGTAGAGCCAGTAGCAGACATACCACATCACCGAGACGACCGCCGTGGCCTGGGCGACCGGAGCCATCTCGCCGAGGAACTTGAAGCCGCCGGTGAAGACTCCTACCGCGCGATTCAGCCAGCCGGAAAGAATGATCGAGAGGGTGTAGATGAAAATGGAGTTCATCCCCACCACCACCAGGGGAAAAACCGGCTTGCGATAACCGCGGATCTCGACCAGCCAGTAGAAGAAGATCAGCATCGTCAGCACGCAGCCGGTGCTGGCCAGCGTGAACGACGTGGTCCAGATCCGCTTGACCATGGGGTTGACGAAGCTCAATGCCCAGCCACTGAGGAAGCACCCGGCGGCCGCCCCCGCCAGGACCTTCAGCCGGTGAGCGTGCGAATCGTCGCGCATCAGCAGCAGTCCGGTCCAGCAGCCGAACAGCGTGGTGGCGGTGCTGCTGAGGAAGTTGATGGTGACGTAAAACCCGCGGTAATTCAGCCCCAGCCAGTGGTCGATGACGGCGCCAACATTCGCTGTCTTGGAGAACGCCCCGTCGGAGCCGGGGAACAGGGCAAACAACGCCCAGTGTACGGCCAAAACCGACGCCGCGGCTACCACTTGCCAGCGGAACCGGAGCTGCAGGATCACGTAGCTCAACAAGTAAGTGAAGGCGATCTGGGAAAGAACATTGATCATCTGGAAATGAAGCCGGCCGGCGGAAATGCACATGATCACCTGGCTCCAGGCGAGCAGCAT
>JBGOUJ010000684.1:0-4037 GCA_041477005.1 Terriglobia bacterium | reverse complement strand
ATCCCGCCCTTCCGAAAAATTCGGCACGCACTCGACCAGCCGCCTCATGTCTCCGCGCCCCCGCGTCTCCGCGTCTCCGCGTCTCTCATCCCCCCCTCTCTCTCCGTCTCCCC
The DNA here is from genome assembly GCA_041477005.1 of Terriglobia bacterium. Taxonomy (GTDB): domain Bacteria; phylum Acidobacteriota; class Terriglobia; order Bryobacterales; family JACQDG01; genus JBGOUJ01. The sequence goes on along the minus strand of JBGOUJ010000684.1, from coordinate 3,924 downwards.
CTCTCCCCCTCTCTCCATCCCCTCCTCTTCCCTCTTCTGCAGCCAGATCGCGCGGCCCCGCCGCATCGTCATCGAGACCAGGTTCATGCCGAAGTAATAGGCAATTTCGCGGTAGTCCCCCACGTCCAGCATGATCAGGTCGGCGAATTTCTCCGGCTCGAGCGACCCGATCTGCGCAGCCCGCCCTAACGCCGCCGCGCCGTTGATCGTCGCCGCGCTCACGGCTTCAGCCGGGGTCATCTTCATACGCGAGCAGGCGAGCGCCAGGATCATCGGCATACTCAGGGTAGGGCTGGTTCCCGGGATGAAATCGGTAGCCAGCGCCACGGCCGCCCCGCGCTCGATCAGCCGCCGCGCGGGCGCGTAGCAATCCGACCCGGAGTGGAACACCGCCCCCGGAAGCAGCGTGGCCACGGTATTGGACGCGGCCAGGGCATCCAGCTCGTCCGCTCCCAGCTTCTCCAGGTGGTCCACACTGGTCGCCCCCAGATCCAAGCCCAGCCGGGTGGCGCCCAGCCGCGCCAGTTGGTCGGCGTGGAGCTTCAGGCCGAAGCCCAGCGACTTGGCGGCGAGCAGAATCCGCCGCGCCTGGGCCACGCTGAAGGCGCCTTGATCGCAGAACACGTCGCAGAACTCGGCCAGCCGGCGCACCGCCGGCAGCATCTCGTGGATGACCAGCTCGACGTAAGCATCCGAGTTGCCCTGGAACTCCTTGGGGGTGACGTGGGCCCCGAGAAACGTCCGCACGACCTCGATCGGCCGGGCGTTCACGCGCTGCATCACCCGCAGGCTCTTGCGTTCGGCTGCCAGGTTCAGCCCGTAGCCCGACTTGCCTTCGACGGTGGTGGTGCCGCAAGCGGCGAACATCCGCAGCCAACGCAGCGCCTTCCGCTCCAGGCTCCGGGGCGAGGTCTGCCGCAGCGTCTTAACCGTGCTGAGGATGCCGCCATCGTCCCGAGCTCCAGCCGCCGGCGAGTACTCGGCGCCGCCGAGGCGTCGCTCGAAATCGACACTGCCGATGCGTCGCTCGAAATCAGCCAGGCGCGCCGCCGGAAAAACAAAGTGCGTGTGGCTATCGACGAACCCCGGCATGACGACCTTGCCGGTGGCCTCAATCACGTCGGCCGCCCACGCCTCTTTGATGTTCTCCATGCGGCGCGTGGGGCCGACCGAGTGGATTCGCTCGCCCACCACCAGCACGGCACCGTCTTCGATGATCCCCAGCTCCGAGAGCTGGCGCCCACGCCGGGGCGTCGGGCCGCGCAACGTCAACAGTTGCCGCGCCCCCCGGATCAACAACGGTCGATCCATCTTGGTATTCCCGCTTCGCCGCGAAAAGCCGACCGCGCGCGGCTCAGAAGGCGCCTCCGAGCCGCGACCATAAGAAGCTGTAAAAGAATCGACTTCAGCCGCGAATGAACGGGAATGAACGCGAATAGGGCCATTGTTTTCATTCGCGTTCCTGCGCGGCCGTCCATTCCTTTACACCTTCTAAGGGAACGGTTGGCGCTGTTGTTTCGTGACAGGCCCTTACCGCTTGAGCCCGGCCCGTTCCGCAAAGCGCTCCGCCTCCTCATAGCCGGCGTCGGCGTGCCGCAGCACACCGATTCCCGGATCGCAGGTCAGCACCCGCTCCAGGCGCTGGGCGCCGTCGGCGGTCCCATCGGCCACGGTCACCTGCCCGGCATGGAGCGAGTAGCCGATTCCCACACCGCCCCCGTTGTGGACGGAAACCCAGCTTGCGCCGGCGGCCGTGTTCAGCAGCGCGTTCAGGATCGGCCAGTCGGCGATGGCATCGCTGCCGTCTTTCATCGCCTCCGTCTCGCGATAGGGCGAGGCCACCGAACCGCAGTCCAGGTGATCGCGCCCGATTACGATGGGGGCTTCGAGCTCGCCCCTCTTCACCAGCTCGTTTAAAGCCAGACCAAACCGCGCCCGCTCGCCGTATCCCAGCCAGCAGATCCGCGCGGGCAGGCCCTGGAACTTCACCCGCTTCCGCGCCAGTTGTATCCACCGGGCCAAGCTCTCGTTTTCGCCAAACAGTTCCAGCACCAGATCATCGGTCCTGGCAATGTCGCGCGGCTCGCCCGACAGCGCCACCCAGCGGAATGGTCCGCGCCCCTCGCAAAACAGGGGCCGGATATAGGCCGGAACAAACCCCGGGAAGTTGTACGCATCGCCGACGCCGCGCTGGTGCGCCATGGTCCGGATGTTGTTCCCGTAGTCAAAAGTGATGGCGCCCATCTTTTGCAAATCGAGCATCGCCCGGACGTGCGTGGCAATCGAATCCATCGCCGCATCGACATAGCCCCGCGGGTCCCGCGAGCGAAACTCGGCCGCCCGCTCCACCGTGTAGCCGCTCGGAATGTAGCCGTGCAGGGGGTCGTGAGCGCTGGTCTGATCGGTGAGCAGATCGGGCACGATCCCCCGCCGCACCATCTCCGGCAGCACGGCGGCGCAATTGCCCACCAGCCCCACCGAGAGCGCTTTCTTCTCGTGGACGGCGCTGCGCAAGATCCGCACGGCCTCATCGAGGCTGTTGACCATGATGTCGCAGTAACCGGCGCGCTCGCGCCGCTTGATGCGCTCCGGGTCGACTTCGATGCCCAGAAACGCGGCCCCATTCATGGTTGCCGCGAGGGGCTGCGCTCCGCCCATGCCGCCCAGGCCGCCCGAGGCCACCAGTTTCCCCGCCAGGGTCCCGCCGAAATGCTTCCGCGCCGCCGCGGCAAAGGTCTCGTAGGTGCCTTGGAGTATCCCCTGCGTGCCGATGTAGATCCAGCTTCCGGCCGTCATCTGGCCATACATGGTCAGGCCGGCGCGGTCGAGGGCGTTGAAGGTCTCCCAATTCGACCAGTGGCCCACCAGGTTCGCGTTGGCGATTAACACTCGCGGGGCCATCGGATGGGTCCGGAAGATGCCTACCGGCTTGCCCGATTGGACGAGCAGGGTCTCGTCGTTTTCGAGCCGCTCCAGCCGCTGGACGATGCCCTCGAAGGCGGTCCAATTTCGCGCCGCTTTGCCCGCACCGCCATAGACAACCAGATCCTCGGGCCGCTCGGCCACCTCGGGATCGAGGTTGTTCAGGAGCATGCGGAGCGCCGCCTCCTGGTGCCATCCCTTGCAACGCAGCTTCGTCCCCCGTGGCGCCCGAATGGTGCGGGTCGCAATCATCGAATGAGGTGCTCCCGTTTCGATTCTAGCACCCGCCCGGTAGCCCGCCTGCCGGGCGGGTCGCGGGCCTAAAGCGCCACTACCAGAGGGTGTAAGGGAATGGATGGCCGCGAAGGAACGCGCATAAACGCGAATGAAAACAATGGCCTTATTTGCGGAGGAATTGAGAAATGGAGGAATTGAGAAATTGAGAAAGGAAGACATCCCGGCGGACCGGCGTTCCCCTTGGACCGCGTCGAGTTGGCTGCACATTGGTTTCGATCGTGCATTTTTTCTTTGGAGCGGCGATCGGGGAGGGGGGTGTCGTTTGGGAAAAAAGCTTTGGAACCGCAGATGAACGCAGATGAACGCAGATTTCGTCTGAGGGAGGGCTGGGCGGGGTTCGTCCTTGGACGGGGCGGTGGGCATGGGCTCACCAGGGAGGAGGCGGCGGGAGGCCAGGCGTTTGGCGGGCGCGTGGTGTCCGGTTGCTGGGGTGGGTTCGTTCGGTAATTTTTTCATTTGCAGGAATAAGGTCAGCGTTTTCAAGGGGTGAAGTGGGGGGGAGACCGGCCCCGGCGGTGAAATATTCAGTTGTCAAAGAACATTGCTTCACAATCGCTCGAACCCCCGGGGCGGGTGGGGCCTCCTGGTTCCATGATACGCCTATCTTGGTGGGTGAGAGGGACGGGGGTCCGTTAAGTTGTTGAAAAACTGAGGACGAGGATGGGGTTTGGGCTGTGACCGGCGTGGCGTCCGTTCCCCTCACTT
>JBGOUJ010000683.1:0-4039 GCA_041477005.1 Terriglobia bacterium | reverse complement strand
CTGGCGGTGCGAACCGCGATGGGCGCGGGGCGGGAGCGGCTGGTGCGACAATTGCTGACCGAAAGCCTGATTCTGGCCCTGTGCGGAGGCGCCCTCGGCGTGCTGGTGGCCGGCGCTGCGCTGCCGCTGCTGGCCCGGCTGCTCCCGAACACTTTGCCGATTGCGGCGGTTCCGGTCCTCGATTGGCGCGTATTCCTGATCGCCGCGCTGCTCACCGTCGTGACCGGAATCGGTTTCGGGGTGATCCCGGCGCTGCGAGTCCGCAACGGCGCTGATGCGGGTGCTCTGCGGGAAGGGTCTCGCTCTGGAGTGGGCGGGCGCAGAGAGCGGCTCCGCTCGGCGCTGGTGATTGCCGAAGTGACCGGCTGCGTGGTCCTGCTGATCTCATCAGGTCTGCTGATTCGAGCGCTCTGGCGGCTCCAGGCGACTGACCCCGGGTTCCGCTCTGCCGGCGTGTTAACTCTGCGCACGGTGCTGCCGATGCCGAAGTATACGAGGGCGGCGCGGCGCGAGCAGTTCTACTCGCGCGTGTTGTCCGAGGCCCAGCAGTTGCCGGGTGTGTCGGGCGCCGCGTACATCAGCTTTCTGCCGATGGTGCTGCGCGGAGGGGTGTGGCCGGTCGCCGTCGAAGGCCATCCGCAGGACCCGGCGGATCTTCAGAAGGCGAGCCTGCGGTTCGTGACGCCTGGATTTTTCGCAGCGCTGGGAATTCCTCTCCGCCGGGGCTGTGACGTCAGAGAATCGGATACTCGGGATGCGCCGTTCGTGGCCGTGGTGAGCGAGTCCTTCGCCCGGCGGTACTGGCCGGCTGAGAATCCGCTGGGCCGGCGCTTCCACTTCGCGTTCTTCGACCGCATAGTGGTGGGCGTGGCAGGTGACATCCGTGTGCGAGGCCTGGAGCGAGACAGCGAGCCGCAGGTTTATCTCCCCTACAAGCAGGTGCCCGACGGCGGGGTCATCTGGTACGCGCCAAAGGATCTGGTCATCCGATCCACGGCGGCCCCTGGGACGCTCGCGCCCGCGCTTCGCCGGATCATTCGAAACGCCGACCCCGAGCAGCCCGTTTCCGAGGTCCGCCTGCTGGCGGAGATCGTGGAAGCGGAGACAGCGCCGCGGCTCGTGCAGGTGCGCGTGCTCGGAGTGTTCGCCGCAGTGGCGTTTCTTCTCGCGGCCGTCGGCATTCACGGTCTGCTCGCGTTTGCCGTGTCGAACCGGACCCAGGAGATCGGCATCCGGATCGCACTGGGGGCCCAACGCAGCGACATTCTCGTACTGGTGCTGCGAGATGGTGTTCTACTGGCCGCGGCGGGCATCGTTCTCGGCGTATCCCTCGCGTACGCGGCGGGCCGGATGATGGAGGCGCTTCTGGCCGGCGTGAAGCCTGGAGACGCGGTAACATTCTCGTGCGCGGTGGCCCTGGCTCTGCTGATGACGACGGTGGGAAGCCTCTTGCCGGCGCTTAGAGCCGTTCGCGTGGACCCGACGGTGGCGATCCGCGCCGAGTAGGCCAAGGACCCCAGACAACCCAAAAACGAAGTAACCCGCCACCACGGCGCCGATGCTTCTCGCGAGCGTCACGGTCCTTCAACCGCGATCAGTACACAGCGCCCGGGTGCTCCATAGGCTTGCCAAGACGGGGCCGAAACCGTGCGCGTTCTCCACGGCGCCCGGTTGGTCCTGCTTCCCGGGTGGGTTAAAATACAAATCATGGAGCCAGAAGACCCCGAACCGGAAATCAAGGTCACGGATCGCCGGCGGTTCACCGCTGGGGGCGAGCCGGTCGAAACGGGTGAGGAAGCAGAGAAGGCGGCCCCGCCGCCGGAGGCAAGCTCGGAGGGCGGGCCCGAGGAGGACGCCGAGCCGATCCCCCTGCCGCCGCCGACGTTCGAGGTGCTGGTGCTTTCGCTCCGCTGGCAGGCCGAGATGCACCTGGGTCTCGCCGGCGAGAAGCCGGGGCAGCGGCCGGACCTGGAGGGTGCCCGAAACGCCATCGACTTGTTGGGCGTGCTGCTCGAAAAGACCCGCGGCAACCTCTCGCTCGAAGAGCAGCGGCTGCTCGAGAACTCCCTGACCGAGTTGCGCTTTCGTTACGTGCAGGCGCTGGACCAGCTCACCAAGAAGAAGAGCTAGATGCCCTTTACCGGACCGCTGCAAATCACCGTGCTCGGCTCGGGCACGAGCGTCGGAGTGCCCACCATCGGCTGCGACTGCCACGTGTGCCAGTCCACCGACCCGCGCGACAAGCGCCTCCGGCCGTCGGTGCTGGTGAGCTACGGCGCGCGGAACATCCTCATCGACACCACGCCGGACTTTCGCGCCCAGGCTCTGCGCGCCGGCTTCCGCACTTTGGACGGAGTGCTGTTCACCCACGCCCACGCCGATCATATCCTGGGCCTCGACGACCTGCGGCCATTCAACTACGGCCGGCCGCAGCCCATCCCGATCTACGCCCGGCCGGACGCCCTGGCCACCATCAAGCGCGTATTCCGTTACGTCTTTGAGGAGACCAATCATTGCAGCGGCATTCCGCGCCTGGAAGCTTTGCCGCTCGAGGATTCCGGCGTGGACCTGTTCGGCCTGCGATTCACGCCGGTGCCGATTTTGCACGGCGACCGCCCTATTGTGGGCTTCCGCTTCGGCCGGGCCGCGTACTTGACCGATCACAGCGACATCCCGGCGAAATCGATCCCGCTGCTCGAGGGCCTGGACGTGCTGTTTCTCGACGCCCTACGTCACACGCCGCACCCGACCCACTCGACCATCGAGCGCTCGCTGCGCTGGGTGGAGCAGTTGCGGCCGGCGCGCGCCTACTTCACCCACATCTGCCACGAGCTGGGCCATGAGGCGACCAATCGGATGCTGCCACCGCACGTCCGGCTGGCGTACGACGGCCTGGAGATTGCAGCCCGGGGGGATCAATAGCGTGTTCGCCGCCTATCGCGCGCTCGGGGAGGTGCCGGCCGGATTCGGGCCGGCGGCGGTGACCATCGGCAATTTCGACGGTGTGCATCTGGGCCACGCGGCCATCTTGCGGCGGGTGGTCGAGATCGCCCGGGGGCGGCGGTGGACCCCAGCGGCGCTGACGTTCGATCCCCATCCCACCAAGGTCGTGGCGCCGGAACGCGCGCCGCGGCTGCTGACCACGCTCGCGAGCCGCCTGGCTTTACTGGAGCAGGCGGGGATCGACCGGGTGCTGGTGCTGCCGTTTACGTCGGAGGTGGCGCGGCTCGAGCCGGAAGAGTTCGTGCGCAGCATTCTGGTCGAGAAGCTCGGCACTCGCGCGGTCGTGGTCGGCGGCAACTTCCGGTTCGGCCACCGCCAGGCGGGCGACGTGGCGGCGCTGGAAGACTGCGGGCGGCGCTTCGGCTTCGACGTGCACGTCGTGGAGCCGGTAATTTGCCGGGGCGCAGTAGTTTCGAGTTCGTTGATCCGCCGGCTCCTGGGCGAGGGAGCGGCGTTGCGGGCAATGCGGCTGCTGGGCCGGCCGTTCGCCGTGGATGGCAGCGTCGTGCGCGGCCACGGCGTCGGCGCCAAGCAAACCGTCCCCACGCTGAATCTGGCCCCGGAGACGGATGTGCTCCCGGCGCGCGGCGTCTACGCCACCTGCACCCTCGATCCGGATTCGGGCCGGCGCTGGCCCTCGGTCACCAATGTCGGTTACCGCCCGACGTTCGGCGGCTCGGAGCTTTCGGTCGAGACTTTCCTGCTGCGGCCGCTCGACGGGCCCGCTCCGGCGCGGCTCTCGGTCGCATTCTGGCGGCGCCTCCGCGATGAAAAGAAGTTTCCCACTCCCGAGGACCTCCGCCGGCAGATCCTGCGGGACGTGGCCGCTACCGAAAAGTTCTTTCACCGCCTGGATGCGGCTCAAAAGACCGATCCGGCGCCCTTGCAACTGGACGCGCCCTTGCAGCCGCGCGGCGCCTGAAGCTGGAATCCGGGTGCGCGACATCCGAGCCGCGACCGTGAGGGAGCGGTTCTGCAAGCGGCGGTTACGCCTCTCGCAGGACCGCTCCCTCACGGTCCCGGCTCCGATTCTGAG
>JBGOUJ010000682.1:0-4053 GCA_041477005.1 Terriglobia bacterium | reverse complement strand
GGTCAAGGGTTCGCTTCGCCGCGCAAAAGCGGCGCGCCCTTGACCGCTGCGGGCCGTTCGGAGCAAAACATCCCCTGGTAGAAGGGAAAGGGGCTATAAGGAAAGTGGTCGGCCGCCGAGCCAGGGGGGAGGCGGAACGGAGGCGAGTCTTTGAAATAGGTACTTGACACCGACCGGCCTTCTCATGGAAGACGCAGAGAGGTTCCCAAATCCTCGATTATCTTAATACTACTTGGTATCCTGTGTGCGACGCGCCCCCATCCGACTCTTTGATCCTTGTAATACGTAAGCGTATTCATGAAACGGACTACTTAGCTTCTCGAGGTTCCAGCCTCCATCTGCGTGCTGCTGCATAAAGGTAACCTCTCGATGCCAGCGGCACGCGGGCGCCAAACTTTTTCCGCCGCCCGCGCCGGCCATTCCAGGCTATCAAGCAAAGCCAGGCTGAGGGTAGGCTGCGGGCCGATTCCGAGCCGCGACCTGGAAAGGGGCTCACTTGGAGCCCTTCTCCAGCCAGTCTCCCAGCTTGATTCGTGCCCGCTCCCAATCTTCGGGGTTGTGGCTCCACATTCCCGGCAGTCCGAAAGTGATCGGGTAGGGCATCTTGCCGGCGATGTCCCGCACGACGGAATTCACCAGCTCGTCGGCGCGCTGTCTGCCGCCGTTTCGCTGGGCCGCCAGCCAGAAATACTCGTAATCCTGGGCGCCCCGCCTCATGTTCTTCAGGCGGACGCTCGCCACGGGCTCATCGAGCCCCATTGTCTCTCCGCGGTAGACGAAGAAGCCGTGGCCGTTGGCATCCGGGTAAGTGTCGGGATACATCCAGGCATGAAGGGAGTTCCAATCGAGCTCCCACAGCGTCCACGACCCGGCCTTGTACTTCCAGGCGATCCAGCTCAGAGCCCTGCTCTGGAGCACGTCCCCATCCGTCCAGCCGGCGCCCAGGTAGAACCACGGGTCGATGCCCAACTTCTTGATCTCCTCGATAGCCACCGGGTCCCAGCCGCCGAGACCCAGGATGGCGATGTCGAGGACCCCCGCGAGGTAGCGCATCGTCTCCATCGGATACCAGCCGTCCACTCGATACTTCAGGCGGGTTGCTCCGGCATCCTTCACAAGCTGGCCGTAATACCGCATCCGCTCTGCTGACTGTTTGTCGTAGGCCTCGTCCAGGCTGAGGAGAAAGACCACCAGCTTTGTCTTGTCCCAACCGGGGTGCTGGTCAAAGTGGTCCTGAAATGCCTTGAACCCTTTCTTCCAGACCTCGGCGTACGCGGGCGTGGGGCCTTCTTTGGGGAGCTCAACCGGCCACGGCCGGTAGAACTTCCACTCCTTCCCGTAAGGATGGGTCTGCCCGTTTTCGGAGTATAACTTTACGGGGTAGACATCAAACGGGAGGACGAGGATCTCAATGGGAACGCCGTAGCCGGGCCCGTGGTATCCGTATTTCTCGGTGAAGGCGCTGCCGTCGAGATACTTTGCGAGCCGCGCGTCGTATTTGCTCCAGTCAAATTGCAGGTCCGTGCCGGACACCTTCAGCCCCGGGGCGTACCCCAGGGTTCCCATCGCCAGCCGGTGTTTGCGGATCAGTTGGTAATACTTCAGCTCGAGCTCCTCGGGGAATTTGTGGATTTCCGTGTCGGTGTGAAAGTTGCCATGCAGGTGGTTCTCCTCCGGCAGCATGAAATCCCACACCGCCAGGCGAACCTCCAGGTCCACCTTGCCGGCGTCCGAAGATATCGTGATCGTGCCCTTGTATTCACCGGGTGGAGCGCTCTCCCGTTCCTTCGGGATGTAGAAGTCCATCCATAACGCCTGGCTGCGCTGGCGCCGGCCGATGCTGTTCAGCAGATCCGGAACATCGAAAGGAAGCACAAACGAGCGGGGAAACAGGTCGCCGCTCCATCGCAGGCAAGGAATGAGCGCGTCCGGATACCAGCCCGTCCCGAGCGAGTATTGGCGGGCCGACTGCTTGGTGATATTCACGTACCATTCCTTGAACAGGTCGACGTTCGCTTCCGGGATTCTCTTTCCGCCGGGTCCGACGAGTTCGCCGATTTTCACGTTTACGTTCGTGAGCTTGGCGTCTCCGATACGCTCCACGATGATTTGGAAGGCAGCCGTCTCGTTCCGGGCCGCCTTGATAGACACGGTCTTACCGGCGGCGTCCCAAACGAGATTCGAATCCTTGTAGTGGCCGGTGAGGCTGTCCGGGAACAGCATGGGATTGTCCTCGAAGGCTCTGTTGGTCACCGGGTTGACGCGGTAATAGTCGCCGATGGCCCAGACCTTCATCGCCGGCTCCTCGGCGCGAGCCAAAGCAGGCAGCGCCGCCACCAGGCAAGCCAGAACGATTCGCCCGGGCAGCAGCACCCGAACCGAATTAAGCTTAGAGGTCGTCATAGGGTCAGTAAAAAAATCAGGTAGAACTACAGACAAACGCAGCGGGGCGATAACTGCTTGGATTGAATCTGCGTTTATCTGCGTTCATCTGCGGTTTCGATTGTTTGGGCATGTCCTCATGGTCGCGGCCCGGAAGCTCCGGCTGGGGCGCCCATGATGTAGTCCCACTGCGTCCCTGCCTTCCCCACGATCTTTGGGATATCCCGATCCAGCACATAGCCGCTCTTGGCGAGGTTTTGCGCCGCCGCCGTGATGCTCCGGAGATACTCCCCACGGCTCGTGTACCGCTCCTCGATCGACTTTCGCGGATCGCCGGTCTTCTCGCGCTCCGCCTTCGTTCGCGGGAACTGGATGTAGGACCCGACCATGCTGTAGAGCTCGTCCGGGGCGCCGGTTTTGGGATCCCGCAGGTTCCATCCGGTGTAGGTCCCCAGCGGCGCCTGGATCACCGGCAGCCGGATGCCCGACGTTTCGTTCCCATCCATGTCCACCTGCGGCACGAACATCGGGAACGCCCGGCCCACTTTCGGCGGCTCGATCGTCACGATCCCCTTGCTGCGGAACTCCGGCCCGTAGTCCACCCGGTATGCCTTGTGCATCCGGGTCGGGAGCGCCACACCCGGAATCTTCGGAAACTGCATCGCGCCGAGCGCCACCAGTTTGTCCTCGGCGATCTTCGGAAACTGCGACGGGGGCGGCTCGACCCCGGCGGTCACCCACCGGTTCATCGCCAGCAGCAGCGCCCGCATCGCCCACCGGTAGTCGTTGGCGTTGGCCGGATTCTGGGTCCCGGCCCGCCGCGGCGGGAACTGCCCCGGCCCGTGCTGCGCGCCGGCAATCATGTAGATCCGCGCGTTCTCCGGCGGCAGCAGGTCGCTCTTGCCGTCCACGGTGGTGTGGATCAGCGACGCCGCCCGGCCATAGTATTCATAAGACGAATGGCTCAAGAAGATCTTCGGGACCACGCCCGCCTTGCGGGCCCGGATCAGCAGCCCGTCGGTCAGCCCGGTCTCCGGATCGGTCTCGGCCTGGAGCGTGAACGGGAAGATATCGGTCGGGTAGAGGAAGTTGAAAAACGGCCGGGCGTCCCGCGAGGGCTGGGCGAACCGGTGATTGAAGCTCCCGCGCCCGCCGCCTGAGACGTGGGCCCACACGCCGTCGAACACCTGCTTCCCTTGCTCGTCGGCGTTGAACCCGTCATACAGAAACTTCCGCAGGAACCGCCCGCTCTGCGACGACCCGATGGCGATGGCGTACTTGTACCCATCTTTCTCTTTCAGGTGCGAGATGAAGTCGCGAATGCCCGCCGGCCCGAGCCCCGCGAGCGCCGGATCCTGCGACTGGTAGGTTACCTCGTAGATTCTCCCCGGCTCGAATCCGCTCTCCATGGAGATGTGAGTCCGATCCTCTTCGAGGCGCCACCGGCTCGGCGGAATCACCTGCCGCGCGCCGTCGGCCCGGTCCCGCACCGTCATCCGTACGCTCGCCGGATCGGCCACCAGGTAAGCGGCGTGGGTCCGGTCGGCCAGGTAAATCCGGTTCGTTTTCTCATCGGGCACATAGTCGGACCGGACCACTCCCTTCACCCCTTTGGCGGCGGGCGCGTAGAAGCGCATCAGCCCCGGCTCCGGCGGCACGTCCCACTGCCAG
>JBGOUJ010000681.1:0-4061 GCA_041477005.1 Terriglobia bacterium | reverse complement strand
TTCCTGGACCGCTACAACGACCCGGCGCGCCGCGACGCCTACCAGCGCTGGCTGGACGCTCTGAGGCCGGACGACCGCACCGCGCGGGCCGACGTGGCCCGGCGGCTGGCCGCGTTGGATTTGCTGGCCGGCGAGCGCGAAGCCGCCACCAAGCATCTGGCCGTGGTCCGGGAGGCTGGCGGCACAGTCGCCGCCGAGGTGGAGGAAACCCTCAAGCACGAGCCGCCCGCCGAAGCGCGGCTCTTGCAGGGCGAGATGGAGATCCCGGGCCCCATCCGCCCGTTTGAGCGCATGGCCGCCCTGTCGAGCGACCTGGAGATGTCCGAGCTGCTGCCCGCCCTGGCCCGGAACATCATCACCAACGGCTATCAGGCCTCCCACAGCAACGAAGCCCTGGAGCAGACCGAATATCTCAAGCTGGTGAACCGCTATCTGTCGCAGGCCCGCGAGCTGGCCCAACTGGCCGGCAAAGACCAGATGATCCAGATCTCCACCTGCGAATCGAACGAAACCGGCCAACTGATCAAGATCCTCGGCTACCGGCTCCGGAGCGGCTGCGGCGAGGACGCGTCCCTCGAGACCGTCAACGGCAACCGCGCCTTCCTCACCATCGATTCCGGCTTCCCGGTGGCCGATCTCGAGGAAGCGCTGCGCAAGGGCCAGCCCTTTCGTTACGAGTACAAGGCCACCAAGGTCCCGGTCCTGTTCGGCGCCTCGTATTGGCTCAATACGGAAAAGAGCAAGTCGTCCAATGCCGACTTTATCGACGTCTTCATCTCCGACCCGGCCATGGCACGGCTTTACCTGGCCTTCTCGAAGCTCGATCCGACGACCGCCGAAGAGCTGCGAAAGGCCTTCCCCATGGAGCGCTGGAGGGCTTTCGCCCACGTTCTCGATTTCTTCGGCGGGCGCTTCGAGCTGAAGAACGGCAAAGTTCCGGTGCCGGGCAACGAGCGCACCGCCGCCATGTGGACCGAGATGGTAGGCGTCTCGCCGGATAAAGGCCCCGAGTTTGTCGAGAAACTGATCTCCAAAGACGACGGCTGGATGGCCAGCTTCTTCGACGCCCTCTCGCGCAGCCGCAGCCCGCTGCGCGATTACTTCACCGAGCCCGCGCGACTGAAGCGTTTCTATACGGCCGTGCGCGGCCGCATCACCAGCCCCGGCCCGGCGCGGCCCGTGTTCCGCTCCAACGCCGACATGATGCTGCTGACTTCTCGTCTGCGGATCCAGCCCGACGGCCAGCCCCACATCCCCGGCGGCCTGGAGCCGTGGAAGCAGCTCTTCGTCGTCCATCCCCACGGGAAATACGATGGCAAGCTGACCAAGGCGGCCACCAACTGGAAAGCGCCCGACGACGTGGTCGAGGCGCTCTTCGCGCTGTGCCGCAAGTCGGTCGAAAACGAGCCGCTGAAGATCTTCATGGCCGTCAGCGACATCGATCGCAATCGCAAGACGCCGCTCAAGACCTCCACCGTCTCCCGCCTGGCCACGGACTATCACACCTACGGCCCGCAGTATGCGCTGTTCAACGACGCCCCCGGCCTCACCGACGAGACCATCCTGTCTCTGCTCGACACCATGGGGGGCCTGAGCAAGCTCAAGGATCCCGGCCACCGGTCCGACACCGTGGGCACCTTCCAGGCCCTGGTAAGCCTGTGGCAGATCTTCTCCCGGCAAGGGCAGATTCCCGAAGCCCAGGCCGACGCCGCCCTCAAGACCCTGATCGCGCCTTTCCCCACGGTCAAGAACGACCGGGAGCTCTTCGATGCCGCCCGCGCCGGGGTGAAAGCGCTGCTGGCCGCGACCGGCAGCCGGGAGGACGCTTCGCCGCAGGACCGCATGCTGGAGCTGCTCGGCGGCCGCGCCAACCCTTCCGACAGGGAGACCCACCGCCAAGTGGTCGCCGATATGAGCGGGCTGTTCGAGCTGCAGCGCCTGGTCTCGCTCAAGACCCTGTTCGACCTGGCCGATCACCTGGAGGGCGTCTCGCGCGGCGAGAAATTGAACGTGGCCATGGCCAACCGCCTGGCTTCGCGCATCGCCGAGATCCGCCTGCCGCGCACCACCCTCACCACCATCGAGAAGAACTCCTTCTCCTTCGGCTACTGGACCGAGAAGCACATCGAGACCCAGCGCTCGCTCAACCTGCGCCAGGTGGTGGATAAGGCAGGCGGCCAGCCCGAGAAGCTGAAGGAGATCCGCGGTTTGCTGGCGCCGATCCTGCGCGATACGCTCGTGGGATTCAGTTATATCTACTACGCTCCGCCGGGCGGCCAGATCGTCCGCACCAACCCGCTGTTCGTGCGCAGCCACGATTTCCTCGGCGTCCAGGCCTCCACTCACACCTGGCGGTCGGCCGAGCTGTTCGGCACCGGCTGGCCGTCGAACGGCGGCGGCCGGCTGCTGGGGTCGCTCTCCGGCCTCGCCTACGCCCTGGCCGAAGCCGAGCAGAATTTCCTGGTACCCAGCCAGACCCAGGCCCTGATCTGGGGCGACCTGGTGCCGCAGATCATGCTTAGCGCCAAGGTGCCGCGCTGGTGGCAGGTGAGCCAGGTCGAGCAGCATTGGCTGGCCCTGCACCTGCGGTTTGGGGAGGAGTTGCTGGCCCGGGCCGCGCTCGACCCGCAGGCCCGCGCGGGGACCATCGACAAGCTCGGCCTGCAGGTCGCGCCGGCCCGGCGATTCCGTGTCGCCGGCTTCCTGGCGAACGGGCAGGTGCGAGAAGCCGTCGACCTGTTGACGCCCGCCGAGCTATACGCGCTGGCCCGCAACTACCTGGAATCCGGCGCTAAGGTAAGTTCGTCAAGTCCGGTGGAGCAGGAGATCTGGCGGCTGGCCGAGACCGAGCCGTCGCACGCCAACCCGGCCCGCATCTCGGCGGCGTTCGGCGTGCCTCATCCTACCCTGGCCAATTCCTATCGGCCCGAGCTCCTGAGTCTGCCGACGTTCCCTACTCTCATGGGCTACTCCAGCCGCATCATGGCTGAAAGCTGGGAGTCCAACACTCTCTACTGGGCGGCCTTGGCCGACGAGCTCCACTTGCCCCCGGCCCAGTTGAACGTCCTGGTTCCGGAGTTGACCCAGAAGGTCGTGGAGCGCATCTTCGCCACGCACTTGGAAGATTGGCCGGCGGTATTGCGTTCCCTGCGCTCGATAGGTGATGATTACAGGCAGAAGGCAAGGCTGCAACAGGCCAACGAAAATAAAGCGTCGCTTAACTAGGAGGGGATTTGTGAGAACGCGGACGATTCTGGGGGGGCTCCTGGTGGTGGGGATATCGGCCGCCGTGTTCGCCGTTTGGGGCCAGCAACCGGCCGGACCTCCGCAGGCCGGCTCGACGATCTTTCGCGTCAAGGTCGATCTGGTGGTGCTGAACGTCAACGTCACCAATCGCCAGGGCCGTTACGTGACCGACCTGAAGCCTTCCGACTTTCGGGTATTCGAGGACGGGATCGGCCAGAAGGTCGCCTTCTTCGGCGAGGGCAACCAGGCTCCCATGCCGGTGGATCCCGGCGCGGCCGGGGCCGCTGGGCCTTCCGGGGCTCCCGCCGGCGGTGGCGCCGGCATCGACCTGGCTTCGGACACCTTTGTCGGCACCAACGTATTCGTCCTGTTCGACACCAGCAATTTCATGTACCGCGGCTTCGTCTACGCCGAGGACGCTATCTCCGAATTCGTGCGTGGTCTCGACCGCGCCGACTCCATCGCCGTCTACACCTTCAGCCGCAACTTGAGCCGCGCCGCGCCGCTCACGCGCGAGCGCCAGGCGGCCATCAAGGGATTGCGGCAATCGGTCGTCGGTGACGACACGGCCCTGTATAACGCGCTGCTGCTGACCCTGCGCGACGCCGCGCGCGTCCCCGGCCGCAAGGTCGTGATCGTGTTCTCCAACGGCCCCGACAACGCCAGCATGCTCGCCCCCGACGACGTCCGCGCCGTCGCCGAGGACGAGGGCATTCCCATCTACGTGATCTCCACCAGCGAGGTCAACAAGGATCCCATCTCGGGCAACGTGTTCCGCCGCATCACCGCCCGCACCGGCGGCAAGGCCTTCTTCG
>JBGOUJ010000680.1:0-4064 GCA_041477005.1 Terriglobia bacterium | reverse complement strand
TCTGCGAAAGCCTGGGCTGGGAGCACGGCGCGGTCTGGAGTCTGGATCGGGCGGTCAACGGCATGCGCTGCGTGGAGATCTGGCACAAGCCCGGGGTGCGGTTCGCCGAATTCGAGGCCATCAGCCGGCGGATGGTGATGGAGCCCGGAACCGGCTTGCCCGGCCGGGTCTGGTCCACCGGCGCCCCCGTTTGGATCCAGGACATTCCTCGGGACGGCAACTTCCCGCGGCAGCAGATCGCGGTTCGGGAAGGACTTCACGGCGCCTTCGGCTTTCCCATCGTGCTGCACGGAGAAACCCTGGGCGTGATGGAGTTCTTCAGCCGCGAGATTCGCGAGCCGGACGAAGAGCTGTTGCAAATGATGGCCACGGTCGGCAGCCAGATCGGCCAGTTCCTGGAGCGCAACGCCGCGGAAGAGGCCCTGCGCGCCAGCGAAGAGCGGCTCCAGGCGGTGCTCGACAACACCACCGCCGTGATCTACATCAAGGACACCGAGGGCCGCTACATCCTGATCAACCGGCAGTACGAGGTCCTCTTCCGGGTCACCAAGCAGCAGCTCATTGGAAAGACCGACTACGACATCTTCCCGAAAGAGATGGCCGACGCCTTCCGGGTCAACGACCGCAAAGTGCTCGAAATCGCAGCGCCCCTGGAGTTCGAAGAGGTGGCTCCCCACGACGACGGCCCGCACACTTACCTATCGGTGAAGTTTCCCCTCCGCGACGCCGCCGGCAAGCCTTACGCGCTGTGCGGCATCTCGACCGACATCAACGAGCGGAAGGCAAGCGAAGAAGCGCTCCGGCGCTACGCCCGCGAGCTGGAAGTCGCCAAGCGGAGCGAGGAGGAAAACGCGGCGCGGCTGGCCCAACTGGTCAAGGAGCTCGAAATCGCCAAGCGCCGGGCCGAGCAGGCCACCGAGGCCAAGAGCGAGTTTCTGGCCAACATGAGCCACGAGATCCGCACTCCCATGAACGCCATCATCGGCATGACCGAGCTGGCACTCGGCACCAGGCTCAACGCCGAGCAGCAGGACTATCTGGAAACGGTGAAAGACTCGGCCGGCGCCCTGCTGACGCTGGTCAACGACATCCTGGATTTTTCCAAGATCGAGGCGCGCAAGCTGGATCTGGACCGTATCGAGTTCCCGCTCCGTGACACGCTGGAAGACACCATCAAGGTGCTGGCCTTACGAGCCCAGCAGAAGGGCCTGGAGCTGGCCTGCCACATCCGGCCGGATGTGGCAGGCCGCGTGGTGGGCGACCCCGGCCGCCTGCGGCAGATCATCGTCAACCTGGTGGGCAACGCCATCAAGTTCACCAGGCAGGGCGAGGTCGTGCTGCGGGTCGAGACCGCGTCGCAATCGGCCGGCGAAGCGGAGCTGCACTTCGCGGTCAGCGACACCGGCATCGGCGTCGCGCCTGAGAAACAGCGGCTGATCTTTGAGGTCTTTGCGCAGGCCGACAGCTCCACCACCCGCCAGTACGGCGGCACGGGCCTCGGCCTGGCGATCTGCTCTCAACTGGCGGCGATGATGGGCGGCCGCGTCTGGCTCGAGAGCGAAGTCGGGCGCGGCAGCACATTCCACTTCACCGCCCGCTTCGGCCTTCCCCAGGGTCCGGCTGCCGGGGATCATCCGCCCGAGCCCGAAACGCTGCGGGATTTGCCCGTCCTGGTGGTTGATGACAACGCCACCAATCGGCGCATTTTGGGCGAGATCCTCACGGGTTGGCGCATGAAGCCCACTCTCGCCGATGGCGGCCGCTCGGCCTTGGCCGCGATGCGGAGCGCCGGAAAGGCCGCGCAGCCTTTTCGCCTGGCCTTGATTGACGCCCAGATGCCCGGTCAGGACGGCTTCGCTCTGGTCCGGCGCATCAAGCAGGACCGGGCTCTGGCGCACACTACCATCATCCTGCTCACCTCCGGCGGCCGTGGGGAGGGTCGCCACCAGCAGCCGGGCGTGCGAGCCTATCTGGCCAAACCGGTAAAGCAGTCCGACCTGTTTGACGCCATCGTGGCCGCGCTGAGCCGATCCCCAACACGGCTCCCTTACGGTCGCGCCTCGGATGCTATTCTTCCGAGCCGCGCCGCCCTGGGGGCACGCCAGGGAGCTGTTTCCCGATCACTCCACATCCTTCTCGCGGAGGACAAGCCGGTCAACCAGAAGCTCGTCGTCCGGATGCTCGAGAAAGGCGGGCACCGGGTGGTCGCCGCCGGCGACGGCAAGGAAGCACTGGCCATCCTCGACCGCTTCAGCCCCGGCGCCTTCGACCTCGTCCTCATGGACGTGCAGATGCCTGTAATGGGCGGATTCGAGGCGACGGCCGCCATTCGCAAGAAGGAAGAGGTCTCGGGCGGTCATATTCCAATCGTGGCCCTGACGGCCGATGCTATGAAGGGGGATCGGCATAGTTGCCTGGCAGCCGGCATGGACGCCTACATCTCCAAGCCGATCCAGAAAGGCGAGCTGTTCGAGGTCATCAAAAGGCTGGCGCCGAAGTCGGACGGAGCGCCGCAGGTCCTCAACGAGGCCGCCTTGATGGCGCGGCTGGATGGCGACCATAAGCTGCTCCGGGAGCTGGCGAAGCTGTTTCTGGCCGACTGCCCGAAGATGCTCTCCGGAATCCGCCGAGCCATCGTCCGCCGCGACGCCGAAGCGCTGCGACGAGCCGCCCACGCTCTAAAAAGCTCGGTCGCCAACTTCGCCGCCGAGGACGCTTTTGAGGCGGCTCTGAGGCTGGAGACGCTGGGGCGCGAAGGAGACCTCGCCGGGGCCAAAGACGCCTACGGCGCCTTAAAAGTGGAAATCACGCGCTTCCGCCGGGTGCTGGCGGCGCTCGCCAGCCGCCGCCGTCCGCGCTCGAGATCGCTCCATCCGCCTGCGAAATCGCGCAAGAGGGGGCTATGAAACAGATCCTGGTGGTCGAAGACGATCGTCCCACGCGCCACCTGCTGAGCAGGGTGCTGAAGAAGGCCGGGTTCGCCGTGTCCACCGCCAAGGACGGCGTGGAGGGCCTCCGGCAGCTCCGCAAGAAGGAGTTCGACCTGGTGCTGCTCGATGTCTGGATGCCGCGGATGAGCGGCCTGGAGCTGCTGGAGCAGTTGCGCCACGAGCCCCGGCGGCCCAAGATAGTGGTAATGACTTCCGACAACACCCCGGAGACGCTGCTGCGGGCGGTGCGCGAGCAGGCCTATCAATATATCGGCAAGCCCATCCAGCCCAAGGCCGTCGTCGCCCTGGTGAGCGACGCGCTGGCCGCCTCGCCCGTGCCCCCGATCGAAGTGCTGTCGGCCCGGCCGGACTGGGTGGAGCTGCTGGTGCCTTGCGAGATGGGCGCGGCCGAGCGCATCCAGGGCTTCCTGGCCCGCCTGGACGCCGACTTATCGGAGGACGTCCGCGGCTCGATCGGCCAGGTGTTCCACGAAATGCTTATCAACGCCATCGAATGGGGCGGCCAGCTCGATCCCAATCGCAAGGTCCGCATCAGCTACCTGCGCGCCCGCCGCATGGTGCTCTATCGCATCGCCGATCCCGGTCCCGGCTTCAAGCCCGAGGATCTCGACCACGCCGCGGTCAGCTACGCGCCCGACCAGCTTCTCGAGCACGTCACCGTCCGCAAGGAGAAAGGCATGCGGCCCGGCGGCTTCGGCATCCTGATGTCCCGCGCCATGGTCGACGAGTTGATCTACAATGAGGCGCACAACGAGGTCGTGTTTGTGAAGTACCTGGACTGAATTGAGAACCCGTCATGCCGACAGAAAATACCTCTTTTGCGCGGCGCCTGGAGGGAAGAGTCGCCATCGTAACGGGCGCGTCCCGGGGAATCGGACGGGCCATTGCGCTGCGGCTGGCTCGCGAGGGAGCGGCCGTCGCCGTCAATTACCACAGCCAGGCCGCCGCGGCCGAGCAGACGGTGGCCGACATCCGCAGCCAGGGTGGGCAGGCCGTCGCCATCCAGGCCGATGTCGCGGAGCGCGATCAGGCCGAGCGCCTGGCGGCCGAAGCGGTCGAACGCTTCGGCGGCATCGACGTGCTGGTGAACAACGCCGGCATTATGTACCGGAG
>JBGOUJ010000679.1:0-4065 GCA_041477005.1 Terriglobia bacterium | reverse complement strand
AGGCTCAAGGTCAGCCCGGCTGCATCGCGAGTCAGGCGGACTCCCACCAACTGCAAATCGTCCCCGAAATTCACGTCAACCGGATGCAATTGCGACAATTCGGCGGGGACAAACGCCTCTCGCTTGTTAGGTCTTTGCAGTCGTAAACCGTACAGATGCGTTCTCACGGTGACAGACCAACGATCCTCTGCTAGCGGGCCAACTCGGCCTGTTCCTTCTGCAGGCGCTGGTTCAGCATCAGGTGCTTGTCCGCTTTCTCCTTCTCGCCCAGGCGGCCGTAAGCCAGGCCCAGTTGGTAGTGGACCGCGGCGTTAGCAGGCATGTATTGTTCGGCCTTCTCCAGGCGCCTCACCGCCTCTTGCAGCGCGCCTTTGCCGAGCAGCATCTTTCCCAATTCCAGAAGAGCCTGGCCATTTCCGGGGTTCAGCCGTTCCGCTTCCCGATACTCGCGCTCGGCGCCCGTGTAGTCGCCTGACTCCTTCAGCAGAATACCGAGCAGCAGGTGAGCGTCGGGCACGCCGCGCTTGGCCGCTTCCGTCAGGGCCTTCGTCGCGTCTTCCACTTTTCCCTGCTTGCGGTACGACAGGCCTTGCACCAGAAGGACGCGGGCGCCCTCCGGCTCGACCTCCCGCAGGTTGCGGAGCGCCAGGCCGATTAAGGGGCTTTCGGTCACGTAGTAGCTGGCCAGGCCGAACAGAAACTGCACATCCGGATGATCGGGAAATCGTCGCTGGGCGCGAATGGCCTCGGCTAGCGCCCGGGGAGTCTGATCCGTGTTCATCAAGGATGTAATCAGGAATTCCCAGTACTGCGGATTGGAGTCCTCCACGTGAAGCGCGCGGCGGATCGCCTCGATGGCCGCAGTAGGCTGGTTCAATCTGGATTGGGCGAAGGCGGTAACGGCATGGTACTGGGCGGCGAGAGGTCCTGCGGCGGGCGCTCGGACTTTGGCGAGACTCTCCAGGGCCGCCTGCGGGTGGCCGGCTTCGTCCTGCGCGAAGGCCATCTCGATGGTCAGGCGCTCGCGATCGGGGTAATGGCGCTCCAGAGCTTTCGCAAAATATTGAACCGCCGGTTCCCACTGCTGCTGATAGAGTTTGGCCTGTCCCAGGTAAAAATAGCCGTAAGGGTCGGAAGGCGCGAGCCGGATCACAGTCTGGAAGTGTTTGCTCGATGCATCCCACTGGTTGCGCTGGGCGGCGATCACGCCGAGAATCATGTAGGCGGGAACGGCGTTCGGATCGGCGGCCACCACGCGGCGAGCCAGGGTGGCGGCGCGCTCCAGATCGCCGTTCCGAAAAGCAGCGTCGGCTTGCTCGAGCAGGCCCCCGGCCTGCGCCCACAGCGAGGCGGCGAGACAGAGCGTGGTGAGCGCAGCCGCGAATCGGCTCATGTTACCGTAACCCGGACCGTTTGATACCAGTTGAGCTCGTAGTCGTCGCGCCTCTCGAACGGACGTTCGGCGGGCTGGCGGCGGTCGTGATCGTCGGTGGCGCGAACGGCAAGCTCGTATTCTCCTGGTCCGGCTATCTTCCAATCATACGCCCAGTACACCCACGTGTAAGGCTGCGGAGCGGGGCCCTCGAAGCGGGCCCGCTGCCAGGTTCGCCGGCCATCCACGCTGACTTCGACCTGCCGTACGCGGTTCTCGCCGGCCCAGGCCGCCCCGCGCACCAGGAATCGCCGGCCCACCAGGATCGCGCCGTTGAGAGGGCGCGAGAATGCAGACTTCACGTTCATGGCAGTGATCGTTTCCGGGGCTGGAGCGCTTCGCAGGTCCCGCAGGTAGCTGCGAGCCATGAACGGAGAGGCGTCCTCTTCAGTAAGCACCTCGACCGACTGCAGCCATTTCACCGAATCCATTCCGTACCAGCCGGGAACTACGGCGCGCACCGGGAAACCGTGCGAGGCGGGCAACGGTTCGCCGTTCATGCGGAGGGCGAGCAGCGTATCGGCATGCCGGGCCTTGGCCAGCGGAACGCTGCGGGCGTAATTGCCGTCGGCGCCGCGCAGCCGCACGAACCGCGCGCCGGCGCGCGGCTGCGCCTTCTCGAGCAGCGCCGCCAGGCTCACTCCTTCCCATCGCGCCTGGCTCACCAGGCCGCCGCCGACGGGATTCTCCGCGCACTCGATCGTCACCGGCAGCGCCCGGCGCGGCTGCGCCAGAAGGTCTTCGTAGGAGATCTCGAACGGGGCGGCGACGGCGCCGCCCACCGGAAGCTTCCAGCCATGAGCCGACACCTTCGGCGCCGGAAAATGCTCGCGGACAAAGAACAGATCGGTGGGGGTCAGCCAGTCGTCGAGAAGGGAAAAATCAAACTCGCTGACCTCGGCCTTCTGCGCGCGAAGAAGGCAGCCGAAAGCCGAGGCCAGAAAGACGCGGCGGGGCAGCCGACGCTGCCCGCCGTCACCAGGCCACTTTAAGCGCCATTTGGAGAATGCGCGGATCACCGGCGGTACCTGTGATCTTCCCGAAATTGGGGTTCGTCAGACCGGTGGTTGGCTGGCCCAAATGGGTCGCATTCAACAGGTTGAATGCCTCAAACCGGTACTCGATCCGGCCCTGCTCGCCGATGAACGGCAGTCTCCAGCCCTTGGCCAGCGACGTGTCGATGTTAGCGAATCCGGGGCCCCAAAGGACGTTCCTTCCCAAGGTGCCGAAAGTGTTCGGCTGCGGATTGGCGAACCGGGTCTTGTCGAAGTACGTGTTCAGTTTGTCACCTTTGGGGCGGCCCGTATCGAGGATCGGGTAGCCGCTCCCGACCAGGTCGGCGCGCGCCGATCCCGCCCCGGCCGTCGGGTTGTTTGAGGCGCCTACGCTGAACGGCCGCCCCGACATGATCTGAGTAATGGCGCTCAACCGCCAGTTGCCCAGGACAGCGCTTGCTGTCGATCCCTTTCGGAACGTCGGCAGGTCCCACACGAAGGAATTGACAAACCGGTGGGTCCGGCTGAGGTCGGAGGGCCCGCGCGAGAAGAAGAAGTTGAAGGGATCGTTGATGCCTCGGCTGCCCCCGAATCCGTTGGAAGACACATAATCCAGGTTCTTCGACCAGGTGTAGGAACTGCTGATCGTGAATCCGTTGCTGTATCGTTTGTCCACTGCCACCTGGAGGGCGTTGTAAAAAGCGTTCAGGCCGGGCATCCACCGGGATATCGTCAAGAAGTCCTTGATGGCGCGGCGATCGTCAATGTTCGCCCGGTTCTGGGTCAGGGACAGCTTCGGATCGTAAATCGGTGGATTCTGATCGTACTCGCTCTTCAGGTGCGTTCCCTTCGTGCCTACGTAACCCACACGCACCAGCGTGTTTCTCACGACCTCGTGTTCCAGGGTCAGGCTCCAGTTCTGCGTGTAGGTGGTGATGTACTTCTTGTCCAACACGATGACGAAGAGCGGCGTTGGGAACGGCACATTGTGGTTCGCGGCGCTGACGGGGAAAATGTTCTCCGCCTCGCGACCAAGAAACGGCTTGTCGAACGACCCGTCGTGATACTCCACGTTGTAGCTGAACGGCGTCACGTTGTTCGCGTCGTTCTGGGCATTGAGCGACGGCTCGTCGTAGAAGATCGCGTAACCGCCGCGGACGCTGGTCTTGCCCTTCCTAAAAGGATCCCAGGCAAAGCCGAACCGGGGCGCCAGGTTGTTGTTGTCGGAATCGGCGACGACGTCTCCAAAGGTGTCGCCACCGCCGTATCCCTGCGGCTTTTTGTCACCGTGGTAAAACAGGCCGGGCAGCGCGTTCTTGTAGATCGTCGACCGGATACCTGCCCGGTTGGCGGCCAGGTCAAAGGTCTGGTTGCGGTCGAGTTTGTCCTTGAATAGCCCGTAGGGCTCGTAGCGGATTCCGTAACTCAGAGTCAGGCCGGGGCGCACGCGCTAAGTGTCGCCGAAGTACCATCCGGTCTGGGTGCCGCGACGCTGCTCCAGTTCGCCGCTGTTCTGCGTGAAAAAGGAGAAGCCGCCCAGCATGAAGTCGGCGCGGTCAAAGCCTTCGTCATTTCCGAAGCCGGTCACGTGGCCGTCGAACTGGAACTGACCCGAGCTGTGGAACAGCGTGTTGTTGT
>JBGOUJ010000678.1:0-4076 GCA_041477005.1 Terriglobia bacterium | reverse complement strand
GCAGGCGCACTTCCGCCGCTCGGGAAAGCAGTGGACCGTGGTCGAGCAAGCCGGCCCCGGTGATGGCCTGTGGAAGCGCCACGGCTTGCAAGGTCCCATTGATGACGCTTTCCTGGACCGCTTCCTCATCGTCCGCCCCACCGGCCAGCCGCTGGCGCCGGGCATCGCATCCTGGGTGACGGCCGAGCAGAACCACGCGATCACCGAGTGGCGCCGCCAGTTCCGCGGCGAGGCACAGGTCAAAGACGACGCCGCTGTCACCGACGCCGACATCGCCGGCTCGAACCTGGTGCTGTGGGGCGACCCGGGCAGCAACAAGGTTCTCGCCCGCATCGCCGACCGCCTGCCGATTCGGTGGACCACAACCGCCGTGGTGGTGGGGAAGCGCGAGTTTCCCGCCGCCACCCACGCCCTGATCCTGATCTACCCCAACCCGCTGAACCCGAAAAAATACGTGGTGCTCAACAGCGGCTTCACCTTCCGCGAGTACGATAACCTCAACAACGCGCGCCAGGTCCCCAAGCTCCCCGATTTCGCCATCGTCGACACGACCACCCCGCCCGACGACCGCTACCCCGGCAGGATCGCCGCAGCCGGCTTCTTCGGCGAGCGATGGGATCTCGGCCCCAACGCGACCGCCCCCTGACCTATGCCCGGGCAAACGCCGACGCGGGTCCGGCACGGCGTGATCGTGTTTGCGGTCGTGGTGGCGGTGGTGGCCTACATCGACCGCGTCTGCATCGCCCAGGCGGCCCCGCTGATTACCCGGGATCTCCACCTGTCGAGACTACAACTGGGCGCCGTGTTCTCGGCTTTCACCCTGGCCTACGCGTTGTTCGAAATTCCCACCGGCTTTCTGGGCGATTGGATGGGTCCGCGGCGGGTGCTGGCGGGGCTGGTGGTCTGGTGGTCGTTTTTCACCGCCGCCACGGCGTGGGCGTGGGGGCTGCTCTCTTTGTGGGTGACGCGGTTCCTGTTCGGGATCGGCGAGGCGGGCTTTTTTCCGAACATGACCAAGGCCTTCACCACCTGGCTGCCCCGGCCGGAGCGCGCGCGAGCGCAAGGGATCATGTGGATGAGCGCGCGGTGGGGCGGAGCGTTCACGCCCTGGCTGGTGTTCCAGGTTTTGCAGCACGTCTCCTGGCGGGGGTCGTTCGAGCTGTTTGGGGCGATCGGCGGACTTTCGGCGGTCTGGTTTTTCCTTTGGTATCGCGACAACCCGCGGGAGAAGAAGGGCATGAACGCCGCCGAGGTGGAGATCATCGAAAGCGGCGCGACGCCCTCGGCCGGCCACAGCAACGTGCCGTGGGCGAAGCTCGCCCGCTCGAAGGACGTATGGCTGCTCTGCGGGCAATATTTCTGCGTCTCCTATGCGTGGTACTTCTACATCAGTTGGCTCCCCATATATTTGCAAGAGGCACGAGGTCTCGAGGTCGGCCGCAGCGCCGTGCTGGGCGGGCTGCCCTTGTTCTTGGGCGGCATCGGGGCGTTCGTGGGAGGCTTCCTCGCCTCGTGGCTCGCGCGCCGGGTTCGCAGCGTAGCCCTCATCCGGCGGCGGATCGCTTACGTCGGCTACGGCGGGGCCGCGGCGCTGCTGGTGGTATCGCCGAACCTGCCCAATCCGGTGTGGACCATGATCATCATGGGCCTGGCCAGCTTCTTTGGCGATCTGGTGTTGTCGGGAAGCTGGGGCTCCTGCATGGACGTCGGCGGCCGCTGCGCCGGCACGCTCTCCGGCGCCATGAACATGATGGGGAATCTCGGGGGGACGCTCTCGCCGGTGGTCATCGGCTACATCCTGCACGAAACGAATAATTGGCCGCTGACCTTTTACCTCTCCGCGGGAATGTACGTGACCGGCGCCATCCTGTGGCGCTTCGTGGATCCAGTGACGGCCATAGAATAAGCATCTAATAAACTTATTACGTCTCGCACAATATGGTGACAGAGGCTTCGAGGCTTCAGCCTGCCGGGTCGAGACTTGTGTCGACGCTTGCCCTGCGGACCACTGGGCGTCGAGACGAGTCTCGACGCCGCACGCAAGAGTGCGTGCGCCACGTCGGCGCAGCCGTCACTGTATCACCAGTGCTTTGACGTGCGCCGTCGCCGCGGAGGCGAGGCCGCTCAGGTTGTAGCCGCCTTCGAGCACCGAGACCAACCTGCCGCCGGCATGGCGGTCCGCGATATCGAGCATCACCTTCGTCAGCTCCGCGAAGTCCTCGTCGCCCAGAGTGAAGCGGCCCAGCGGATCCCCCAGGCGAGAGTCAAATCCAGCCGAGATCAGGACCAAATCCGGCTGAAAGCGCTGCGCCGCAGGAACCAGTTTTTTGCGAAAGGCTCCGGCAATCTCCTCGCGGCCCGAACCCGCCGGAAACGGGCAATTCAGCGTCGTCCCCTTGCCTTTACCTTCCCCGGTCTCCTCCGCCGCGCCGGTGCCCGGATACCAGGGCGATTGGTGCGTGCTAAAGAAAAAGACCGAGCCGTCGCTGTAGAAGATGTCCTGGGTGCCGTTGCCGTGATGGACGTCCCAGTCGGCAATCAATACGCGACCGATGCCGTGCCGGCGCTGGGCGTAGCGGGCGGCCAGGGCCACGTTGTTGAAGACGCAGAAGCCCATGCCCTTGCCGGGCGTGGCATGGTGGCCCGGCGGACGCACCAGGCAGAAAGCGTTAGCAGCCTTTCCGGTGACGACGGCATCGACAGCGTTCAGCACGCCGCCGGCCGCCCGCACCGCCACGTCGAGCGAGTGAGGGCAGATCTTGGTGTCGCCGGTCGAGAGCTCGCGGGCGCCCTCCGCCACGTCGCGCTGCACCGTCCGGATGTATTCGAGCGTGTGGCAGGCGGCGATTTCCTCCTCCGTGGCCGCGCGGGCCTCGACCCGGACGAGCGACTTCGTCAGACCCGCCTCCCCGAGCGCCCCGGCGACGGCGTCATACCGCTCCGGCCGCTCGGGGTGGCCCCGGCCGGTGACGTGCTCCTTGTAAATGGCGTCGGCCAGAAGCGCCGTCTTTCTGCTCATGCTTTCACCCGATAGCGCCGAACGGCGTCTTCGTCGAGGTCGACGCCAAGCCCGGGCCGGTCCGAAACGATGGCGTAGCTCTCGCGGATTTCGATGGGATGGACGATCAGGTCGTCCACCCGCTGATGGCTCAAGATGTCGCTCGGCAGCGTGCAGTTGCGCGAGGCCGCGCAGGAATGAAGCATGGCGGCGTCCAGAATGCCGAGTTCGTGACCGGAGCCATGCCAGACGGGCATGCCGGCGGCAGCGGTGAGATAGCAGTTAGACACAAAGCTGGCCATGCTGGGCGCGGGGCCGGTGTTGAAGATCGAGCAGGCCTCGGCGCGTATGGCGAGCAGCATGGCCCGCGGATCGCCCAGGTGCAGCGCGAGCGGCGTCTTCAACTGCCCCCGCAGCTCCTTGTAGCCGGCCAGGTCGCTCTTGACGATGGGATCTTCGATGACGAGCATGTTGCCCGCCGCGTCGAGTCCCCGGCCGATGGGCAAGAACTCGGCCACGCTGTGGTGATAACCGTTAAAGTCCACCGTGACCTTCAACGCGGGCGAAACGGCGGCGATCGCTTCGACCGCCTTGACGATTGGATCGCCGGGCCGGCCTTTCACCTTGATGCCATGGAATTTGCCGGCCACGGCGCGCTCGGCCACCCGGCGCATATCGGCGGGCGTCTTGCGCCCACACCAGTAATTGACCAGCACCTTCGGCTGCGCGAGTCCGCCCAGCAGCCGATAGACCGGCCAGCCCACAGCCTTGCCCGCCGCGTCGTAAAGGGCCATCTCGAAGCCGGAGTAGCCGGCCCGATTGGGCAGCCGCAGGTCGGTGAGATTCAAGTCCAGGATGTTGCGGCCCTCCAGGGAGGCGGCGTTCGCGCGCACCGCCGCTTCCTTCAGGTCGCGCTCGGTCTCGCCGATCCCCACGAGGCCGGAGTCTGTGTGTACTTTCAATATAAACTTGGGGAGGCTGGGGAACTCGGTCAGCGCGTCAGGGCCGAACTCCGGGCTGTTGATGATGTCCGGCTGCATCGGGACGACAACCTGGAACAGTTCGATGCGCGTGATCT
>JBGOUJ010000677.1:0-4083 GCA_041477005.1 Terriglobia bacterium | reverse complement strand
AAGCGAATGCGATCCGGGGCGCGAAATTATTGTTGTCACGGAGATAGTTCTGCCAGTTGTAGCGGAGACCCAGCGAAAGCGAGAGGTTGGCGCGCACTTTGTAATCGTCTTGAACGAAGGCGCCCAGTTCCTTCTGCCAGTACACCACGTGGCCCAAGCCCTGTTGCTGCCGGAACGCGTAAGGATGTTGTGCCGCGTAGTCCTGCAGGCTGGAGAAAAAGAACGTGCCTCCGAAGTTGCTGAAATCATCCACCCCGCGGCGGCTCCAATCCGGCACGTTCAAACCGAATTTCACGAAGTGCTTCCCGGCGGACCAACTCACGATGTCGTTCAGTTGAAGGTGGTTCTCCGTGCGCAACAGGTTGAACTGCGCGCCGCCGGCGGTGAAGGCATCCTGAACCACGATCTTGGCGGCGGCCTTGACGCTGGTCGTCGAGTCGCGCTCCCGGCCGATCAGAACTTGGAGTTGATTTAGCCACCGCGGCGACAGCGTCAATCGATCGTTGAAGATCACCTCGCGTTCCGCCGGTTTGCGCGTCATGCCGGCCTCAGCCAGCACGAAGCCGCCGACCCCCAGATTCGAGCTGGGGAGGTTCCGGTCATTGTACTGCCAGGAAACGGTGTGCTTCTGACTGAACTGGTGGCTCACGCGAAACGAGACTTGCGTGTTTCGCTTGGGGCTCAGTACGTTCTCCTGAATGGGTCCCGAGAGGTCGCGAGCGAACACGATCGCTTGCAGGTCCTCTTCCTGGCGTTCGCCCGAGAATAGAAACGATGTGGTCTTGCTGTGCCCTACAGGCCCGCTCAAGAAACCCTCGAATATACGGCGCTGCTCCGGCGCTCGAACCAGCGCAAAGGGATCGCGGGCGTTCAGGTAAGAGTCGCGGAACGTGAAGTTGAAGGTCCCGTGGTACTCGGAGGTGGTTGCCTTCGTGATGATCTCGAGCCGCCCTCGGCCGGGACGCGCAAACTCCGCGGAGTACGGGTTCTGATTGATCCGGACTTCCTGGATGGCGGACGCGGAGACGCCGAGGTTGTTCACTTCCATTCCATCCACAATCAATTGCGTTCCGCTGGTGCCGATCGCGCCGGGGTCGAGGAAAGCAGTCATCGCCGCGATATAGTCCTGATCGAAGATCGGCACTTTCTCCAGGAGGTTTTGATCGACGGTCGCCGAGTCGCGGTTCTCGGCGGTGTCGGTCGATGTCTGGCCCGGCCCGGTTGCCGCAACCGACACTTCCGTAGCAACATCGGCCAAAGCGAGCGCGATCCGCAACGGCGCCGGGGGCCGGGTGGAGACTCGCAGCGGCCTGACTGAGTTCTTGAAGCCTTCGTGTTGAACTTCGATCGAGTACGATCCTTCCGGAACCGCGTCGAAACGGAAGACGCCCGAAATATCGGTCTTCGTCGGGGGCTGTGCCGCGACCGGACCATGCTTGAGGGTCACGGTAGCGCTGGGAACCGAGGCGCCGCTGGGATCGAGGACCGTGCCCGTTATTGACGGGGCATGAGACGAACTCTGGGCCATTGCGTTGCTCGCAACAATCAGAGCCAGGACTGTGAGCAAGTGGTTGCGCAACGAATGCCCCCGACGCACATCTTAAGGGGCCCAGATGAAAATCGCCTGAAAGCGCTGGATTTTTCACGGGAAGAGGCGCGGGAAAGTAGCGGGTCCTACCATCGGGGCCCAGCCCAGATAGCATCCGGTCCGTGCGGCTGGGATAGGTACCAGGCCAACCGCTGCCACTGAATCGCCCTGGGAAAGGAACCGCCGGCCGCCACCATGCCCCTTCAGCCGGCGGAGTTTGTGCCTACTCGGTATGACGTGCCAGGGGTCGCATCGCACGATCCGGCGTTCCTGGGTATGGGGGAAGAACAGGGCGGAGGCGTTCCAGGCAGGTCCCGCGCTGACGCCGCCGTACGGCGCGACAAGCTCGAAGGTCCAGCTCCTGGGGTTCCGTTAGCGCAGGGCCGATGGTTGGAGTGGGGGCGCCGCTCTCTCTGACTTGCGATGGAATACCTTGGCCCGAATATCCGGCCAGAACTCGGGGAGCAGATTGCCGAGAGCCCCGCCCATCATGCTGCTGCCAAAGCGAGACGCTACCTCCGGCCCGTTCACACTGGCGCGCGGATAGTAAAGATTGGACGCCGCGATGCCCAGGCTCATGCCGAGCACGTTGGAGAAGTTGAAAGCCGGGCGTCCCGAGTCCTGCCTCGTCACAACCGACCGCGTGACTGCATACCACGTGCGAGCCGCTACACCCGCCGAGGGACCCTTGCGGTAGTACCGGGGATCCTGGTGAAGGATGCAAGCGAAAACCGCTTCGGTGAAGAAACTCTGGGTGGCAAAATCTGTTACGGCGGCGCCGAAACGCTTGGCATATGCCTTGCCACCATTGCCATACTTCGGGTCGTCGTTCCCCATTTGGGATAAACCTGCCCCTAGCAAGGCGCTCGCCTCGTTGAAGGGGTCGAGCGATCCTCTCGCAAACAGTTTCCACTTCTCCTTGGCTGTCAGCGGCGCAACATGGCTGTTTGGGTCGGAAACGGTCGTATAGTTCGGAATGATCCCGAGAATCCGCTCGTCGTTGTAACCGGGTTCCGCGCTGCCAGGCTCGTTGCCAGGCGCGGACTCGGCGGACAGCGCCAGTTTCGGGACAAGCGGCACAGCAGCGAGTAATGCGATCAGGCGAAGACCTTCCGGTGCACGCACCCTGAGAAGACGACCGCCGAGACCACCGGGGTTACACCCTATTTCGCTTTGCTACTCCAACTCGGCCCTGGTTGCACTTGTGAACTATTCGTCCGAGAGTCTGTGTTACCGCTGGCCCCACGCCCCGCGCCGGCGGCGCAGCGAAGCATACAGCGCTGGAGCTATGGCGATAAGGTTTCCGCACCGCGCTCCCCTGTGCACGTTTACTGGAGAGGTGCGGCGGGCGAAGAGCTGAGCAACCGGGCCGCTCGGGTTTTAACCGCCGGGTCGGTCGTCGTCTCCATCAGGCGCATCAGAATCGGCTCGGCGAAGCGCCCGTATCGCCGGATGGCGGCCGACGCATCGCCGGCCGTTACGGCCTGCTTAACGAAATCCTCCATTTCCGGCGTAATGATTTCGGTGCGGGCCACGAGAACCCGCACCAGATCCGCCGGTCGCGGCTCGATGGTGATCGGCAGGATGGCGTCTGTTACCGGCCTCGGTAGAACGTAGAAGACGCGCACTCCCTCCTCGAACCAGGTGTCACGCCACGTCCGGATCATGGCCTCGGCTTCCTTCTCGTAAAGGCCGTTTCGAGCGAGCATCGTTTCCATCTCGCGAGGAAGCGAATTCGCCGTGCCTTCGAGCCGCGGGCGATCGAGCGTCGCCTCGCGCTCCGGCAGGTTATAGACGCCGTAGCCCGTCTTTCCTTGGCGGTTTTCGAATAGAACGGCCGTCCCGATCGGGGCGGCGCTCTTGAGCAGGACCTTATCGCCCACCAGCTTTACCGAGAGCGGCAGGTCGAAAGTGCCCAAGCCCCGATAAAACAAAAACCGCTCATACTGTTCCGGGCCGCGGGCGGCCACGCGGAGCGGCGCGGCGTCGGTCTCGCGAGCCGGATAGTAATGGCTATTGCTGTTCTCAACGGGAAAATCCGTCTTCGCGCCGGGCAGGACCTGGATCGAGCCCCAGTCGATTCCATTCCCAACCCAGCGGGCCTGCGGATACCATTCGGTAATCTGGCCTTTCGGAAAGCCCACCTTGACGGAAACGGCGGTCTCCTGCGGAGCGTAGAAGTAGAGCACCGGCGTTTCCATCCGGACGCGCGCTCGCGAATAGGATTTGACGCTGTAACGGGGGTCGATGCGGCAGACGAACAAAGGCAGGTCGGCCGGGCCGTTGAGCGGCCGCCAGTCAAGCGCGGAGCCGTCGCGGTCCACGACCGAGGTGAAGGTGCCCCACTCGTGAACGACCAGGCCGCCATTCACCGGGATGGTCGCCGCCAGGGCGGCCGCCGGGCAAACGAGCAGAATTGCCCCCAAGCAAAACATCCGGGTTGCGCGCATTATGGTTCCTCCTGCCCTGTAGACGCCGGAAGGGGCCGAAGTGTT
>JBGOUJ010000676.1:0-4088 GCA_041477005.1 Terriglobia bacterium | reverse complement strand
CGGTACCCGCTCTTTCGCCCTTAAGGTCGGCATCGATGATTTCATTTTCCTGTCCATGCCTTTGGAGGACGTGTTCAATCTCGTGACGCAGAACAAACCAGAAGTTGTCTATTGTGTCTCGTTTCGTGGACATCCCGATTACAGGCTGTCCATTTATCCAAAAACATATGCCGTCGATGGCAGCGTTAGGGATCTTCTCCACGATGATGTAGCGGATGCCGCAGTCCATTAAAATGCGGGGCACGTGCCGCGCCTCGTCCGGAGCTACCAGTAGTTCTCTTAGCTGCGCCAGAGCATCACGTAGAGACTTCTCTGAATAACTGGGCACGCTGATGGACCTTGCTATCTGACGCACTCTGAAGAGCCATGCCAATTGCGGGGGCGGAATCTCCCGTTCCTCGTAGCGACTCTTCTTCGCAGCGTGCGCCAGATACGGAATCTCATCGGCGCTCTTCACTTCCAAGAAGCGCACCAACTGTGTTTCGATCATGGCCGCATCGGAGTCCTCGATCCATCCCCGTTTTATCATTTCGCGAACGGGGTACTTGCTCTGCATTCTCGCGCGGATGGCCACTTCCGGGCTGGGATCCTGAGCCTTCACAAGGTCGAATGTTTTTTGAAGATTCAAGAAAAACTCTGCTGGCACATCAAACGCCTTCCCTAGAGCTTTCGCCATCTCTGGGCTAATCCCGCGCTTTCCCGACAGAATTGGATTGAGCGCTTGCTCCGAGCAGCCGAGGATAAAGGCGAGGTCACGCTGGAGCCAATCCCGTGCTTCCATTTCCTCCTTGATGTAGAAGCCGGGATGCCTAACCCAAGTTGCGTTCGTGGTCGCCATAGACGCCGCCTTTTAGTGGTAGTCCTCAATGCCCAACACAGTCATTTTTTGAGGCCGGCACGCGGTGTTGATCGTGAAAACCAGCCGCCACTGTCTGTTGAGCCGGATCGACCGCTCGTCGGTTCTGCCCTCCAGTTTTTCGTAATGCAGGCTCTTCCAGTTCCGCAAGGTCCGTTCATCTGGCGCTGCTCGGATGACAAGGAGCTTCTGCCTGCACGAGTTAATCACTGAAACCGACAGCCTCGTCTCGATTGCCCGATCCGTTTCAATGAGCGCTAACCGCTTGTCGTTAAACTCGACATCCATGCCTGGCGCTCATTCCATCTACAGGATACAGCGAATCCGCAAGCATGTCAACAACTACTTAACGTAAGTTGTTAAAGTGACCAAACTACTTGACAAAGCAAGCACATTCAAGCATACTGGTCAGTATGAACAGGCTGTCGGCTGCCAGACGGGCCCAAGTCGTAGCCGCCTTATGCGAGGGAAACTCGATCCGGTCCACGGTTCGGATGACCGAAGTCGCCAAGAACACGGTGGTCAAGTTGCTCGTGGAGCTTGGCGCGGCGTGTTCCAAATACCAGGATGAAAACCTGCGAAACCTCACCTGCAAGCGGATTCAGTGCGATGAAATTTGGAGCTACGTCGGGGCTAAGGACAAGAACCTGCCGGACGACAAAAAGAGCCAGCCGGGGTTTGGTTCCGTGTGGACCTGGACGGCAATTGACGCCGATACCAAGCTGATCCCCTGCTGGTTCATCGGCGGGCGCGATGCGGGTAGCGCGCACGAGTTCATCAGCGATCTGGCGGGCCGCTTGAAGAAACGAATCCAGCTAACGACGGACGGACACAAGGTCTATTTGGACGCGGTAGAGACGCACTTCGGCAACGCCGTTGATTATGCGATGCTCGTAAAACTATTCGGCGAGGACCGGGCCGGGGAAGCCCGCTACAGCCCCGCACAGGGCATCTCAGCGCACCCCGTGCCGATCCTGGGGAACCCGAAGCCCGAGCACATCTCCCCGAGCTACGTGGAGCGGCAGAACTTGACCATGCGCATGTCGATGCGCCGGTTCACTCGGCTGACCAACGCGCTTTCCAAGAAGATCGAGAACCACGCGGCAGCCGTGGCCCTGTATTTCATATACTACAACTTCGGACGCGTCCACCAGACGCTACGGGTGACGCCCGCGATGGAAGCCGGAGTAAGCGATCACGTTTGGTCGATTGAAGAAATCGTGGCCCTGCTGGATTCAAACTGATCCACTACCTTCCGGCCGTACATCTTGACTCCTGAAGAAACGCGACCCAAAATGAGGGCCAGGGTGGTTTTGCGTTTGTAAGGAGGCGGCGAGATGATACGAGCCGACAACGCACAGTTGAGCTGGGATGTGCAGAAGAAGAGGTGGAGCGTTCGCATCCAGACCGGCGAAGAGGTGATCAAGCGGCCGTCGCCCGGGACCCCTCAGAACGCCTCCGACGAGGTCCTGCGCTCCGTAGCGGTCCAGGTCGCCAGCGATGACGGATACGAGGTGAACCCGTCCCAAGTCACGATCGAGCGATAGGCGTGGGCGGAGCAATCGCTTCTCTTACCGCAGGCCGCGTGCCCGCGGCATCGCTCGCCAGTGCCGGCCGGATAGCGCGGTAGAATCTGGGGATCAACCCGATGCCCGCCGACGCCATCGCTCGAGCCGCCGTTCTGGACCTGCTGCAGCAATTGATTCGGATCCCCTCGGTGAACCCAACGCTCGCGCCCGGGGAGGCCCATGGCGAGGCAGCCATTGCCGCATTTGCCCGCGACTGGCTGGCCACGCAGGGCATGCGGAGCTGGGTGGAGGAGGCGGCGCCGGGGCGGCCGAACGCCGTGGCCGAGGCGGGCGATGGAGATGGTCCGGTCCTGGTGTTATGCGCTCACTTGGATACGGTCGGCACGGCCGGCATGACCATTCCCCCCTTCGAGCCGCGCGTCGACGGCAACCGGGTTTACGGGCGCGGCAGTTTCGACATGAAGGGCAGCGCCGCCGCGCTGATGTCGGCGGCAGCCTCGCTGGCGCAAAACGGGATCGCGGGACGATTGTTAGTCGCGCTCGTGGCCGACGAAGAGTACGCCAGTATCGGAGCGCAGGATTTCGTGCGGCGCCACAAAGCCGACGCGTGCATCCTCACCGAGCCCAGCGAGGGCCGGCTCATCCTCGGCCATAAGGGTTTTGTGTGGGCCGAGATCGTCACGACCGGCCGGGCCGCCCATGGCAGCCGCTGGGACCTGGGCGTCAGCGCTATCGGCAAAATGGGCCGGATCATCGCCGCCCTGGAGCAGTTTGACCGGGACGAACTGCGCCGGCGAGTCCACCCTCTGGTCGGCCCTGCCTCCCAGCACTGCGCCCTGATCCAGGGCGGGACGGGCCTTTCCACCTATTCCCCCGAGTGCCGCTTGCAAGTGGAGCGGCGGACGCTACCCGGCGAAACTCCCGAGCAGGTGATGGCAGAGCTGCAGGCTGTCGTGCGCCGCGCCGGAGAGGAGGCTGAGGTACGCTGCTTGTTGGATCGCCCGCCCCTGTTGTGTGACCGGGAGGCAACGATCGCCTGCGCGGTGCGCAACGCGGCCGCCACGGTGACCGGGCAGCCGCCGGTCGAAGCCGGGGTGGCCTATTGGATGGACGCCGCCCTCTTCGCCGGCGCCGGCATCCCCACGGTGAACTACGGACCTGCCGGCGCGGGAGCCCACGAGGCGGTGGAATGGGTGGATCTGGAGTCGGTCATCTCCTGCGCCCGGGTCCTGGCCGAGGCTGCCCGCCGCTTCTGCGGCGAACGCCGGTCCTGAACTAAACAAGAAGACAGAAGTCAGGAGTCAGAAGCCAGAATCAGCACCCGGCCAACCGACGGGTGGCGCGCAAGAACTTCAGACGCGCTGTTTTAGCGGGCCAGGATCTTGGACAGCGCCTCCACCCCGGCCTGGGCGACCTGACCATCTTGCTGCGAGGCCCCGCCGCTCGCCCCGATAGCGCCGATCACTTTGCCCTCGGCCGTAATCGGCAGCCCGCCCTCCACCGGCATCGCGCCGGGAAGCTTCAATATCGCCTGGCGGCCTCCGGCGACGGCGTCTTCAAAAACTTTGGTGGGGCGCTTGAATCGAGCCGCACTGCGCGCCTTCTCGATCGCCACCTCGATGCTCCCGATCTGGGTTTCATCCATGCGCTGCAGGTAAATCAGGTTTCCTCCGTCGTCCACAATGGCGATCACCATGTTCCAT
>JBGOUJ010000675.1:0-4088 GCA_041477005.1 Terriglobia bacterium | reverse complement strand
TTGCTCTGGTTTCGATTTCGCCATACGATTACGAATGATGATACCATAAAAGGCGAATCGTCGGTCGGCCATGACACTGAATCAGCGGATGCTCGCTTCCACCGCGCCCAAAGCCACGCTGCTTATCCGAGCTGTGGTCGGGTGGGTGTTTCTCTCGGAGGGGATTCAGAAATTCCTGTTTCCCGAGAGCCTCGGAATGGGCCGCTTTGCGAAGATTGGGATACCAGATCCTTCGTTCAGCGCACCTTTCGTGGGCGTTGTCGAGATCCTCTTCGGAATGTTGATAATCGTTGGTTTTCTGACTCGCCTTTCCGCCGTTCCTCTTCTGATCAACATCTCTGTCGCAATTGCGACCACAAAGGTTCCGATGCTGCTCGACAAAGGTTTCTGGACGGCGGCACACGAGGCGCGAACGGATTTGTGTATGCTGCTCGGTCTGCTGTTTCTATTGTTTGAGG
Source organism: Terriglobia bacterium (assembly GCA_041477005.1). Lineage (GTDB taxonomy): Bacteria > Acidobacteriota > Terriglobia > Bryobacterales > JACQDG01 > JBGOUJ01. The sequence goes on along the minus strand of JBGOUJ010000675.1, from coordinate 3,630 downwards.
GCGCAGGACCGGTGTCCATAGATTGCCGTCTGAGTCTGGGCTTGGACCGGCGCAGCACCGAAAAGTGAACCGCAGGAGCAACCACACTATGAACGAAGCTCAAAAAACACGACGTAAGTTCTTCGCAGACGCCGTGGCGGCATCTGGCCTTTTATTAGGTGGGTGCAACCGCTCAGCCGGGCCAAAGGTCGCGGGATCGGAAGGGACCGCGCCTGGCGCTCCGGCTGATGTCACGCTGCGCATCAGTCCCGTGCTGGCGGATATAGCCAAGGATCACACCATCAGCACCATCGGATACAACGGAACAGTTCCCGGACCGCTCATCCGGCTCCGGGAAGGCGTTCCCGTAAGGGTCGATCTCTTCAACGATACGGACGCCCCGGAACTCGTCCACTGGCATGGCCAGATTATCCCGGCATCCGTGGACGGCGCCGCTGAAGAGAGAAGTCTCGCGGTGCCGGCCAACGGCCATATTCGATATCAACTGACGCCCCAGCCCGCAGGAGCCCGTTTCGTGCATACGCATGTGATGTCGATGTCTGATCTGAACCGTGGTACCTACACCGGCCAGTTTGCGTTTGTCTACATTGACCCCAAAAATAACCCCGGCCATTACGATCAGGAGGTGTTTCTGGCAACCCACGAATTTGAGCCGTTCTTCGGGGCCGAAGAGATGGAGGAAGGCGACGAAGAAGATAGAGACAGGGAGCGTAAGAAGAAGGAGGCTCAACAGAAACAGGAAAAGCCGAACGGATGGGAGATCGGTTATCAGCGGTTCACGATCAACGGCAAGTGTCTCGGGTACGGAGAGCCTGTACGAGTAAAGGAGGGCCAGCGCGTTCTCTTCCATTTCCTGAATGCCAGTGCGACCGAAAACATTCAGCTTGCTTTACCGGGCCACCAGTTTCAGGTTGTCGCCCTAGACGGAAATCCCGTGCCTCAGCCGCAAGCCGTTGAGGTGCTTGAACTCGGGACAGCCGAGCGGATTTCGGCCATCGTAGAAATGAGGAATCCTGGCGTGTGGATTTTGGGTACGCCGATGGATGATGACCGCAAGAATGGCATGGGGATCGTCGTCGAGTACGCCAACAAGACCGGGTCACCTCGCTGGCTGAAGCCGCAGAAGAAGCCGTGGAATTACACTCTTTTCGGTCAGAACCGCGCTGTCCCACAACCCGATGAGACGATTCCCCTTGTTTTTGGGAAGATCAACGGCGGCACGGGGGGCTTCAATCGCTGGACCATCAACGGCACCAGCTTCGATGAGAAGGCAGAGCCGCGAAAGCTTCAGAAGGGCCGGCGCTACCGCCTCGTGTTCGATAATCAGACTGACGACGCGCATCCGATTCACCTGCACCGTAACAGCTTTGAACTGACAAACGTGCATGGCAAGCCCACGGCCGGCATTTTGAAAGATGTCGTGCTGGTGAAAGGCTTCAAGAAGATCGAGGTGGATGTGACGCCTGCGATGGACGGTCTGACGCTTTTCCACTGTCATCAGCAGCTCCATATGGACTACGGATTCAAGCTGTTGCTCAACGTGGTGTGAGCAAAGCTCCGAAGGCCGGTCCTTTTGAGCCTTCAAGCGATACAACTGTCCTTCATCACACTCTCTGACTGGCCCGCCGCCTCTACTCAGCGGCTTTAGCGAATTCGCTAAACTTAGCTAACCGGCAGCGCGGGCGCGCCGCCGTCTTCGACGGCCTCGGAAAACGCCCGCCAGTCGTTGGCCATCGCCTGCGACAGCGCAAAGAGCTTCGCCGCCAGATCCTCCACGCCGAAGAATTCAATCCGCAGCTCGCCGGGCTTCAGCGCGATATCGCCGGACAGGTCCCGCACGCGGCGCTCCTCCACATCGGCCGCAGCCGGGATGCGCACCCGCCGCCCCGCGAGCTGGCGGTGCGTACGGTCGAGATCCTCGACGACCCGCGCGCGCGTCCCCTTCGCGAAGGGGACTGAAACGCCGGATGCGGCGGCAGCGGGTCATCCCTTGTCAAGTCTCGCGCGACCTGCAGTTTGCGCAGGAACTCAATTATCCAACGCTCGACATCAATGTGGACCGCGATCGAGCCGGCCAGTTCGGCTTGACCATGGCCGACGTTGTGCGCTCCATTGTGCCGGCCACGTCTTCTTCGCGATTCACGGAGCCCAATTACTGGCGGGATCCGATCTCCGGCAACTCCTTTCAGATTCAGGTGCAACTGCCCCAGAACCGTATCCAAAGTCTCGAAGAGATCGGCGAGCTGCCGGTTATGAAAAACGGCCGGCTGGACACCGAGCTTACAAACCTTGCGGGCCTGAAACTGGGAACCATGCCCGGGCTGATTGAGCGGTACAACGGTCAGCGTGTCGTGAGCCTGACTGCCAATATTCATGGGCTGACGCTGGGGCAAGCGGCGCAGAAGCTGAATCAGGCCTTGGCGGGCGCCGGGGCTCCGCCGAGGGGTGTTACGGTCAGGCTGCGCGGTGAGATCCCGCCGCTCGAGCAGACGATCTCGGGCTTGCGAATCGGTCTGCTGCTTGCCATCCTGGTCATTTTTCTACTACTCTCGGCGAGCTTCCAGTCAATGCGGCTGGCCCTGGCCATAATCTTGACGGTTCCTGCGGTGCTCTGCGGTGTCTTACTCATGCTGCTGGCGACCGGCACGACGCTGAACGTTCAGTCGTTCATGGGCGCGATTATGGCGATCGGAATCGCCGTGGCCAACTCGATCCTGCTGGTCACGTTTGCAGAACGCTTCCGCCGCGAGGGCAGACCGCTGTTTGAAGCAACCCGGGAAGGAGCGAGCAGCCGCCTGCGCGCTATCTTGATGACCGCCGCTGCGATGATATCGGGCATGATCCCGATGGCTATCGGAGCGAGCGAGGGCGGGTCGCAATCGGCTCCGCTCGGCCGGGCGGTTATCGGCGGCCTACTCGTGGCGACGTTCGCGACTCTGACGATTTTGCCCTCCATCTACGCGATCCTCCAACGACAGGCATCCATCACTTCTCCGTCGCTCAATCCCATGGATCCCGCGAGCCGTTACTATGAAGCGCCATAGAACTCTTCTCACGCTGGCTCTTGGAGTGCTCGCCGGATCCGGCTGGGCGCAAAGCGTCGATCTTACGCCGGTCGTTTCAAGGTCCGTATCGCGAACCATCGACTTGCCCGGCGAGTTCGCGCCGTTCCTCAGCGTTTCGCTGCACGCTAAAGTCCCGGGTTATGTCGAACGCGTGTTGGTTGACCGCGGTAGCGTCGTGAAGCAGGGAGACCTTCTCGTCGAGCTGACCGCTCCGGAGATGCGGGCGCAAATCGCCGAAGCGGAGTCTAAGCTGCAGGCGGCCGAAGCGGACCGGCTCCAGGGGGAGGCGCAGCTTGCGGCCGCGCAGAGTACATACGAGCGCACGAAAAAAGCCGCCGAAACGCCCGGGGCGATCGCCGGCAACGAACTGATCCAAGTGGAAAAGCAGATGGAGGCCGCCAAGGCTTTGCTGAACTCCCGGGAGAAGGCCCGTCGTGCGGCCGAAGCGGCGGTTCGAACGCTAGGGGAGCTGGTGGCTTACTTGAGTATTACCGCGCCGTTTGACGGGGTGGTTACGGATCGCCTGATTCATCCGGGCGCTCTGGTCGGCCCGAGCGCGGATTCG
>JBGOUJ010000674.1:0-4103 GCA_041477005.1 Terriglobia bacterium | reverse complement strand
TTGCTCCTGCTGTGGCCGGCGGTGTTGGCGGGGCAGGGCGCGCTCCCCACGATCATTGGGCTGCCGATCCCCATGCTTCCGCCAGCCGTGGACGCTACCGGCTTCCGGATCGTTTTCGGCTCGGCGGTGGCGCCTGACGGCACAACCTTCGCGGCCACAGACCTGTATCTGGCTACCGCCGACGGCGCTGCGGTGCGCCGCCTGACGCGCTTCGCTTCCGACATCCAGCCGCCAACGGGCGCCACGAGCGTGTCGCTCGCCGCCGACGGATCGCACGCCGCCTTTGCCGCACTTACCCCAGGCCGTATCGGCGCCAGTGGAGAAGTACACCTGCTCGATCTGGCGACCGGCGCCGACCGCACCGTGGCGGTGGACGCCGGCGGCTGCATCCAGCCTCTCTGCGCCAATTGCTTCTTCCCGTGCGTGGACACGCCGCACGTCTCGCCCGACGGCTCGAAAGTGCTCTACTCGGTTCGGCGCCAGCAGCCGTTTTATATCGTCAACGCTGACGGCGCCGGCCTGACTCACTTGCCGGTCTTCAACGGGGAGCTGGCGGCCGGGCCGCAGCGGGTCATCAGCCGCAATGGACTGATCGTGTTCACCAGCAGCGCGCCCTCCGGGCCGACCTTCGCAGCCACGGCAACCGATGTTTATTCGATGAAGGTTGACGGCACGAGCCTCCAGCAGGTCACCAAGCTCGGCAGCGACCCGTCGGTGTTCGCCTCGGCCGCCACCATCAGCGCCGACGGCGGCGCCGTCGCCTTCCAGTGCAACCGCGATCCGAGCTCGGGCCAGCCGACGCAGACGAGCCAGATCTGGGTAGTGCGCAGCGACGGCAGCGGCTTGCGCGCCCTGACCAGCGGGAGCGACTCCAGCACCAACCCTTCCATTTCAGCCGACGGCTCGCTGGTGGCGTTCGCCCGCAGCGGTCAGATCTACGTGGTGCATTCCGATGGCACGGGCCTGCAGGCCGTGACCAATTTCAAGATGTCGGCGGCGCAGGACCCGGTGATCAGCGACGACGGCTCGACGGTCGCGTGCAGCATCGGGCCGCAGAGTGGGGGACGCGGAGCGATCTATGCGGTGCGGGGCGATGGCACGAATTTGCGGCCTGCTTATGCGCCCCGGGCGCTGAACCCGCGCGGCGTCACCGGCCTGATCGGTTTCTCCGCGCCCTCGCCGGGCTCCCTGATCGCGGCTTACGGGCTGAACCTCGGGGCCGACACCCTGGCCGCCGCCAGCCGCTTCCCGTTGCCGGGATCTCTGGGCGGGGTTTCGTTGCTGGCCAACGGGAGCATCGTGCCGCTCGTCTCCGTCACGCCGTGGCAGATCAATGCGCAGTTGCCGCCGGAGACTCCTTCCGGTCCGGCGGCGTTCCAGCTTCGTTTCGATGACGGCGCACAGCCCGTTCCCAGCGCGGCAGACGTGCAGGCCATCTCCCCGGCGATCTTCTCTTCGCTTCCGGGAACAACCTGCCAGGCGGCCGTGCTGCATGGCGGGACCGCGGTGCTGGTCGATCAGGACCACCCCGCCGGCGCCGGCGAAACGGTTGAGATCTACGGCACGGGCCTCGGCCCCACGAACCCGTTCGTGCCGGCCGGAATGCCCGCGCCGGCCTCGCCTCCGGCCCGCTCCTTCACCCCCGACGTACTGATCGGTAGCCGCCGTGCGGACGTAACATTCGCCGGGCTGACGCCGGGCCTGGCCGGCGTCTACCAGGTCAACGCGGTCGTGCCTTCCGGACTGCGCTCGGGCGCGCAAACCGTCATCTGGCGCAACGGTGACATCAGCAGCGACGGGTGCGCGACGCTCTGGGTGAAGTGAGCGTCTCATTTCGGCCGTAGGAACAGCGTGTCGGTGTCGAAGGTGAGGCCGATATTCCCTCGAACGTCCGCTTTATCAGCCAGCTCCGTGCGGCTCGAATAGGTCAAAGCAATGGGGATCTTCACCCCGCTGCCCTTGATCGGAATGGTCAGCTTCGCCTGAGCCGCCCCGATGTTGCCTTTCGGGGCAATCAGCAGCGCGGAGCTCGCAGCGTCGGGCAGGACGGCCGGCTCTCGCAGGTGCTGAAAGGATCCCGCCAGGCTGAAAACAACCGGGCCGTAACGGGCGACGTTGCCGAACGGCTTGTCGAACTCGACCCCGGCCTGCAAGTCGCGCAGCCGCTTCCATCTCGCGGGAGCGCCGGCGGGTGTCGAGTTGCAAACCGTGAAGGCCGCATTTGCGGTAAAAGCCGCCTTGCCGTGGAAGGGCTGATGCTCGAAGATCAGCCGGAAGTTCGAGAGGGCGGGCTGGTTCACGGGGCGGTCCGCGGTGTACTCGAAGGCGAAGATCGGCTTGTTGGCGACATCTTGCAGGAGCTGGTCCGTTTCCGCAAAGTACCGGTCGTAGGCGTCGAGAATGGCGGCCAATTTTTCGTCAATCTCGGGATCCACTCGGCGAGCGAGGGCGGCCAGCTCGTCAAGCTGACCGAAGAACACCGGCTCCGCCTGGGCCGGCTGCGCCGCCAGCAGCTTTCCTACCGATTGCCCGAGCCACTTGGAGTAATCGTCCGACTTCAGGACGGTCCCGTAAGCGTCGTTCAGCCGAAGCCCGAGGCTTGCTCCGGCGTTGCGGAGAGCCGCGGCGCCGGAACTCTGCATTCGGGCGCGCCACTTCTGCTTGTAGTCGTCGCTGGTGACATCGCGGTGGTTATAGATGTCGAAGTGGATGCCGAAGCTGGAGATCTGCCGGTGGCTGCCGGTGAAGACTGGGGCCGCGGCGCCGTTCTGGCTGTCCCGGCTCGCGTCGAACAAAACCACAAAGGAGAGGTGCTCGAGGCCGCGGGTGAAGGCGTCCTCGGCGCACTTTGTTCCACCCGTTTCCTTTCCGGGCGGGCAATAGGGAAACATCTCCCGGCCCAAGAGCAGCTTGGAAATGCCGGCCAGGTTGCCTCGGAACGTGATCCCGTTCCCGATGGTGGTTTGCGTGAGGGCTCCGTTTTCGACCGCCAGTCCGAGAACGGCCGGCACGCTGCCTTTCGACACCAGCGACGTTGTCCCGCTGCCGGCGCCCACCTGCTTGTCGATTCGTGATTCTTCGAGGGCTTTGCTGAGCTTCACAAAGGCGTAGCGTATCCGCGCTTCCGGGGAAATCATGTAATTGGTAAAATCGCGCTCGTTGTTGGCCAGGATGTCGAGTGCGTGACGCGCCGCCGCGGCCCGCTGCTCCCCGTTCGCCGACTCGAATTGCTCGATCTTCGCCCGATAGGACTGCAGCGCATCTACCTGGCCGCCTGCCTGCGGCGCCTGCGCGGCAACGGGCGGAGCAATGAAGACGAAGGCGGCGAGCAGCAGTGATCGCATGGTTCCGCTCCTAATCGGCGACTCCCTGGACCCGGTACCCAAACACAGGGTCGTCCGACTTCGCCAGATGCTCATCCAGCACTGCCAGTCTCTCTTGTTCGCCCTCCGCGCACACCTCGCAGAGCTCTCCGCGGCCGTTTTCCTGGGAGAAAGCGATCGCGAGCTGCAGAACTTGCGTCCCCGGCCCGATGGGCAGAGTGACGCCGGGCAGGCTTTGGCCGCCGCCGATGGTCTGCTCTTCCACGGGCAGGTTCTTGCTGTCCAGAACGGCCGAGAGGAGGACCGCCTCGCCGGCCGTGCCGCGAACCACGAGCACCGCTTCGGCGCCCACGCGCCCCTGAAAATCACAGGCGAAATCGGAGCATTTATGGAGTTTACAGGGCATGACTTTCACACGGGACTGGATCGACTTTCCGGGCCGTTATTCCCTGAAGAGGCTTCAGTTTTGGAATGGCGAAAACGCCAGCTTGTGCCGCTCCATGAGGAGTCAAGCAGCTTGTTCTGAGTGATTTAGCAGGGACCATAACGATGACAGGCCGCGACCCCGTCCGCTTTTCGAAATGGTTTCGTTCGTGCAAATTTTGCCTGTGCGAGCCATTTTGAGGTGGGGGGCACGCAGGGGAGGTACCGGGCAACGCGAATTGGTTTCGTTTGGTCAAAATTCGTTGTGATAACCGGGGCGGACAGGCTGTTTTCATAGGATTCGGCCGAAATTTTGGCATCCTACTCAATCATACCTGGTGGTGGTTGCGGCGCCGG
>JBGOUJ010000673.1:0-4109 GCA_041477005.1 Terriglobia bacterium | reverse complement strand
GGCGTGGCAGGAGGAGCAGGCGATGGAGCCATCGCGCGAAAGGCGGCGGTCGAAGAACAACTGCCGCCCCAGTTCGATCTTTTGCGCGGTGAGCGGATTCTCCTCCGGGGCTGGGAGGTAGAAGTCCAACCCCAGAGGCATAATCACCGCGGTTGCAAAGAGCAGGAACATTATTTGCTTGCTCTCACGGTTGGAAGGAAGTTTTCCATCACCCAAAGTTCGGTCGGCCTTCTCTGTGTAGCTACAGGAAACACAACTTGCCGCCCGTCGGGATGCACACGGAGGCTGGGTGCGGGAAAGCGCGCGTTCACTTCGAGTTTTTTCGGCTGCCCTCCGTCAAGAGGGATGCGCCACTGTTCCACATTTCCCGGACTCAGGAATTTCCGAGTGAGCATTGCTCTGCCGTCGGGTGTCCACGAGAAGAAAGCAGTTCTCTCCGGCACGCTCACGCGCACTAACTCACGAGGTTCACCCCCCTTTGCAGTAGGAACTAGCAGTACTGCCAGCGGCATTCCAGTAGACGGATCGAGCACATCTACCGCCAGGTACCGTCCGTCAGGCGATAAATTTGCACTCCGGTTCAGATTCGTTCGTTGGAAAAGTACTGTTTCTTCACCGGAAGCGAGATTTCTCTTGATCAACGCGACTTCCAGGCCGTCGGAGACTTGGGCCGGGTAGTATAGACTCTTTCCATCGGGCGACTCCACGGCCGTCCGAGAGGCTCTTGCCCCCTCCACAATCAGTGACGTCCGCCCGTTCTGCGCATCGATTCGAAAGATGCCGTTCCGGCCCTTGACATCGCGCCCTCCGGCCAGGAAGGAATTGCCGTCGTGAGACCATGTTAGCGACCAGAACAGATTGAAATTGGGCGACGGCACGACTTCGTGAATTTGGCCGGTCTCCATCGATCGGATTCCGATCACGAAATATGACGAGGCGGTCGAACGGCGGCGAGAGAAAAATGCAAGGTACCTTCCGTCGGGAGACCAATCCGGGGACTGATTGCTTCCGACATAGGTCGCGACCGCCTGAACTGGCGGAGCCAGGAAGTCTCCCTTCTCGAAATCGAAGCTACCGAACTGGATATCGGCCCCGGGAGCGGTGTGTGAATAGAAGTAAAGGGCGCCCGAAGCGGTCATCCCCATGTTGCCGATTTGACCGATGTCGTTTTTCAGCAGCTCCGGCGGCCCTTCCGCTTTTCCATCCGCTACACGCAGTGCCCATAAGCTCATCGATCCGCTGCGATCGCTTGCGAACAGGAGGCGCCTCCCATCTGGCGACCAGCCCAAAACGGCGTCCTCACTGGGATGCGCCACAGCCGGACTCTCGCGGCTGCCATCGATGGCCAGCATGAAGATATCTCTCTGCTGGCTGGTTTCGGTGGCGGGAAGATCATAAGCGACGTACTTGCTGTCGGCGGAGAAGAACGCGCCGTTGGCGCCGCGCCAGTCGACCGACTTCAACACACGGAGCGAACCGTCGGAAGCCGAAACCAGACCAAGCTGTGCGCTTTTGTCCTTGCGCTGCAACTGAACTGAAATCCATTTGCCGTCCGGGGACCAGTCGCAAGGTCCGATCCAACTGACATCTTCGTGGTCGAACAGTTTCCGAAATGCCGGAACTCCGGATCCCGGCAAATCTACAATGCGAAGCTCATAACGGCCGCCGTTCAACCAGGAATAAACCAGTTGCTTTCCATTTCTCGAAAACGCGTATTCTTCTGCGTACTGCTCTTGCGAGTTCCCAACCCCCGGTTTGCCGTCATTGGCTGTATTCGTGAGACGGCGATCCCTACCGGTGACCAGATCGTGCAGGAACAGATCGCCATATTCCGCCCACGCGACATATGGTACGTAGCGGCCGTCGGGAGAAACAGTACCGAAGATATCTCCCTGTGGCGGCAGGGTCCAAACCTGGCGGACAGATATACCGCCTCCGTGCGCGGCGGCAGTACTGCCCAACCGCGCGCGAGCGGTGGCAACCGCTTCCTTCTGATCGGCGTACTCCCGCAGCACCCGTTCGTAGATCTTGCGGGACTCGGTGTCTCCGAGCTTCTGATGACACTCGGCCATGCGGATCAGCGCCTGGGCTGCGACCCTTCGGTTGGAGCCCGCCCGGGCAGCGACCTTCCGGTACTCTTCGATGGCGGCCTTGAGGTCGCCGGTGACTGTTTCCTTCTGCTTTGCGCGCTGGAGTTCCACTTCCAGGCTCTGCGCCGACGCGGTCACCAGCAGGGCCGCCGCCGCAGCGAGTGTAATTGCGATTCGTAGCGTTTTCATCTTTGCCTCCATGCAGACAGTCTGGAGAACGACTGCAAGAGTGCTACGAGGAGTGGGTGAAGATTGTGTGAGATTCTCAGCCATCGAAGCGGTACCCAAGTCCACGCACGCTATGCAGAAACCTTGGTTCGGCGGGGCGCGGCTCGATCTTTCTCCGCAAGTTCACAATGTGCGCGTCTACCGCGCGGTCCGTTACGTGCGTACCCCGGCTCCAGGCGGTATCGAGCAACTGCTCGCGGCTCAGCACGCGTCCGCGCCGCGCAATGAAAACCGCGAGCAGCTTGAACTCGATCGGTGTCACTTCTACGGCGTTCCCATGGCGCCGCACTTCGGCGCGCCCGAAGTCCACTTCCACGTCTCCGAACCGGTAGGTCTCCTGCTGCTCCGGTGACAGCCGGCGCAGCACAGCCTTGATGCGGGCACGGAGTTCCCGCGGGCTGAACGGCTTCGTCACGTAATCATCGGCGCCGAGCTCGAGGCCCAGTACTTTCTCGGCTTCCTGCGCCTTGGCAGTCAGGAGAATGATGGGGGTACGTACACCACCGCGCCGCAGCTCGCGGCACACCTCAAACCCGTCTTTCCGAGGCAGCATCACGTCCAGCAGGATAAGGTCCCACACGCGCTCCCGGCCGCGAAGGCAGGCAGTCTCTCCATCACGCACCACCTCCACCTCGTGACCTTCGACTTTCAGATCATCTTCGAGGCCCAAGGCGATATCGGGTTCGTCTTCGACGATCAGGATGCGTGACATGACTCCACCACCGGCAACAGCACCGTGAACGTGCTGCCCGCGCCAGGCTCGCTGCGTACGCTCACTTCGCCCCCGTGAGCCTTCACGATGCGATCCACCATTGCCAGACCAATCCCGGTGCCCTTGATGCCCTCGGCCTTGGCGCCGGCGCCCCGGACAAACTTGCGAAAGATCTCCTTCTGCTCGCCCGGTGGAATACCCAGACCCTGGTCGCGAACGCGGATGGCCAAGCGTTTCTCCTCGCGCTCCGCGTTCACCCAAACGGTGTGGCACTCGGGAGAGTACTTGACGGCATTGTCTAGGAGATTCCACAAGGCGTTCGTCAGCGCCTCACGGTCGCCGGCAATGGTGGCCGTAGCGCCGTTGACATCGAGCTCCACGTGAAAGCCGCGGCCGGCGGCCTCGGACGCAAACTGCTCGACCACCGAGCGGATCCAGGCACAGGCATCAAGCGGTTCTAATCGGTATGGCGAAGTGCCCGCCTCCATACGGCCGAAATCGAGCAAGCTCTCCACCAGCCGGTGCAGGCGCTCGGTTTGCCGAGCGAGGGCCTCGTAATAGGTCCGGCGACGCTCTTCGGTCGTAATGCGGCGATCGAGCAGAATCTCCGTGAGCTGGCGCAGCGAAGTCAGGGGCGTACGAAACTCGTGCGATACCGCGGATACGAAGTCGGACTGGAGCCGCGCCACGGCCAATTCGCGCATCACGGCGCGAGCGATCACATAGCTTCCGGCTAGCACGATGGCTCCGAGGAAAGCCAGGCCCGCCAGCCACAGCGTGCGGCGGCTGGCAAGCCGGGCCAACTCGCTCTCGATATCGGTGCTTTCGACGGCAACCGTCCAAGGCAGCCCGGTTTCCCCGGCGGCCCGCCGGCTTTCGAACGTACCGGCCAGGCGTGCGGCCGGGCCAAGCAGGGTGACTCGCACGTGCTGGCGGTAGAGTAGAGGCGCCAGCTTGCCGAGCCACTGTCGCTCGACATAGGCCGGTCCCGCGATCAGAGCAGCGAGCCGGTCCGAGTTGCGTTCCCATAGGATCGTCCATTGGGCGCCGTCGAGCCGAATGGTCTCGTGGCCGCCGCT
>JBGOUJ010000672.1:0-4114 GCA_041477005.1 Terriglobia bacterium | reverse complement strand
TAACCATCTCGACGGGTTCGCCCAGCAGCCCGCCGGCGAGGTGAATCTCATCGGTCCCGTACGGGAGGTTGGCGACCGTGGCCAGATGCACGGCGGGTGGCGCGGCTATGACCCACGCAATCGGCGCCGGCTCGCCGCGGTCCGTGAACGACCGGCAGCACATGTACCCTTGCCGCCCGGGATTCAGATTGATGACCATGCTGTGGTCGTCCAGCACGCGGGTCCGGTAGACTCCTTGGTTCTGAAAACCTTCGCTGGCATGGCGCGTGACGACAATGGTGGTGAGGTACGGGCCAGCGTCCTTCTGGGGCGTCCAGGTCGGGATGGGTAAGCGGCCCAGCTTGGCTTCCTTGCCTTCCAGCACCACCTCTTGGCAGGGGGCGGCGGCGACAACTCGCGGTGCTATCGGATGCAGAAACGCTTTCATCCACTTGGCGTTGATTTCATCCGGAGATGTTTCCAGGGCGGCGGCGTAAGTTTGCGTCGAAGCGCCCAAGGCGGCGGTCACCAGCGGTATGTCCGAACCCGTAACGTGCTCGAAAAACAGGCCGAAACGCTCCTCGGGGGGCAGCGCCTGAAACATCCATTTGGCGAGACAGGCCGGCTCCCAACTCCGATCCACACTCTTGGAAATCCGCTTGAGCTTCCCGCTGCGCTCCAAAACGGGAAGCAACTCCCGCATAGCTTTATAGGGCATTGTTCCCTCGCTTCGAGTGATGCCGCGGCCCCGACGGCGGAAGACCCCAGCGCTCCACCAGCCGCGGGCAAATGGGTATGGTAGCACAACCCGCTGCGCGGGTCCGGGCTCCGGTCAAACGCGCTCCGGCACGATACTGGAATGGCAGGAGATGCGGCCCGCGCCCACTCAGCCGCTCGCAGATCGACCCACCACAAGCAAGGCCCCTGCGCTCTGGAGGCGGTTCACTCCGGCAAGGGTTTGCCGCGCGTTTCTGGGAAGAACGGAGTTGCAACGATGCCCACAATGTAGATCAAGCCGACGATCACTGCAGCCTTGCCGTAGTTGCCAAAGTAGGTGATGAGGGTCCCGGCCAGCAACGGTCCCAAAAAGGCGATGAACCGCGGGGCGTTAAAGCAGAAGCTCACCGCCGTCCCGCGGATGCGCGTCGGAAACACCTCCGGGAGCCAGGTCGAGCACCAGGTGAACTGGCCAATCGTAAAAAATGCATTGATGGCGCATACGATCAGGAGCAAGAACAAGCTATGGGTCCACACGAACAGAACCGGCGTCATCAGCAACGAAAAGACATACCATGTGATCGTCGCTGGCCTGCGCCCGTAGGCATCCGCGACAAAACCCAGCAAGATATATCCGGCGATGCCTCCCAGGTTGTAGGCCATTCCGGCCAGGCTCGCCCATTGCTCTGGAGAACGGCCTTGTTGTGCGGCGATGGAGGCAACGTACGGCGGTATCCAGGTCGAAATCCCCCACCAGGCCAGCGTCGTCGTCGTTGCCATGATCACGGCAATGATGGTCAGTCGTCGCGTGTGCGGATCGGCGAAGAGATCCACCAGTGTGAACCGTTCTTTGGGCCCCTCCGCACTGCGGCCGAGTTTTCGCGCCGCCGCCGCTTCGCGTCGTCGCCGATTAGACTCCGACCACTTGGCGGGTTCGTGGATGCGATTCTGGATCCAGCCGACGGCGATCGCCGGGAGCACGCCAATGATATACATCCAGCGCCACGCCGTGGGTCCCACACCGCTCACGAAAAACCAAGTGGCGGAGGCGATGAAGAACCCGATCCCCAGGCCGCACTGCATCAGTCCCGCCCCCTTGCCGCGGTGTTTGTCGGGCCACATCTCCGCCATCAGCGAAGTCCCGGTGCCCCACTCCGATCCGAGCGCCAACCCCACGATAAAGCGCAGCACCACGAAGGAGAGCCAAGACCAAGCCAAGGCGGTCAGTCCGGTCACGGCGGAATAGGCCAGGACGGCATAGACCAGCGTGCGCTTGCGTCCAAAGTAATCCGACAGGATGCCCCCAATGATTCCACCCACCCCCCAGCCCAGCAGGGTGATTGCGATGGTCACTCCCGCGTAAAATGGGATGGCAGGATAGCTCGCGGGTGGCAGGAGCTGGTGAAAGACGACGCCCACCGTGAGAATCAACGTGTACGTTTCGTATCCATCAAAGAGCCAGCCGAGGTTGGCGGCCAATAGGGTATTCCACTGCTGCCGATTCAGCGAGCGATACCAGGGTACGGCGGCGGAGCCGACAGCGCTGCTAGGCTGCATAAGGGTTGCTCTCCTCGATCAAGCGAGCTGCTCGACGGATTACGGTGTCCCCCCGTGAGGACTCGCGTATCTTACACGTTAGGCAAATCGGGCGCAATGGCAGATTTGACGCCGCAGACCCCGGCGCGAGTCCACCCCCAGGGCACGACGCCGGTGTTTCGGACCCTCGCTCTCGCGGAGCCCATGTTGACAAAGGGCGCTCCCCTTGTAGATCATTTTGGGGCGGGTCCGGAACGCGACGAGCTGCGGACCGCGCTCGAGAAGCTTGCGGCCTTTTGTTTCGCACAGTTCTTCTGTAAGGATCTTTCATGAACGCCCGTCAGAATCCAATTCAGTCGTATATGGCCAAGAACGCCACGGCGTTTCCGGACAAGCCATTCATCGAGAGTATCGATCAGGAAAAGTCCGTCACCTATGGTCAGTTTGATCGGCTCACCAATCAGTTCGCTCAGCTACTGAAGTCCCGCAACGTCCGGCCCAATGAACGGATCGTTCTTCTGTCCGGCAACTCCATCGAGCACTTGGTTGTCTTCCTCGGCGTCATGAAGTACGGGGCTACCATCTGCACCATCAACGTGGACACCAACCGCCTCTATCTTACGGAAATCCTGGCGGCGGTCCGGGCGCGCCTGGTCTTGTTCGAGCAAGACCTGGGGATCGAGGGCATCGCCGAGGGCCGCTACGGCGAGGCCATGCTGCTGGGCGAATGGCATCCGGGCAGCAGCACGGGGCTGTTTGCCACACTGGAAAACCTTCCGGCTACTCCCGTCGATCCGGTTAACAGCGACCAGGACGATGTGCTGATCGTCTACACTTCCGGAACGACTGCGCGCCCCAAGGGGTCGATCTCCATCTATCGGCAGTTGATGATCAACGGGGAATCCGTGGCCGACGCCTTGGGGCTGGGCCCCGACGACCGGCTACTCGAGTTCCGCTCCCTCAACTGGCTCTCGGCTCAAGGAGCCGCTGGGCTCGCTCCGCTGTTCCGGGGCGCCACGCTGATCCTGACGCGCAAGTTCTCCGAAAGTCGCTACTTCGAATGGCTCAAAAAGTATCGTGCCACCATCGGGATCGGCAACCCCACCTGCATCGCCATGCTGCTGAACCGGCCGATCAACATCAAAGCTTCCGAGCTTCCGCACCTGCGCTTCATGACCTCCAGTTCCGCACCCCTGCCGCTGGAACACTGGAAAGCTTTCGAAGAGATGTACGGCGTGCCGGTGGCGCAGGGCTACGGCGCCACCGAGGCCCTCTGGATCGCGCTGAGCAATGAAGAGACCCGCCGCCTCGGCAGTGTCGGGCGGCCCTTTCCGAGCCAGAACTTGACCATCGTCGACGAGGAGGGCAGGCCTCTTCCCGCGGGAACCATCGGCCAGGTGGAGGTCGGCGGGGACCCGGAACTGCGTTACCGCTACCAGGGCTACGATGGCGAGGTGGAAATGACCGCCGTCGGCCGCATGCGGCCGGGCGATTTGGGATATTTGGATGCGGATGGCTACTTGTTTCTTACCGGACGTTCCCGGGACCTCATCATTCGTGGCGGCGTGAACATTTCTCCCGTCGAAGTGCAAAATATTTTGCTGCAAGTTCCCGGCATCGCCGAGGCGGCTGCCATCGGCGTCCCGGACCGCATCTATGGCGAGGAAGTGGTCGCCTACGTGGCCTGCAAGGCGGGTGCGCACCTGACGCAGGAAGGCGTGCTCGAACAATGCCAGGGCAAGCTCCCGCCTGCCAAACTTCCCAAGCAAATTCTCTTTAAGGACGAGCTTCCGAAAAGCGACCGGGGCAAGATCGACCGCAAGCTGCTGGCCGAAGAATGGCAGCGCGAGCACAGTGTCGCCTGAGCCCCCGCTTCCCCGCC
>JBGOUJ010000671.1:0-4127 GCA_041477005.1 Terriglobia bacterium | reverse complement strand
GACAAGGGCGGCCGCGGCGCAGGCCGCCTAGCGAGCATTGCCGCGCCGACCGAGTGACACCGCGACCTTATCGCCGCAACCCAAAAAATGCAAGGCAAAAGGCAAATCGCAAAAGGCAAAAGTCAAAAATCAAGGTGCGCGGACTCCGTCCGCGAGAATGTTTTTTTAAAAAAAATGCCCCCTTCTTTGATTTTTGCCTCTTGCCTTTTGCAATTTGCCTTTTGCCTTGTTCGGTGCACCGCCAGGATGCCGCGCCCACAACTCCTGCGCGTGCTCCGAGGCCTAGCCGACCGCCTGCCGGGGCGATCACCGTTTCCGCACGGCAATCCTGGTTGCTTTACTACTCCGGGACGATCGCGATGGCCTCGACCTCCAGAAGCATCCCCTTCCCGAGCCCGACCTGTATCAGCGTCGCAGCCGGCGGGGCTGATTGGTTCAGGTACTGCGCGCGGATGCGCCGCAGCTCGGTCGTATCGGCCATGTCGGTGACATAGTAATTCACCTTCACAATGTCATCGAAGCTCGCCCCCGCGGCTTTCAGGCATCGCGCGATGTTCTCGAACGTGTTCTTCGCCTGGGATCCAAAGTCCGGCGGCAACTGGCCTGCTGACGAGCCGCCCTGGCCCGAAATGAACACCATCCGCCCCGGCCGCGAACTCACTACTTGCGTGAAGCCCACGGGCTTCGAAGTGCCTTCCGGGTTCAGAAATTGCTTCGCCGGCTTCTGCGCCGAGGCGATCAGCACGAGCAGTGCCGCCGCCGTCACAAACCATCTCATTGCTGTCCTCCTGGAGCTTGATCTTGATTACCACCTCGCGCGGCCCGAGCCGCCGCACCGCCCAGTTGCGTCAACGCCGTCGCCCGCCCAGATTGCAGCCGCGATTGCGAGGCAGCCCGGCTCGCTAAACCCTCGCCGAGCGGACGCTTACCGGCGCGTGGATTGAATCGGCGCCCGCTCGGGCTGCCAGGCCGGCGTGGCGTCCTCCCATTGGTTGTCCGTCAACTGCTTCACGTCCGACCCGTCGGCGCGCATTACGAACAATTCGCCGTAGGGCTGGGGAATGCCGTCGAACAGTGGGCCTTCATCCTTGAAGCCCATCCGCGAGCTGCTGAACAGAAGCCACTGGCCGTCGGGCGACCAGGCGCAGTGGCTGTCGTTCCCCGGAGTTCGAGTCAGGCGCCGCACGCCGCCGCCGTCGGGGCGGATGGTGTAGATCTCGAAATCGCCGTCGCGAAAGCTGGTAAAAGCGATCCGGTCGCCGGCGGGAGACCACACGGGGAAGTTGTCATACTCCGTCGTAAGGGCGGTGATCTTGCCGTCTTCCAGATTCAGTATCCGCAGCCCGCGTTCGTTCTCACTCGAGGTTCGGTAAACGATTCTCTTGCCGTCCGGCGACCAACTGGGAAAGCCGTTGTTGTTCGGCGGGCTGGTGATGGCGCGGAAGCCGGTCCCGTCCGGGCGGATCATCGCCACTTGCGCCGGATGGCTGGGGCCGAGGAAGAACGTGCCGAGGCCGAACGCGATCCAGTCGCCCTGCGGCGACCACTCGGGCGACATCACCGTTTTGCCGTTCTCGTGATAGACCCAGCGCCGCCCGGAGCCGTCGGCATTCATCAACTCGAGGCCCGAATCGGCGACATCCCGCGATTTCCCGCGCGAGCTCACCACCAGCCGGCCACCGGCGCGATCGAACGCCGGGAAGACCTCGCTGAACACCAAGGAGAATTCCGGGTCTCGGCTGAAGGCGGGGGCTATGTCACTCCGCCGGGGCGAGACGATCCGGTGGTACACCACCTGCTTGCCGTCGGGAGACCAGGCCGGGTTGCGCACCTCGCCCGACCCCTTCCGGCCGTCGGTATACCGGATACCTTGATCGTCGCCGGATTTCAGAAGGAACCCGATCGACCCGCCGGACACGTACTGCGGCGACACCTTCACGCCCGGGCCCTGCGTGTGCTCCACGCGAGCGCCGGTTTCGACCTCGATCGAGATGATTTGCGAGGTGGCGTCGTCGAGAGCGGGACGGCCTCGCGCCGGCCAGGTATCCTCGGCAGGCATTTCGTAGAAGAGAACGCTGCGGCCGTCGGCGGACCACTTCGGGCTGCCGGCGCACTTCCCGGGGGACGTGAGGCGGCGCAGGCCGGCGCCGTCAGGCCGGGTGATGTAGATGTCGGCCAGGTGCAGGTGCTCCCAGCGCCCTTGTGCGTGGCGGAGGGGCGTGTCGCGGTCGGACGAGAAAGCGATCCACTTTCCGTCCGGCGACCAGCTCGGCCGGAAGGCGCCGCCCGGCCCGGAAGTCAGGGGGCGTGCTTTCGGCGTTTTCAGATCGAGGAGCCAGATTTCCGCCGTGCCGCCGCCGCGAGTCGAAACGAACGCCAGCCTCGCGCCGTCGGGAGAGAAGGCCGCTTGGTCGTCATAGGCGGGATCATCGGTCAGCCTTTCGATCCCGCTTCCGTCGCTACGGACGCGATAGAGATCAGCCGAGCCGTTCCGCTCGCTGGTGAAAACGATCCAGCGTCCATCCGGCGAGAACGAGGCGTTATAGTCCAGGCCCGTAACCGGCAGCAGGGGCCGTTCGCTGCCGCCATCCGCGTCGGCCACAAACAGGCCGGTCTGCGCCGGGCCGATGCGATTGAAAAGGATGCGGTGGCGCGGGCCCGCCAGAAGCAATCCGCCGGCCGCCAACAGAAGAGCCAGTTTCCGCATACAAGCCTCCTCGAACCTGCAACCTCGATAGCCCCAGGCTCGCCCCGCCGCCCCTTTGCGCCAGCGCGGGTCTACACGACCGCCTGGTCGGAGCTTCCTAATGGTACGACAGATGCACGCCATCCGGAACCGTGCACCCAAGTTCCAGTCGTATTTCCAGAGCGGTTTCCCGCACGAACACGACCAGTGGCTCTCGGCCACCGCTTCGGCGTGGGCGACCATGGTGCTCACATTCAAGGTCGATCGGCTGCCATCGCCGGTCGCCCAACCGCGATAGGGTCGCTTAAGACTCACGGCATTGCTGCCTGGCCCCACTCAGGATTGCGCTGACCAGCGAGGCCGGTGAACCCAACAGGTCTTGCGCTCCTGTTTTGTGGCGGCTTCGCGCTGCCAGCCCCGCTGGCCCTTGGACGCAGGCCCTTGTACAATGTAATTGTAGAATTGTACACACGAAGCGTACACGGAGGCATGATGTCAAAGGCGGCCTTGTTGCAACCGGAGCTTATCCCTGTTCGGCGTTCCGAGTTTCGCCAGAACCAGAGTAGACTCTTGCGGAAAGCCAGAGGTCGAACGGTTTTGCTCTTGAGAGGCCCTGGTGACGACGCAGAGCAAAAGTACGTCCTGGACAAGCAGTATTTTGATGCACTGCTAAAGAACCTTGCCTCCCTCGTCGAAACCCTGGAGATCATGGCTGACCGGAAACTCTTCAGGCAGATCCTCGCGGCCGCAAGCACGCTCGAAGAGGACTTGCGTGGCGGCAAGCTGCACTCATTCGAGGAGGTATTCCCGGAGGGATGATTGTATATCCTGAAGTTCACGGACTCAGCGTTGACGAGTATCAAGGCTCTTCCAAAAAATGCACGCAACGCTCTGAAGAAGGAACTCCTCAAGACCGTCCGCATCAACCCGGAGAGGTGTTCCCGTGAACTGCACGGTCCATTGCAGCACTACCGAAGCCTCCACTGGCGCGATTACCGGGTCGTGTTTCGGATCTTCGTCGAACTGAAAATCGTGGCGATCGTTGGAATCGGCGCTCATTCCTCAGACGAAAAAGAAGACGTCTATCGGCGCCTGGAAGCCCTAGTCGGCACGGGCAAGCTCGCCGAGACCGTGCTTGCGTCGCTCCGGGGCTTCACTGATGTGAAGAGAAAGAGATGAAAGGAATTCTGGCCATGGGCGCCGATCACTGGTTTCGGGGTCTGATACCATAGAGCAAAGGGGAATACTCCTTGGTATCCAGGAGGGCCGCTCTCGTCGGGGGCCCAGAGGGCGCCCCGGCGGAACTAGCGGTCGGTATGGTCAACATTCCATCGTAAAGCCTTTTCCCGGCCACAAATGTAAATCTCAACAGCGGCGGCCCCGCGCTATAATTTTCTTGGTGTTGCGGCGTTGGATTTCACTGTTGCTTTTGTCACTAATG
>JBGOUJ010000670.1:0-4136 GCA_041477005.1 Terriglobia bacterium | reverse complement strand
TCATAGCCGGTACTGTCATCGTGGTGCCCGCTGATGACGTATTTCGGCGACGCTTTCAGGCCGTGCTTCTCGAGCGCCCGGCGGTAGCCTCGCAAGCGGCCCGTCCCGGTCGAAATGGCCGGCCCTCGCAGGTGCGCGATCCGGCGGCAGCCCTGCTCGATCAGGTGCTCCGTGGCCAGAGCGCCGACCTCGTCGTCTTTGACGCCGACATAATTTGCATCCAGGCCCGTAGGCAGCCGGTCGATCAGCACGTAGGGGACCTTGCGGGCTCGCAGGGCCTGGAAAGCCCCGGTGCGCCCGTTCAGTTGGGCGGAAGCGACAATCAGCCCATCGACGCTCCGGGCGAGCAGGAGTCCGACCTGGCGCTCTTCCGCCTCGGCATTCTCGTCGGAATTCGAAATTACAATCTGGTAGCCCAGCGGCTCGAACTTCCGGGCCACTCCTTTGGCCACTTCGGCGAAGAACGAGTGCATCAGGTCCGGAATCACCAGCCCCACCACGTAGGTCCGGCGGGTGACGAGGCTGCGAGCCACCCAGTTGGGCTGATAGCCTAACTGCCGGGCGCGCTTCAAGACGCGGTTCCGCGTGCGCTCGCTGATGTCGCTGTGGTGGCGCAGGGCCTTGGAGACGGTCATGAGCGAGACCCCGAGGTCCCTGGCGATGTCCTTCATCCGAGCTACCAACTTGCCCTCCTGGCCACGATGTCCGCCCCATTTAGCTATCGCTTAAAAAGCAGCCTGTGTCAAGAAGCTGGACCGGCCGGGCCGACTCCTCGGCCGGATTCACTATATCGATACAGTGATCGTTCACGATGCTAACTTTATCGTAAGGGGATCGCCAGCCGCCCGGCCCTCAACCGGGGAATGCCGCGGCGGTGAAGATGGAAGCCAGCCCGGCGGGAGACCCATCAGCCACTCCACCCCAGCCGGGAAATGCTGCCGCGGTGAAGATAAAACAAGAAGACAGAAGTCAGGAGTCAGAAGCCAGAATCAACACCCGGCCAACCGACGGGTGGCGCGCAAGAACTTCAGACGCGCTGTTTAGAAGGGGGTGATGGGGGTGAAGATTCCTACAACCCAGGCAGCTTGTCGCTCCGGGCGCTGCGGGCCAGGTGAACGAACGCCTCGGCGGCGGCCACTCCCGCCTCGCGGCCCCGAAAGTTTTCCATGACCTCGTGATGCTTCTGATAGATCCCCTCGCCGTTCTGGCTGCGGTGCGCGAACAAAGCGGCTTTCTTCTTTTCCCGCGTCGCGGTGATGTCCACGTAGTCGGTCGGTTTGAATCCTAAAGTTTGCGCGCCGAGGTCCACTTCAAAGAAGTAGAGAGGGAACCGCCGCGGCGGGGCCAGGTAGGCGCGGAACGTGAGAATGCTGGCCGCCTGATGGTCCAGGTGGGTGTCGATGGGCCATTGCGTGAACGCGATGTCCGGGTCCTCCGCCGAAATGAGCTTCAGCAACGCTTCGGCGCGAGCCTGGCTCACCTCGGTCGCCCCGTCGATCTGGCCGGCGAACACCGGCTTCGCCCCCAGGATCTTACACGCTGCTTCGGCTTCCGCCGTCCGGATGGCGGCCGCCTCCGTCTCCGACTTGCCGTGAATCCCTCTCTCGCCTCGGGTGAGATAGATGATGGTGACCTGGTGCCCCAGCTCCGCGTATCGCGCCAGCGTCCCGCCGCAGCCCGATTCCGGATCGTCCGGATGCCCACCGACGCAAACAACCTTCAGCCGCCGCGATGGCGCCTGGCCGGCCAGCGGCGGCGCAGCGGCCGCCAAGAGCAGCGATGAGCTGAGGAAGCGTCGCCGGGATCGTCCTTGTTCTTGCACGCTCGCTACATCCAGTGCGGTAGAAAACCATGGTACCCCAGAGTTGGGTGCACCGAGGGGTGTGCGGCGAACGCGCAGGCCAGCAAGGTCAAACGAAGCCCGGCTCGTCCCGCCCCGCCCGTCTGCGTCAATCGGCAAACTTGGGCGCGAGGATCTAAACTAGGGGCTATGCGAAATGCCGTTTGTTGGGTGTTGGTGTGTTGTGCCGCGCTCGCGGCGCAGCGTTCCTCCGAGCAGCCGTTTGACCTGCTCATTGTCGGCGGCCGGGTGCTGGACGGGTCGGGCAATCCGCCGATGTACGCCGAGGTGGGGATTCGCGCCGGGAAAATCGCGGCCGTGGGCCGGCTGAAGGGATCGGCGGCGGCCCGAACCATCGACGCCAAGGGAAAGTTCCTCGCGCCCGGCTTTATCGACCTGCACTCGCACGCCGACGGCGGCCTCGCCTCACAAGACCGCCGGCGGCGGGCCGCGCCCAACCTGGTGAGCCAGGGGATCACCACCGTTCTGGTGAACCCGGATGGCGGCGGGCCGTGGCCGCTCTCCGAGCAGCGGGCGGCGATGGAGAAGCTCGGCATCGGCCCCAACGCGGCCCTCATGGTAGGCCACGGCGCCGTCCGCCGGCGGGTGATGAAAAACGATTTCAAGCGGCAGGCCACGGCCGAAGAGATCCGGCAGATGCGCGATCTGGTACGCCAGGGGATGCAGGAGCAGGCGTTCGGCCTCTCGGCCGGGCTCGAGTACGTGCCGGGCATCTGGAGCACCACCGACGAGCTGGTCGCGCTCGCGCGGGAGATCGTTCCCTTCGGCGGCGTCTACATCTCCCACCAGCGGAGCGAATCGACCGATCCGCGCTGGTACCGGCCGAGCGTCGACCGCCCCGGCCAGCCGACCATGCTCGACGCTGTGGCCGAGACGATAGAGATCGGTGAGCAGACCGGCGCCACCGTGGTCTGGTCGCACGCCAAAGCCATGGGGGCCAATTACTGGGGCTCCAGCCAGGCGGCGATTCGGCTGATCAACCGCGCGCGATCGCGGGGAGTGGACGTCTGGACCGATCAGTATCCCTACAACTCGACCGGCGGCGACGGCGCGACCGTTCTGATCCCGGCCTGGGCGCTCGGAACCGACGCCTTCGCCGGCGGGCGGCGGCAGGGCGCCAAGGCCGACTATGCCGCGGCGCTACGCCGGACCATGGACGACGCCGGCAAGGCCGAGAACGTCCGGCGCGACATCGGCCACGAAATGGCCCGGCGCGGCGGCCCGGAGAACATCGTCGTCTTCGAGCACCCGGACAAGACGTTCGTCGGCAAGAGCGTCGACGAATTGGCCAAGGCCCGCGGGATCGCCCCGGTCCAGATGGCGCTCGAGCTGCAGTACGAGGGCTTCCGCGACCGCCCCGGCGGCGCCCGCCTGCGCGGCTTCTCGGTCTGGGAGAACGACGTCGAGGCCCTGATGTCGCAGCCCTGGACCGCCACCTCCACCGACGCCGGCATCGCCCTGCCCGAGGACGGCCCCGACGTCCACGCCCGCTTCTACGGCTCCTACCCCCGCAAGCTCCGGCATTATGCGCTCGACCGCGGCGCCATCTCGATCGAATCCGCGGTCCGCTCCTCGACCTCGCTGCCGGCCCAGATCCTGGGCATCCAGGATCGAGGGCTGATCCGCGCCGGCCTGGTGGCGGACCTGGTGGTGCTCGACCTCGATCACATCCGCGACCGCGCGACCTTCGCCGAGCCGCACCAGTACGCCGAGGGCGTGGACTACGTGCTAGTCAACGGAAAGTTCGTCGTCGACGGCGGGAAACTGACGGGAACCCTGGCGGGGACGGTGCTTACGCCGCGGGAGAGCCGGAAGGTGGATCGATAGGGGGACAACCGCCGGCCCTATCGCGCCATGGCCTGCTGCGCGTAGCTTCTCGCCTCGTTCTTGCACTGCTGGGTGAGGCAGAGATCCTCGAGCCGGGTGAAGTCCGCCGTGTCGAGCTTCCAGCCCTTGCCCGTGACCACTGCCCGGACCAGCTCTTGCTCGAAGAACCTGTTCTGGTCGTTGATCTTGTTCGGACGATCCTTCCACCAGTTGTGCCAATATTCGAAGGCGCTGAACAGGGGCTTCTTCGCCACCGCCGACCCGTGCTCGCCGAGCGCCTTCGCAGCAAACATCTTCACTTCCACCACCGGATCCTGCAACGCCTCAATCGCCACCTTCTCCCACTCGGGACCGGCATAATAATGCGCGGTTTGGGGAATGATCATCACGTGACAGTTCGATTCCCTAGCTCCCCGCTCGGTCAGGGCCTTCCGCAGTTTCGCCTCGC
>JBGOUJ010000669.1:0-4140 GCA_041477005.1 Terriglobia bacterium | reverse complement strand
GTCTTCGCGCGGTTGATGTTTCCGGGGGGGCCGCTCGACGGCTATCGCGGCCGGTTCGACGGAGACTGGCGGCAGGGGTTGACCCTCTGGACGCAGGATTATCCGAAGGCGGACCGCTTCTTCTCGGCGGCGCTCCGGCGTTTGACCCTCATTCACGTTCGCTCCGTCGAGCAGCCGGTGAACCTGGAGGACGGAGACGAGGTGTTCTATTGGCCCTGGCTCTACGCCGTCCAGGTGGGCGAATGGGGATTGACGGAGGCCCAGGGGAAGGTGCTGCGCGAATACCTGCTGCGCGGCGGTTTTTTCATGGCCGACGATCTCCACGGGACGGCGGAATGGGAAGAATTCGAGAAGCGCATGAAGTTCGTTTTCCCGGACCGTCCCATCGTGGAAATCGAAGACAGCGACCCGATTTTTCATACCGTCTACGACTTGAGCGAGCGGTATCAAGTTCCGGGTAGGGAGCACTTGCGAACGGGGTACAAGAACGACGGCAGGGTGCCGCACTGGCGAGCCATTTACGACGACAAGGGGCGGATCCTGGTGGCGGTCTCCTACAATTCGGACCTGGGCGATTCCTGGGAATGGGCGGACCGGCCGCTGTATCCGGAAAGGTTCGCGTCGATGGGCGTTCGCCTCGGCGTAAACTATGTGGTCTACGCCATGACGCACTGAATCACCGGAGGGAGTCAGCCACAGCGCCCGGTCAGGCGCGGCCGCTGGCGCTGGACCTACGGCGCCTGCGGGCGCCGGGTTTGCCCAGGGACGAGCAGGATCAATAGCGTCAGCGCGGCTGCCGGTGAGGCTTCGAACGCCGTCTTTTGCAGGTCCGGTTCCATAGGTGGCGCCGCTCGCCGATTGCAGCAACCTGGAGACAGCGCGGCGCCAGGACCCCTACTTTGGTGGCTTGCCGGGCAACCGCCGTGAGATGAAGTCGAGAATGAGGGTCGACAGTAGCTTGTCCTTGTTGTCCGGGTAGTCGGCGCCGGGGACGTAATCCACGTCGGGCACGACGCGAACTCGTTCCCCTGCGGCAGACGTCGCCGGGGCAACCACGCCAAGCGCAAGCGCCACGACGAGCAATGGAATCCACATGTGTGCTCCTTTGCAAAGGCCTTGTGCCGATTCGGGCTTTTTGACGACCGGCCGCTCAGGCGGTGCTCTCCAGGGTAAGGATCTTTTTCTTCACCCCTGGTGGAAAGTCCACAAAAACAAAATGACTCTTGTGATACAAGTAATCCTCGCCACTTTCGTCCACGATCCGTACCAGCCCATCTCTGGCCGCTCGCGGATCGGGAAGAATCCGATAGACCTTGCCGGGGATGAGGGACGCCTGATAGTCTGTGTTGTCGATACAAAGAGCGAAAGGCTTCGTCTGTGCTTTCATCATTCGTCTAAATAGCGTTTGATTTTCAGGTCTCGTCTGCCGATCCCATGCGCCACCAGTGTAACTCCACCGTGGGTAGAGCACCGTTCGGGAGCCGAACCGTAGCGGTACCTTTCATCTTTCGCCAGCGAGCGTGGCCGTAAGCCTTACGCAAGTACGAGGGCACCCAGATACCCGGGCCGGCGGTGATGGCTTCCATCGATGCCGGCGGAGCTTGTCCGCGGGATGGCCCCGTCCCGCGGTGAGCCTACGCTCGCGGCTTCTCCTTCCTCACCCAGATGTTGTCCTGCACCGGCTCGGAGGCGCACTCCACGGCCAGCACCGACACCGGCCGGTCCGGCGCCGCCGCCGGCAGCCCCTTGAACCGGACCCGGAAGCGCTCCTGCTCGAACGGCACGCTCTGGCCGGTAGCCAGCAGGCGCGCCGACTTGACTTCGCTCTTGATCCCGCCGATGGCGACCTCTTCACCCGGCCAAAAATGCACGTGAATGTAAAGCGTGTTGCCCTTTCGCGTGCAGCCCGCGAGCGCCGACCGCTTCACCTGGCAGCGGTCCGCCCCGTAGATCGCCTGCCCGTTGCGGTCCATCCACTCGCCGACCGCGGTCAGGATGCGGACCGAGTCCCCCGGAATCGATCCATCTGCTTTGGGCCCGATGTTGAGCAGATAATTGCCGCCGTCCCGCGCGCAAGTGACGAGGTTCCGGACCACTTGCTTCGGCGTCTTCCAGTTGTCGTCGGCTGCCTGGTAGCCCCAACTGTCGTTCATGGTCATGCACGCCTCCCAGGCCCGGCCGCCCGTTTCGGCGACGATCCGCTGCTCCGGCGTGCCGAAGTCTTCCGGCAGCTTGGAGCGATTGTTGATAATGATGTCCGGCTGAAGCTGGCGCACCATGCGGTTCATCTTCGCCGATTCCCAGCCCTCGGGCTCCAGCGGCCAGGCGACGTCGTACCACAGGATGTCGAGCTTGCCGTAATTGGTGCAGATCTCCCGCACCAGCCCGTGAGTGTATTCCACGAACCGCTTCCGGGCCGCCTCGGACTCGGCGCAGCGTGCCCCGTCGGGGTGATGCCAGTCCATGAGCGAATAGTAGAGGCCGACGCGCAGGCCCTCGCCGCGCACCGCATCGAAGTACTCGGCCACCAGATCGCGGCCACACGCCTGCTTCGGCGCGCAGTAGCTCGTCAGCTTGCTGTCGAACAGGCAGAAGCCCTCGTGGTGCTTCGAGGTCATCACCATGTACTTCATCCCGGCCCGCTTGGCGAGCTTCGCCCAGTCCCGCGCCGCGTTGGGCTTGGGCTGGAAGCGGTCGGCCAGCTTCTCGTATTCCTTGACCGGGATCCCTTCGTTCTCCATCGCCCACTCGTGGCGGCCAAGCACGCTGTAGAGGCCCCAATGAATGAACATGCCGAACTTCGCCTCGTGCCACCACTTCATCCGCCGCTCGCGGTCTTTCTCTTCCGCGGTCGCTGCTGCCGCCGCCAGCCGTGGCGCCGCCCCCGCCGCCCCCATCATCGCGAGGTACTGCCGTCTGGACATGCCAGGTGGTCTCATCGTTGAAGCTCCGTTCTGAGCCGCCGCCGTGAGGGTGAGAAGCCGTGAAAGAATCTGAGGCGGGGCCGCGGCTCGATCCAGGCATTCACGCTACCGAAGCATCCGGTCGTTGTCAACGTGCTACAATTCCGCCGGGAGGTTGCGATGCGCGTCGCGGTGGGCGCCGATCATGGAGGTTTTCCGCTCAAAGCCGAAATCGCCGAGCTGCTGCGCGGCGCGGGCCACGAGCCGATCGACGTGGGGGCGCACTCCTTCGATCCCGCCGACGACTATCCCGATTTCGCCCGAGCCGTCGCGGAAGCCGTGGCGGGTGGGCGGGCGGAGCGGGGCATCTTGATCTGCGGCAGCGGCGTCGGGGCCAGCGTCGCCGCCAACAAGATCCGTGGCATTCGCGCCGGCCTCTGCCACGACACCTATTCGGCCCACCAGGGCGTGGAGCACGACGACATGAACGTGCTGTGCCTCGGCGCCCGCATCATCGGCCCGGCGCTCGCCCGCGAGGTGGCCCTCGCCTTCCTCGCCGCCCGCTTCACGGGCGAGGAGCGTCACACCCGCCGCCTGGCCAAAATCCTGGCCCTGGAAAATCCTCATCCTTGAATAACGCCTCATGGCGCCGGTCCTCTACCTCCACGGCTTCGCTTCCGGCTCGCAATCGAGCAAGGGACTCTTCTTTGAGCAGCGCTTCGCCGCTCAAGGCATCGAGGTAGACCTGCCCGACTTGAGCGGGGGCGATTTCGAGCATCTCACCCTCACCAGTCAACTGGAAGTTATCGACCACCGGGTCGCGGCGCGCGCTCCCGCGGTGGTGATCGGTTCGAGCCTTGGCGGCTACCTGGCCGCTCTGTACGCCGCCCGCCATCCCGGCGCCTTCCGGGCTGTGGTCTTGCTCGCCCCGGGCTTCGGCTTCGCCCGCCGCTGGCCGCAATCGCTCGGCGAAGAAGCTCTCCAACTGTGGCGCGAGCGCGGCTGGCTCGAAGTCTATCACTACGGCCTGAATCGCCCCTGCCGTCTCGGCTACGAGCTTGTGGAAGACGGGCTCCGCTACGAAGACTACCCCGAGATGCAGGACCCGGCGCTCGTGATCCAAGGCACGCGCGACGAAACCGTCGACCCGCGCTATTCCCAGGAATTCGCCAAGGGCCGCCCGAACGTGACCCTGCACCTGCTCGACTCCGACCACCAGTTGCTGGATTCCCTCGAC
>JBGOUJ010000668.1:0-4143 GCA_041477005.1 Terriglobia bacterium | reverse complement strand
CGGAACTTTATAGAACGGTTTCCGCAGCTCCGGATGCTCGGCGACATAGCCCTTGAAATCGTCGAGCCGCTTGCCGGTGGATTTGAGCACGCTCTCGAATTCGCCCTTCGCCTTCGCTTTGGCTTCGCCCAGCGCCATCTGGACGCGGCTGTGGGCGTTGATCTCGCCCTCGCCGGAGGTCTCGACGGGGAGATAGATCATCTCCTTGTAGTTGGAGACCACGGCGGACTGGGCGCCGTCGGACTGCGTGGACGGCATGCAGCCGAAGGGCTTGAGCGACAGGACCATGTGGGCCAGGTCTTTGTTCGAGTAGTAGATGTTCTTGGCGACCTCGAGGTGACCTTCGCCGCCGCCGGCGCGCGAGTTGTAGAAGGGGTGGCCGATGCGCTGCAGCTCGTATTGGTCGACCAGCTTATGGGTGATGCCGCCCAGCGCCTCGCCGATCTTGTGGTATTCGCGTTTGAAAATGGCCTCGGCCAGCTTCAGCTTGGCGACCTTATTGCGATAGTTCCACTCGATCTTGGCGCGCTTGTGAAGCTTCCAGGCCGGCGGCAGGATGGCGCCTTCCTCCAGGCCCTTCTGGTCGTGGTAGCGCTGGACAACCTGGTGGATCATGTACATGATCCAGGTGCCGATCGGCTCGACCAGCACCTGCGCGCCCTCGCGCTCCAGGAACTGGAACATGTTGAAGTTTCCGTCGCCCTCGGTGGTCTGCGCCCAGAATTCGCCGGTGATTTTGACGATGGGCTTCACCCGCAGGCGGTCGACCTCCACGGTATTGAGCCGCTCGCGGACTTTGTGCAGGGCGGAGACGTAGTCGTCGCCCTTGAGCTGGTCGACGAACTTGCCGATGTATTCGGCGGTGTCTTTGAAGCCGGCGAGATACCTGGCCAGGTTGCCGTTCAGTTTCCAGGGGCGCTTCTTGGCCGTGACGTCGTGCATGTAATCCATCACTTCGTCCAGGACGCCATTGGTCTGGCCCTCCTGGACCTCGAAGGGACGGATCAGGTAGCCGATTTCGTTGATGCAGTCGCCCATATTGAGGGCGTTGAGTATCCCCAGGAAGAAATCGACGTTCAGGGCCAGGCCCGCCTCGGCGTCGCCCTGGCTCAGGCCGCCCGACTGCTGAAAAAGCAGGACGCGGAAACCGTCGAAGCCGGCGTTACGCAGGGCGAGGCGATACTCAGCCTCATACATGCCGAAGCGGCAGGGGCCGCAGGCGCCGGCGGTGAAGAACACGTAGCGGTCGATGATGTCTTGCTTCGCCATGCCCTGGTTTTCGAGGCGCTGGAGGAATTGCACCAGGTTGCCGACGGTGAAGTAGGTCGGGTTGCACTGGCCGTTGTTGCCGAATTCCTTGCCGGCTTGGAAGGCCGCGACGTCGGCCGTGGGCACGGCCTCGCAAAAATAGCCCAGGCCTTCGAGAGCACCGTGCACCAGTTTCTCGTGCTTCCAGGTCAGGCCGCCGAACAGGATGGTGGTGTGGCCCCGCTGGTCAGCGGTGAAGGGGCGCTCGGTCGGGCGCTTGAAGTGGTGGGTCTCTCGCTTCTGCAGCCCGGCATCCTTCATCAGGCGCAGCCGCTCTTCGGCCAAGCGCGCCTGGATGATCGACTCGATGGACGAAACCTTCGAACCGATCTGAACCAAGCCGACACCGCCCGGCGGCGGATTCCCTGTGTGCAAAGGTTGAGTGCTCATTGTGACCTCGGAGGATACACCAGTACCGTCAGGGCCATAGTGGAGCAGGTGAGTCCAAATTAGAAAGGGAAAGCATTAAACGGTGAAACTTCACCGCCGAACGGGGCGGGCGGGGGGATGAGCGGATAGTCGCTGTAAGTTATAGAATTCAAGTAGGATAATCCTCTGGAGGCCCACCAAAGCCCGGACAAGCCGGAGGCTTCTCCTACCGGAACAAATCTCTCTCGGGCGGGCGGATGAGATCTCGCCCCGTACCCTCGCCGGGCTGCCACTCCAGGCCCGAAATCAGGACCACCGGCACGCCGGCGGTCTTGCGCATGACCAGGCCGGAGGCAGCCGCCAGCTCGTCAGCCAGGGCCAGGATGGTGCTTTGCAGGGGCCGGCCCGCCCTATCGGCCCGGCCACGGTAGTCTTCGAGCGGGTCCATCCCAGCGACCCCGATGGCCACGTTGACCAAGCCCTCCCGCCAGGGCCGGCCGAAGGTGTCACTGATCAGGAGGGCGCCGCATCCCAGCGCCTCGCGCAGCCGCCGGGCCGAGGCGTCGGGATCGGCAGGCAGGACCGTGGCGCGGTCCTCGCCCGGGACGTTGGATTGGTCCACGCCGGCGTTGGCAGCAACCAGGCCATGAGCGGTTTCGGCGATCAGAATGCCGCGATCCATTTTGACGATGCGGCGGGATTGGCGCAGGATCAGCTCGACGAGCCGCGGGTCTTTTCCCCATTGCCCGGCCCAGTCCTTGGCCGCCGGTGAAGGCTCGATGGTGCGCAGGTCGACTACCGAGCCTTCCGCCTTGGAAACTATTTTCTGGGCGATCACGACGATGGTGCTTCCGCCGAGCGGCTGGTCTTCCCGCTCCGCGGCTTGGCGGATCAGGCCGGCCAGGTCGTCGCCGGGCTGGATCTCGGGCAGGGTGCGGAGGCCTGTGATCTGGAGGGGCATTCCGATATCAGCCATCAGCTTTCAGCCTTCCGCTTTCAGCCTCCCGCGCCCACGGTGCGAGGATCGACCCGGTGGCGCGTACCGGAGCCGCTATTTTCGCGCTTGCTGATCGCCGACGGCTGACGGCTGATAGCTCGCCAGCAGCAGCTTGGCGATCTTCGATTGGGGAGCGCGGGCCAGCAGCTCGGCGGCGTCTTCCGGCGTATCGATGTCGAGGACCAAACCCGGCGGGCGCAGCACTTCGACCGTCGCGCCGGTGGCCCGCGCCCGCTCCAGGTGCCTCACAAAGCTGTTCGGTCCGAAGCCGGCATCCATCAAGTCGGGCGGGGTCAGCGCCAGGGCGTTCGTGCCCGTGCCGTCGAAGGAGGGCACAATCACCGCCCCGAACCGGGAGGCCG
Organism: Terriglobia bacterium; assembly: GCA_041477005.1. Classification (GTDB taxonomy): domain Bacteria; phylum Acidobacteriota; class Terriglobia; order Bryobacterales; family JACQDG01; genus JBGOUJ01. The sequence continues at coordinate 1,107 of JBGOUJ010000668.1, read as the reverse complement.
CCGCGGCCAGCTCCTCAATCTCGGCCCGCTGGACCAGCGGAACATCGATCGGAAGCAGCAATACCGTGCGGGCGCCGAGCGCCATGGCCCGGCGGGCGGCGGCGTTGGCCGAGTGGCTGTGGCCGAGCTGTTCTTGCTCCTCGAAGACCAGGGCGCCCGCCCGGCGAGCTCGGTGGGCAGTGGGCTCGTCACTGGTCGCCACCACGACCTGGTCTATCCCCCGCGCCGCGTTCTTCGCCGCCATCAGGACCGCCAGCACTTCTTCATACATCGCGCGGGCGAGAGCTGTGCGCTCTGCGGAGCTGAGCAGGCCGCTCAACCGCTGCTTGGCGTTCGACGGCGCCTTCACGGGCAGCACGGCAAAAATCACAGGGCCTCCAGCACGGCCTCGGCGAGGGCCTTCTTGGTCCGCAGGTCCTTCATGATCGTGTCCGTCACCACGGCCCGGATCCCCAGCCTCGTTACCGGCTCAGCCTCGCGTCGATCCCGGCGATCGAGCACGAACACATCGAGGAAGTCCCGGTACAACTCGGCCACTTGCGAGGCCGACGCCCGCATTCCCATGCTCTTCATCATACGGGCCGCCGGGCCTTTCAGGGCGCGGCCGGCGACGATCGGGGAGACCGCCACGACCGGCGCGGGCGTTTTTCGCAGGGCGCTGCGGATGCCGGGCACGGCCAGGATCGGCCCGATGCTGATAATCGGGTTGGAGGGACAGATCACAACCCCGGCCGCCTCCTCAATCGCAGCGATGACGCCCGGGGCGGGGCGAGCCTGGCCGGCGCCCCGGAAACGCACAGCGAGCACGGTGTCGCGGGTTTGGCGCTGGACGAAATAAACCTGGAAGGGAAGCTCGCCGCGGCCGGTTCGTACGAGGGTGCGAACCTTATGGTCCGACGCCGGGGCGATGGTTGCCTTCACGCCAAGCGCCTGAGTGATTTCTGTCGTCACTTCGCTGAGGGTCGCTCCCTCATGCAGCCGCTCGGTGCGGTAGAGGTGCGTGGCCAGGTCGCAATCTCCGAGCTGAAACCAGGTTTCGGCGCCGAGTCTTCCCAGCGATTCCAGGCAGCGAAAGCTTTCGCCGGCCAGTCCCCAGCCGCGCCGGGG
>JBGOUJ010000667.1:0-4166 GCA_041477005.1 Terriglobia bacterium | reverse complement strand
GGTCTTCTCGTAAATCTGTTCAAACGTCTGGGGCATCACGCCGTTCATGGCCATATGTTGGAACGCCCAAAGCGTCGGCGCCCAGACTTCGGTTTTGTCGAACGGATACCCAGCACCGCGGGCAATGGCGAACTCCTTGGCGCCGTAGTTGTCGGCCGTGTGGACTTCCACCGTTCCCCAGGAGCCGGCAACCTGGTGCAGCGTGCCGAAGAACGGGCGGCCGTCTTTGCCCCTGTGCTCGAAGATCATCACGCCGGGAGGGATCGACCACGACTTGGCCGGATAGCCGACCGAGACGATGGGATTGCCCGCCTCGGCGATGGCCTTCGAGATCATGTAGACGCCGTGGATGCCGTGTGTCGGGTAGTCGTCGAAGGAATTCGTGGCGCTGTAGCAGAGGATCTTCTTGCCGGCCGCCCAGGCCTTGGCGCTGTGGATGGCCTCGGTGTACTCGAAGGCCGACGGCGCGAGAATTGTGGCGCCGTGCTTTTGGGCCGTCTCGATCATCTTCCGCGCCTTGGCCAGCGAGTTCGAGAACGGCCGGTTGATCAGGTTCGGCAGCCCCGCTTCGAGATACGGCTGGTGCAGGATGTGGTTCCACGGGTGGTTGAAGTAACCGCCGGAGATGATCCCGTCCACCTTGCCGAGCATGTCGTCGAAGTTCTTGACGGCTTCACACTGGTAGGTCTTTGCAAACTGTTCCGCCTGGGCCGGGTCGATCTCCCAGCAGTGCGTGATGCGCATGCCGGTGAAGGGAGTGTCGTTCTGGCCGTGCCGTGGGTTGATGAGCGGCGCCCATAGAGCGAGGTGGGAGTAGGAGGAGACGTTGAGGCATCCAACTCGGAAGACGCCCCCGGGCGTCCACGGTTTCTTCGCCGCCGCGGCGGCCCCGCTCCCCAGCGCCGCCCCCAACACCGGGGCCTGCCCGACAAAACGCCGCCGGCTGATCTTGTCTGATGTGCTCATGGGTTCACCACTCGGAGTGCTTGTAGCGCTGCGCCCAATCGACGCCCTGCCAGGTCGTCATCTTCAGCGGCCGGACGAAGAGCAGCCAGCGCGGCTCGGCCAAGGTAGGCGCGAGGTAATCCGGCCCGTGCTCGCCGAGATAGCGGATCGACATGCGGCGGGCGATTTCGACCCAGCGGCCGCCGAGATTGGGCTCCTCGAGCACCGACGCCTCGCCTTTGACCAGGAGCCGCCGATTGAGCGTTGTGGAATCATCAATACACAGAAAGACGCGCGGGTTGCGCTGGATGTGGCGCGCCCAGGCCGAGCGGGCGCGGGGGATGATGTAGAAGCCGCCGTCGCTGTGGTCGAACCAGCACGGGACGACGTAGGGCCAGCCGTCTTCGTCGAGGCAGCCGAGGCGGCAGAAGGGGTTGCCCGATAGAAACTCGGCCATTTCCTCCGGGCTGAGCTTGCCGATCTTGCCGCGCCACTGCTCCTTTTCGGCCATGGGCGCCCTCCGGCGTCAGCGAAAGAAGAACTCCTCGGCGGTGCGGCGCAGCACCCAGTCCTTGTCGCCGGCAGAGAGGAAGTCGAGGCGGTCGCGGACGAGCGAGATGCTGTCCTCGTAGGTTTCGTCCACCACCTGGAACGGGCAGTCCGAGGCCCACATCAGCCGCTGCGGTCCGAAGGCATCGTAGACGCGGCGGATGAGCGGTGCTAGGTCGAGATGGGGCGGCTTCTTCGTGCCGAGGGCGTAGAAAGCAGAGACCTTCACCCGAACCTGGCGGTGGCGGCTCAGATCGCACAGCGCTTTGATGTGGGAGTCGGTAATCGGCCCGTCGGCGCCGATGCGGGCCAGGTGATCGATGATGACCGGCGTCTCGGGAAATTTCTCGCACTGCCGGCCGACAGCGGCCAGGGCGTCCGGATTGATGAGCGGGCACATCGCCAGACGTTCCTGGGCCCCGCACCGGAACATCTTCGAGAAACCCTCGCCATCGAGCCACGACGCCGGTGGCGCCCCAGCCGGATAGATGCGGAAGCCGCGCACGCCCTGGTGGGCCAGCTCGCGCATCTTTACGTCCGGGTCTTTGCTCTTCCAGTCGACAATGGCAATGCCCTTGAAGACCTGGGGCTGCCGGCGGATCGTCTCCAGCATGTAGGAGTTGTCAAACTGGTAGTAGCTCATCTGGATGAGCACGATGCGGTTGACGCCGCCGGGGCGTGCGTGGCCGAGGATGTCCTCGGGAAGGAATTTGGGCGGACGCATCTCCGCGCGCTGGCGCCCCGGCGGCAGTGGGTAATGTTGGAAATCATCCGTCCAGACGTGGACGTGCGCGTCGATGAAATTGCCGCTGCCAGGCGCTGAACGTTCCTGCGGTTGGGCCGCGGCCCCGACTCGCAGGGCAGCGGAAGTAGTGGTCAGCATCGCTCCTTGCTTCAAGAAGTCGCGGCGGCGCATGGAACTTGTGCGGACTGAAGAGTCAAGCTTACCACCGTTGGGGAGAACCGCAGCCGGGCAAGGCCGCCACAGCGCGTATTATAGTGATATCGTCTGTGTTGGCGGCTGCTAAAAAAGCTGGGGAAACCGCTTCCTTACGGGTCGCGGCTCGGAAGACTTACGGAGTCGTGGTCGCCGGCAAGCGGTCCGCGAAACGAGTTTCGGCAGTTTGCTGGTGTTGGGCGCGTCCAGCGTTAGAGCGGGGACAACCGGCCCTTCTTCAGCCGGATGAACCGGCAACGCCTGGATCGCAAAACAGCGGAAGAAACCTGGAGGCACTCATGAAGCTCACGAAATTTCAAGCAATCCCCCGCCGCGACTTCCTCAAACTGCCGCTGGCCGCTGGCGCCGCTCGGGCGCTTGCCACCGCCCCACGGGCAGCGCTTGCCGCCGGCCCGCGCAAGGACGAATCCGACCCGGACAACACCAAGATCGCCACCCTCATCAGCTTGCGGTCCGCCACCGACGACCAACTGCTCTTCCTGAAGCAGATCGGCTTGCACTGGCTCCACGTCGATTTCGGCGACGACGCCCCCTATGAGGTCCTCAAGAGCACCGAGGAGCGGCTCGCCCGCTATGGACTCAAGATCCATTGCGGCATGATGAATGCCTACCGTTCGCTCAAGGTCCAGCTTGGCCAGCCCGGCCGGGACCAGGATATCGAAAAGTTCCAGACCTTCCTCCGCGACCTCGGCCGCCTCGGCGTCTTCTCCGCCAAGATTGATTTCCACCCGGGCAACACTTACACCACCAACATGATCGACTCGCCCCGCGGCTACCGGGTCCGCGAGTTCAGCGTGGACGATTTCCTCAGCAAGGTCGAAAAGCAGCGGTTCGAGCGCCAGTACTTGGCCGATGATATGTGGGCCAACTATGCCTACTTTATCAAGGCGGTTCTCCCGGTTGCCGAGAAGGCCGATGTGCGGCTGGCGCTGCACCCCGACGACCCTCCGGTTCCGATGATGAACGGCGTGGCCAAACTCTTCATCCACTACGACGCCATCAAGCGCGCCGACGAGATCGCCGGCCACAGCAAATACTGGGGACTCACGCTCTGTGTCGGCACCTGGTCGGAAGGAGGGGACAAGATGGGCAAAGATGTCTTCGGAATGATCCGGGACTTCGGCGGCCGGGGCAAGATCTTTGCCGTCCACTTCCGCAACGTCAGCTCCCCGCTGCCGCGCTTTCACGAGACGTTCCAGGACGACGGGTACCTGGACATGTACCAGGTGATGAAGGCCTTCCGCCAGGTGCGCTGTACCGGCTCGCTGATCCCGGACCATTATCCTGGAATCGTCGGCGACGCGAATCGGCGCATCGCCGACGCCTACAGCATCGCCTATATGCGCGCCCTCCTCCGCCGGGCGAACGAAGAGGTGGGGTAGGCGCCGGACAGCACCAGCCGTAAAGCGCCTGATTGGGCGGCGCGCAATGGAGGCGTTGGGGTCCGTGCCAGCCGCCATCCGTCCTCACGCAGGATGTGGAAACTGCCTCCAGGTTCGCATATTCGCTTAACGACCGTCCGCTTAGTGGATGATTTTATGAGTACGCTAACGTGGACTTCCGACCTTACCGTAAGAACAAGAACAAGAGATCCCTGCGTACTCCGCGTCTCCGCTTGCAGCTCATAATGCTGCTTGTCTTGCCGGTGAGAGTCCGGTCGCGGGAATTGGCTGTTTGCCCGCGTAGTAATATTCGACATCTCTTGGAGGTGACT
>JBGOUJ010000666.1:0-4167 GCA_041477005.1 Terriglobia bacterium | reverse complement strand
GACGTGGCGTGGGCTTCAGCCTGCCGGGTCGAGACTCGTCTCGACGCGGCACGCAAGAGTGTTTCCATGGGCCTGCGGCCCATCCATAAGGATGAAAACCGCTCCAGCAGCGCCGATTTGGCGAACATTTGGCGAAGGGCAGGGGCGGCTTTCGACGGTGCGTGCGCCGCGTCGGCGCACCCGCGACCGCCACGAGTCTGCGAAGAACTCCGGACGGATCAGCTATAATCGAACGCACCGGATGAAACACGCGTTGATCACCGGCATCACCGGCCAGGATGGCTCGTACCTGGCTGAACTGCTGCTCGAACAAGGCTATGAGGTCCACGGCATCGTTCGCCGAGTGGCGCTGGAGGACCCGGTCCATTTGCTGGGGCGCATCGCCCACATCCGTTCCCGTGTCTGCTTGCATTCGGCCTCGCTCGAGAGTTATGCCAGCCTGTCCCGTGTGATTCAAGCTGTGCAGCCCGATGAGTGCTATCACCTGGCGGCCCAGAGCTTCGTCAATTACTCGTTGGACGACGAGTTCACCACCTTGAACTCCAACATAAACGGGACGCATTACATGCTCAGCGCCTTGCGCGAGCTGGCGCCGTCATGCCGCTTCTACTTCGCTGGTTCGAGCGAGATGTTCGGGCGCGCCGAGGAGGCCCCGCAGAGCGAGGCCACGCCGCTCCATCCCCGCGCGGCGTACGGGATTTCCAAGGTAGCAGGCTATCATTTGACGGTGAATTATCGAGAGGCTTATGGCCTGCACGCTTCCTGCGGGATTGCGTTCAACCACGAATCGCCCCGCCGGGGCTACGAATACGTCACCCGTAAGATCACGTCCACGGCCGCACGCGTCTATAGGGGTCTGGCGAACGACCTGAAGCTGGGCAATCTGGAGGCGGTGCGCGATTGGGGCCACGCCCGAGAGTACGTGCGCGCTATGTGGCTCATGCTGCAGCAGGACGAGCCTGGCGATTACGTCATTGCGACCGGCACGCCACACTCGGTGCGCGAGTTCCTGGAAACGGCCTTCTGCTGCCTCGGACTGGATTACCGCCAGTATGTCACCGTCGATCCGGAACTGTTCCGGCCGTCGGAGACTTACCACCTCTGCGGCAATGCGGAAAAGGCGCGGCGGGTCTTGGGCTGGTCGCCCCAAGTGACCTTCGAGGAGCTGGTGCAGGAAATGGTCGACGCGGATGTAGCCCTGTTGGACAGCGCCGCGAGGCCGCCGGCGGCGGAGCATACTCTGCACCGTTAGACAGGAAGACAGAAGTCAGGAGCCGGAAGTCAGAATAAACACCCGGCCAAATGACGGCTGGTGCGCAGAGACGTCGGGCGTGCTGTTTAGCTGGCGGTAACGGTAACCGATCCCAGCAAGACCGCGTTCTGGCACCAACCGGGGGCCTCGCGAGGACACCCACGATGCCGGGTCAGCTTCAGATGCCGGCCCTCTTCGGGCAGCCACACACCCAGCCGCATCCGATAGTCGCCGCTGGGCGTGTGCCGAGGCGCATCGACCGTCCGGCGGAAATACCGGAAGCCCCAGGCGTCCAAAGGAGCATCCCGCATGTTGTAGTCTCCCTGGAAGGAGATTTCTTCCTGCGCGTTCAAGAAATGAAAGAAAACACGCCAGCCGGTCTCGATCCGGGGAGCGTACCACTGGAAATCGAATACAAGCTCGGCGGAAGTTTTCTGCTCACGACCGAACGCCAGCAGGGTCAGCTCCCCTTCGAATTCGGCGCCAAAGCGCGCCAGGCGGGCTTCCTTGATCAGACCCCCGGCGCGGAAAGGCTTGGCGTCTTCCTCTCCCTGCCGGATCACCCGAAAGCGCGGATGAACAGAAAGAATGCGATACAACTCCGAGAGCTGCGAAGAGTCCGACAGGCTCATACGCCCTCCGAGAGGATCGCGTCGAGACGGCGCAGTTCGGCGGATACAACTCCGTTGGCTTCGCACCAATTGTAGTAACAAGCGGCGAAAACCCCGATGGCGCGCGCCAGGGCCTGCACCAAAATGTGAACGTGGACCGGCGGATCGCAAACGGGCTCGACCGTCCGGAGTTCCTCTAGCAGATCATAAAAGCCCTGTCCCAGCACGGTTTGCCGGCCGCCCAGCCGCGGGCGGCGAAACCCCGTGGCGGCAAGAAAGGAACACCCCAGGTCCCGCACGGACGTCCAAAGCTCGCGGAAAGCCCAGCGTCGCGGTGAGCCTGCCATCTGGGCACGCAGCAGGGACTCCACTTCTCCGCAAAGAGAACCGATCTGGAAGAAGAATTCAGCGTCGGTGTAAACACCGGGGTCGCCAAAAGGCGTCTGCACCAGGGTGGGCACAATCTTATAGCCGACGTAAGTCCGGTTCAGGTTGTAGGCCGCCGGCCGGTTGTGCGAGTGGATTACGCGAGCGGATGGATTGTAGGCGATACGGCGTCCCGCCGCCAGGGCCCGGACCGACCAATCCAGATCCTCCGCGAAAGCAACAGATCGAAAAGGCTGTCTTTCCCAGAAATCTCGCCGCACGGCGGAACAGACGTTGTTAAACCATGCCAATTGAAGCCGCTCGTGGAGGCTCAAAGCCAGGAAATCGTCCCATTTTTCCACTTCCCGAACGAGAGGCCTTTCTCCCATGAAGCGGTTGGCCCACTCCACTTCCCACCTGCCAAACGGATCAGCATCGGGCCTCGGCTCCTGCCGGCCGCTCACACCGACCACCCGTGCATCGGAAAAAGGAGAAACGAGGTTCGTCAGCCACTCGCGGTGGCTGGGCACCGCATCTTGGACCAGCAATATACACAAGTCGCCGGAGCTTTCCCGGATGCCAAGGTTGCGCGTCCCGCCGTGGTTGAAGGAAGAGGCAGCGATAGAGATGGTGCGGGCGCCATATCGGCCGGCCAGCTCGGGCGTCCCATCGGTCGAGGCCGAATCCACCACCACCAGCTCCGGCGGCGGGCCCTCCTGCTCGCGGATGGCCTGCAGGGTATGGCGAAACTCCTCGCCAGCGTTCTTGGTCGGAATCACGATCGAGATCGCCGGGGCCATCCTGCTAACGGGGAGCAACGTTTATGGTAACGCGAAAACCTCCCGGTCAAACATCTGGATCGATCCGGGACAGCGACGAGAGCGCCGAAATAGTGTATGATCGCCCCATGGAGATCTTTCTCGACACGGCCTCGATCTCCGAGATCGTTCGCTGGAAGCAGCAGCGGATTATTGACGGGATTACAACCAACCCCTCGATCTTGTTCCAGGCGGGATATCACGATCTGGAGTCGGCTGCCCGGGAGCTGGCCCGGGTGATGGATGGGCTGCCGGTCAGCGTCGAGGTGACGACCGACGATCCCGAAGAGATGGTGCGGCAGGGCCGCGAATATGCGCGCTGGGCGCCGAACATCGTGGTGAAAATCCCCGTGCTGAACACCACCGGCGAGCCGTGTTTCGCGGTTATCGCTCGACTGCAGGGCGAGGGGATCCGCGTGAACTGCACGGCGATTCTCTCCTTCGGCCAGGCGATGCTGGCGGCGAAAGCAGGGGCTACCTATCTGAGCGTGTTCGCCGGCCGCATGGGAGACGAAGGCAACGACCCGTTTCCGATCGTCGAAAGCCTGCGGCAATGGCTCGACCGCTGGCAGTCGCCGGCCAAGGTGCTGGTCGGCTCGATCCGGCAGCCGCTCGATGTCCAAAAGGCCGCTTGCGCCGGGGCCCACGTGGTGACCATACCGCCGGCCTTGCTGGCGAAGCTGGCGGACCACAGGTACAGCCGCGCGACGGCGGCCGAGTTCCTGGAGAATGCCAAGAAATCCGAGGCCGCAGCGAGTAAGGCTCTGGCGGGGACGCGCGGCTAAGCGCCGAGACGAGAGCCAGGCGCGAGCAGCCTGACGTTCCATCCTGATCTACCATCACCTACGTCCAGTTTCTGGTTAGTGACCGCGCTCGCGGTCATCGACACCCTGGCTGTATCGCTCGCCAAGATGCCAAGTTCCAGCGAGGTTATGTGCGAGGCACGCCCGGTACATAAAAAAATGCGCTCCAGGGTCTCCAGGAGAGGCGGATTGAGGTATACTCCCTGCCAGGAAAGCCAGAACGGGCAAGTCCAGGCTGAAGCAGGAGGTTTCGGATATGAAAGTGAAGATCTGCGTTATGGTAGCGGTCTTGGTTTTGACCGCGGTAGGCCTGTGGG
>JBGOUJ010000665.1:0-4176 GCA_041477005.1 Terriglobia bacterium | reverse complement strand
CGCCCAGTTCCGCGAGCGCTGCCGGAGCTGCCACTCGCAAGTCGCCGTGCCCCACCCGGATCTTGCCGCCAGCAACTGCATTTCTTGTCACATGCCGCAGCGCCGGACCGACGACGTGGTCCACGTCGTCATGACCGACCACTTCATCCAGCGCCGGAAGCCGGCTCGCGATCTGCTGGCGCCGCTCCAGGAGAAAGACGTCGCCTATCACGGCGACGTGGTGCTCTATGACCCGCCCCAACTCGCCCAGCCGGAGCGGGACCTCTACGCGGGCATCGCCCTGGCGATGGACGGCGCGGACCGTGCCCGCGGCATCTCCGTGCTCGAGAAGGGCATCGCCGCCGCCGGCAAGGCGGCTCCGCTCGAAGCTCAAATCGAGCTGGCTGCGGCCTATACGGCTGAGCGCAATCCACGCGCGGCGGCCGACGCCTACCGGAAGGCCCTTCAGATCGATCCGGGCTTGCCGAAGCTTCACTACAACCTCGGCCGCGCGCTCGACCAGTTCGGCGACGCCCAGGGGGCGCGGGAGCAATATGAGCAGGCGCTCCGGGGAGATCCGAATCTTCCCGAAGCCCACAACAATCTGGCCGCGCTGCTGGCTCGGACGGGCGAAGTCCAGCGGGCCACGGACGAGTTTCAGAGCGCCATCCGGGCGCGGCCCATAAACGCCGAGGCTCACGACAACCTCGGCAATCTGTATGCCGGGCAGGGCCGCCTGGGGGAAGCGCAAACCGAGATCGAGGCGGCGCTCCAAGCCGACCCTGCTTTCCCGAGCGCCTACAACAATCTGGGAAAGGCTCTGGGCCTGCAGGGCCGGCTCGATTTGGCGATCGGGCGCTTCGAGCGCGCCGTCCAGCTCGATCCCAATTACGCCGAAGCGCGCTATAACCTGGGCCGCACCCTGCACGCGCAGGGCAAGCGAGACGCGGCCATCGCCGAATACCGCCGCGTGATTCAGCTCAACCCCAGCCTGGCCCAGGCCCATCTCAGTCTCGGGGTGGCGCTCGGGGAAAAGGGTCAGGTGGACGCCGCCATCGAGCAGTTTCGCGAGGCGCTGCGCCTCCGCCCTGACGACCGCGAGGCGCAAAGCGACCTGCAGCTCGCCCTCGAGATGAAATCGACCCGGCGCTGAAGATCCGTTATGGCTTACTTTCGCGAAGTGCAGAAATTTCGTCAGAAGTGGTTGTGGGCGTTGCTGCTCGGCCTCCTGCTGTTGTTCGGCTGGGGCCTGTATCAGCAACTGGTGCTGGGCCGGCCGTGGGGGAACCATCCGAAGTCCGACCAAGGCCTGCTCATCGCGAGCGCGTAAAGTTCTAGCTTGACAAGATGATGCCGGACCGGGATATTGTGTCCCAGGACGAGGAGGTCCTCTATGAAAGGGTTACTTCGGTCGCAACCGGCTGTTGCATTCATGATTACCGCGATGATGATTCTGTCGTGGGGATGCTCTATCGGGACTCCCGATACGCGGGCGGCCGATGGGCGCGCCATCCGCGATACCGAGGCCCAGTGGAGCAAAGCAGCAGCAAAAGACGTCGATGCCTTTGTTTCCTTTTACGCCGACGATGCCGCGGTTCTTCCACCCAATGCCCCGATCAGCACGAGCAAAGGGACCACCCGCGCGACGCTTAGGCCGATGTTCGAAGCGCCCGGCTTTTCGCTGACCTTCCAGGCGTCCAAGGTCGAAGTTGCTCGCAGCGGCGACATCGGATATTCCTACGGCACGTACTCGATGACCATGAACGATCCGAAGGGCGCCCCGATCAATGACAAAGGCAAGTTCGTGACCGTGTACCGCAAGCAGGCTGACGGCAAGTGGAAGGCCATAGTTGACACTTTCAACTCCGATCTGCCTCTGCCGCCGCCCCCGGCTCTTGCGCCTGTGCACCACGCAAAAGCCAAAGCCGTCAAGAAAGCCCATAAGAAGCGGTAGCCGGCCTTGCCGGGGAAGCCTCGTCAGCAAGACTGCTTGCCCCAAGGGTGCTGGCGCCGAGGGGTTTTGGACGGGGAGCTGACGTATAATCTTGTAAGTAAGGTGTGGATCACTGCGGTAGCCGGGAACAATACCAACTAGCGTGCCCGCCTGCCGAGACGGGCGTGGAAAACCACCTTTTCCGGGCGCGAGTCTGAGTTCCGATAACGGAAGCTTATCGGAACCCAGAACCCGTCACAGCCCTAATCGCGCGGCGGCGTTCTCGCGGAACAGCGAGCCTTCGCCACGTATATGGCACGCGGGGAAAATGAGGCTGTAATCCAATGATTCTACAGGGGTTTATTTGGTGCGAACGGGGGGAGTTGAACCCCGAGTGCCTTCCTGGAATCATCAAGTTACTGATTTTAAAAGAGATAGAAATGCCAGAAATGCACAAAATGTGGGGAGTTGCTACGTTTCTGCTACAGTGCCTTTTTATTACTGAGGCATAGCGGGGCATTCCCGTCAAAGTTTTTCGGCAAAATCCTGTTGACTTTTAGGGACAACTGTCCCTATAATGATCTTGCCGTGAAGAAGCAAGCCATTACACCTTGAGGACCGCACCTGAAAGCCCACTCTCTGGGGCGACTATCCCCCCGAGCAAATCGCGCTACGTGCATGTCGTGAATCACGTCGTGAACGGGCCTAACCGAATGCGCCGCCGGGAAGCTGAACACTATGCCCGGACTGGTCGCGGCTACTTCATCTCTTTGGATCAGTTTCGACTGAACGACCACCCGGCGAACGAAGTGCTGCGGACGGCAGCAGCGGCCGTCTATGCGACCCTCAACAGGGTTCTGACGGTCGCCGAGCAGCGGCATGTGCCTGTCATGCCTAAGCATCCGGAGAAGCTCCGGCCGTCTATGGCCCAACTTCGGCGCAGGCACCTGTGCGCCCAAAAGGTAAAGGCTGAAACCGATGGAAATTGAGCCGAAGATTGCGGAGCTGGAAGAGCTGTTTTCGGACGGCCTCTCCCGGAGCGAGATGCTGGACGTATCGGGTTTGACGAATGACCGTTTCAAGGTTTGGCGGAAACGCGGATGGTTGCCAGCTTCGATCCATCCTGAAGGGCAGCGCGACACGGAAGGCGATCGGAAGCGAACAGGGCGCCCGGAAAGCCGGTATGGCCTTCAATCGGCGAAGCTGCTGACGATGGTCCGAGTGTTGGCCGATGCTGGGATTCAGCTCGAAGACGCCGCGCCCCTGGCGCGGAGACTGTGCTTTCTGCTGTCCTCGCCGGCTGCGATTGGCGGCAGCCCGATTGCGGCCCTTGTCGGGGGCGGGCTTCTTGGCCGCCTGACTCCGACCGAAGCGCAGGCCGCTCTCCGAGATGGGCTGAGTCCATCCGATCTCCAACGCCGTCACGACGCCGCCGAGGCTGGCTTATCGCCGGATGAAAAAATAGAGCCTTTGACTGATGAGGAATACCTCGAAACCTTGCCGCCAGAGAAGCGAGAGTCGGCGAAGGCGGTTCTGGATGAGAGCCGAGAACAGGTGCGCGAAAACCAGGAATTCCTGGCCGCAATGGGGGCATCCACTGATGAAGAGAGCATTTTCGGCCTAGTGGCGATTGTTGCCCGCCTGGGGGGCGACGACGGCGGAAGTTATGTTGACCCGAAGTTCGACTCTAAGCGGTACCTGCTCACCGAGATCAGCCCCAGCATGACGGAACAGGGCTTGCGCACCAGGATGCGTGAGCATGGATATCGCCACGTGATCCTGGTTGACTACCTCGCCGCGGGTGTCGACTTCTTCGCGCGGCTGGCGGCCCTGCTGGAATCACGCCAGCGCTCCTGATTTGCTTCGCAGGTTCTTTCCTTGCCGATTCTAGACCGACATCTGACGCCGGCGGAGCTTGCCCAGGCGTGGCAGCTCGATGAGACAACCATCCGCCGGCTGTTTTTGGATGAGCCAGGCGTTTTACGGATCGGGCGCCCGGTCGCTGGCCGGGGAAAGCGGAGCTATGTAACCCTCCGAATTCCGCCCGAGGTAGCGGAGCGCGTCTATTGGGAGCGCACGAAGTGACGGCCGCGCCCTTGGCTCCGCTCGCGGAATCGGCTCACCTGCCGGAGAGGGACGTGGAAGCACCGGCGTACCTGGTGGTGCGGGATCGGATTCAGTTCTCCTGGCATATCCCGGCCTGCCCCTTCTGCTGGCTCGAGCATTCCCATGGCGGGGGTCTGCTGGGCGGGGATCCGAGAAGG
>JBGOUJ010000664.1:0-4188 GCA_041477005.1 Terriglobia bacterium | reverse complement strand
CTCGCGGGGCTTCGAGCGGGCGGGGCGCTCGTGGCGCTCGCCGCCCTCGGCGTCCTGGTCTTTTCGGGCATTCGAGGCAGCCGCTTCGCCTGGCTCGGCCTGTCGTTTCTCGTCTCCTACTCCATCTACGGCGTCAAGCAAGGTGAAAACGCCGAATTCTGGCCTTACCAGGGCTGGGGATACAAGACGCTTTCGCTGCTCAATCGTCCATGGTCGTTCTGGTACACAGTGCTCTATACGATCGTGATGACGATCTTCGGCATCCAGGCGATGAAGCGGTGGGGACTGGATCGCAAGGACCGCTTCCAGATCTGGCGCTACGTCAGCCTGTTGAGCTTTCAGTGGATCTTCTTTTTCCTGGTCCCTGAGTTTCTGTTTCGCTGGGCGGTCGAGTATCAATGGGTCGGCAGCCGCCTGGCGCACGATCCAACCTTTGCCCAGCAGACCTGGCGGGCCTACGGTCTGGTCTATGCGTGGCCGCTGTTTTTCTACACGTTTTTCGGAAGTCCTCACGAGATTTGGATTGTTTGGGGCGTGATCCTGAGCTTCGTGATTATTCCCGTCCTGGTCCTCTTCAACGGAAAGCGCTACTGCTCCTGGATCTGCGGATGCGGGGGCCTCGCGGAAACGCTCGGCGACCGCTGGCGGCACCTGGCGCCCAAGGGTAAGAACAGCATCAGTTGGGAAAGGATGAACTGGATCGTGCTGGGGGCGGCGGTGGCCGTCACGGCCATGATGCTGCTGCGGGACGCGGTGGATTTTCTTCGCGATCCGGCCGCCGCGGGGCTGAAATGGTATCACTACGTGGCTGACGTCTGGCTGGTAGGCATTCTGCCGGTGACGCTCTATCCGTTTTTCGGCGGCAAGGTCTGGTGCCGGTACTGGTGCCCGCTGGCCAAGATGATGGAGCTATGCAGCTCGCTCTACACCCGCTTTCGGGTGAGCCGCTTCGCCATTCACGCCAACGAGAAATGCATTACTTGCGGGGAGTGCAGCCGCAACTGCCAGGTGGGCATCGACGTGATGAGCTTCGCGCTGAAGCAGGAGGAGCTGAACAACGGCAATAGCTGCTGCATCGGCTGCGGCATCTGCGTGAGCGTGTGCCCGATGGACGTACTGTCGTTCACGTCGCAAAAGCAGGCGGCCGGCCGGCTGGTGCAACTGAAAGCGAGCTGAATCCCGCCCCCGACAAGCCCGACCCTAGCAGCGCGTTGCGAAATTGACTGGGAACGGTCGCACCAACCCGGCTGCAAATTTGCAGCCAAGTTAAGTCGCTGAAAGGAAAGAGCCGCCCTGGAGCTTCGGGACATCCGGGGGTGGTGCTCGCGAGTTTCGCCACGGGCTGCTACGAGCTGCCAATCACGATCCCGGTCAGGAACACCAGCACTCCCCCGACCCCGACCTGGAACGCTGCCTGGAGGAAAGGGGTATCCATGTAGCGGTGCCGGATGTAGCTGATAACAGCCAGCTCGATTGCCACAATGACGACCGCGGCCGTGGTGGCGATGCGGAAGTCCGAGATGAGGTAGGGCAGTGTGTGGCCGATGCCGCCGGTGGTGGTCATCAGGCCGGAGGCCACGCCGCGGATCAAGGGCTTCCCGCGGCCGGTCAGCGAGCCGTCGTCCGAGAGCGCTTCGGCGAAGCCCATCGAGATGCCGGCCCCGATCGAGGCCGCCAGGCCCACCAGGAAAGCATCCCAACTGTTTCGGGTGGCGAAGGCCGCGGCGAACACCGGGGCGAGCGTGGAGACCGAGCCGTCCATCAGACCCACTAGGCCCGGCTGGACGATCTCGAGCAGGAACAGCCGGCGATGCGAGGTCTCCTCCGCTTCCTTGACCTCGGGCGTGAGGTGTTTCTCTTCGAGCGATTCTGCGGTGGCGTAGTGCTTGCGCTCGGCTTCAGCCAGGTCGCCCAGGAGCTTGCGGGTCGAGGCGTCGCTGATCCGCTGGAGGGCGCGCTCGTAGAAGCGGCGGGTTTCGAGCTCCATGATCTCCACCTGCTTCCTCGCTACGTTGAGCCCCAGCGGGCGGACCAGCCAGACCGGGCGGCGCTGCACGAAGCCTTTTACATCCTGGCGGCGGATCAGCGGAATATGCTCGCCGAAGCGCCGGGAGTAGGTCTCGATCAGGCTGGCGCGGTGCTGGGACTCTTCGGCTTGCATCTCCTCGAAAATCTTGGCTGAGCCAGGATAGGTTTCGCGCAGTCCGTCGGCAAAGTCGCCGTAGATGCGGCCGTCCTCTTCCTCAAGGGCAATGGCGAGCGCCAGCATTTCGCGCTCCGAGAGGTCTTTGAAGTTTTTGGGCATCGTCGCTCCTCCCTGCAACGTTAGCGCGGAGAGAGGCGTTTGTTCAATGCCCCGCATTCAGTCTGGAAGGGGCGAGGCGCAGATTTGTTCCGAGCCGCGACTGTTTGGGGAATTTGGGTGCAGATCTGCACCCAGGTTCGGTCTTCCACCCCGGGGATTGTTCCGGGGCGGATCAAACCTTCTGCGGCCGGTTCAAAGATGGTCCGCCTGGCTCCGTGTAGTGATGCCGCTGTGCGCTCCAGCGGGCCTGGCCGTACTCGCCCGCCGTGATCGTGCTCATTTCGCCGACGGCGCCCTGCATGGCATCCCCATCCACGATCCCGGTGAACTGGTAATTGAGGTAGCTCCCTTCGTATTTAAGCGAGCTACGGAAGCGGATCTCGTTGCCCTCAATCGTGCCGTGCAGATCTCCCGCGAGAAATTCTCCCTTGTGCGTGCCTCTGAGGTCGTTCCCTTTCTGCTCCAAGAAGAAGCTGTGATTGGCATCGCCGGCGACGAACTCCACGTGAACCGACCATTGCCCGGCCACGTTACCGGGCTGCCCGCTCGGCCGGGGCTGGTCCTGAATCTTCGGCGGATTTGAAAGCAGCGCGTAGAGGCGCTCCGCCACCGCTTTCTCGTCACCTGGGGACATCATCACCGGCAGGATCGTTATAAGACCGGGCGCATCTTCGCGGCGGTTGCCGGACGCAGGCGGGATTGCGATGCGAGGATTGCCTTCCAAGAGCAATTTCTCCAGCTCGCCACCGGTGATTCCGAGCTTTGCGGCATCCCAACGGACGCGCAGGCGCGGGCAGGGCTGGGACGGCGTATCGGGCGTCACGATCTCCGTGGTTACCCCAGGCACTTTTCCCACGCGGCCGGCTATGTGTTCCACCCAGGACTGCCACTGCTTCCACTCGGCCTCGTGGTCCCGCTTCACCCACATCTCGACAGCCGCCAGCATGCCCACCATCTCTTCTTTTCCGACCTTCATGGGCCGGCCGAAGGCATGGTGCGGGGCGCTGTTGAACCACGCCGCCTTCACGAGGTCCTTGCGGCCCAGCAACAGGCCGGCGCATTGGGGGCCTCGCAGCAGCTTGCCGCCGCTGTAAGCTACGAGCGTAGCGCCGCGCTTCAAGTGCTCGTTGGGGACGGTCAGCCTCTCCGCGGCGCAGTCCACTAAAATCGGCACGCCCTTTTGGCGCGCCAGCGGGGCGATTGCTTCCAGCCCGAAATCCTTGTTGGGCTGGAACATGTAGATCATGGCGGTCCGCGGGCCGAGGGCCGCTTCCAGCTCCTGCTTATTTTCAACCTCGACCATTCTTACGCCCACCATGCGAACAGCGTGGTCGTACACATTGCGGCAGTATCGCGGGACGACGACTTCGTTCTTGAGGCCGGCGAGGTTCGGGAGCCGCTGCAGCTTTTCGGGGTCACCACCGGTGATGCAGGCCGATGTGGCATGCGTCATGGCCGCCGCGCAGCCCGAGGAGACCATGCCCCATTCGGCTCCGGTCAGCTCTGCCAGGCGTCCGCCGATCGCCTCGGCCAACTCGTCCAGATGCACATATTGGCGCGATGCTTCCTCCATCGCGCGCTTCACCTCAGGCAGAGTCAGCGAGCCGCCGATGATCGTGATTACCCCCTGGCAGTTGATGAGGGGCCGGACGCCAATCGATTGGTAAATGTCAGAGCCGAGCCGCAAGGCCTCTGCCGGGGCGGCGGCCAGCGGCCCCCCTGGGGACCAGAGACCCGTTGCGGCCAGCACTCCACCACTCTGGAACAGCTCGCGGCGGTTAAGACCCCCTCGACGTTTGGCGCCAAGGTTTAGGAAAGAGAAAGGCACGGCAACCTCCAAAGGCAGGGAAGGAATCTTCTCAGGCCGGATAAACGCTAGCATG
>JBGOUJ010000663.1:0-4188 GCA_041477005.1 Terriglobia bacterium | reverse complement strand
TCGTGAAGGGGGCAAACCCGGTGGGGGAGGCCGGTGAAGATCGGTCCCTGCTAACCTGCCCCAAAAATTGACTGCTTCGACAACGTCCTTCTGCCCGAGCCCTTGTGCACGGAGCATCTGGTACACCTGAACAGCAAGCTGGTTGAACAGCAGCGGAACCTTGAGTTTCATCCCCAGTTCCCCCGCCAGACGGTGGTCTTTGTACTGTAGATCGACGCTAAAACCCGGCTCGAAGTCACCGCGCAAGATTCTAGGAGCGAAGTACTCTGTCAACCAGAAGCTCTTCGCGTCAGTGCCGTCGAAAACCTCCAGCAACGTCTCAGCGGATATGCCGGCGGCTGAGCCCAACACGAAAGCCTCGGCGGCAACCAAGTTATGGAGTCCGGCGATGAGGTTGCTAATGAGTTTGGCAGTGCTGCCAGACCCTGAGGGACCAAGATAGAAGAACCTCTTGCCGAGGACCTCCATGACTGGCTTTGCCCGCTCGAAGGCGTCTTCATCACCACCGACCATAAATGAAATGGTCGCGTTTCTCGCCCCATTCGTCCCCGCACCTCCGGGTGCCCCCCCGCTGACCGGCGCATCTAGGTAGCTCACTTCTTGTTCCTTTGCCGCTCCATACATCCTTACACACGTATCAGGATCGATTGTGCTGAGGTCCAGGATGAGAGTCCCGGCCTTAGCTCCTTCCAGGACACCTTCGGCTCCGAGAAGGGCCTCCTCTACAGCCTCTGGTGACGGGAGTGCTAGGACAATGATCTCCGACTGCGATCCCAGCGCGCGGCCAGACGTCGCGGGAATGACACCCTGTTGTTCGACCATCTGTAGCCTCAACGACGCCTTGTCGTAGACGACGAGATGCCGGTTGGCTCTTAGAAGATGGCCGGCATATACCTGGCCGATCGCCCCAAGGCCTATCAGACCGATTTTCTGTTGCCGCATTGTACCTCCAACAGTATTTCACGATGTGAAACCAGGAAATTCTCATGGTGCAACCCTTTATAGCTCGGCCCCAAGATAATGTCAATCAGAAATTCCCTGACGCCCAAGAATGATTTACAATGTGGAACGATGAGCCGCATTCCCTCCGCCGCGCCCGGGGTCCGGGTGCTCCACAAAACGCTAAATATACTGGAGGCTCTCCGCCGCCGCCCGTCGGGCGCGGGCCTAGCGGACGTCTCTCGTGACGTGAGCCTTCCCAAGCCGACGGTCTATCGGATCCTGGCTACGCTGGAATCCCGGGGTTATCTGTATCGGGAGCCCGCGGGGGCCTATCGGCTGTCTCGCAAGCTGTACGAGTCTGGGGCAGTGCCGATCGACCAGGCCTTGGTCGAAGTGGCAAGGCCCGTAATGGAACGACTCGTTACATCTTGCAAAGAGACAGTAAACCTCGGCGTGCTGGACGCAGCAGAGGTGCTTGTTATCGAGACAGTCGAAAGCCCCCAGGCCGTCCGCATGACATCGAAGAAAGGCAACCGGCGTACTCTGCATTCTACCGCCCTCGGCAAGGTGCTCCTGGCAGGCATGGCAGAAAAGGAGATCATCCGTATTGTCCGTGTGAAAGGGTTGCCCCGGATTACCCAAAATACGATAGTCAACGAAACCGCGCTGCTCGCCGAAATCCGACTGGTGCGCAACCAAGGCTATGCTGTAGACGACCAAGAGCAAGAACTGGACGGACGATGTATTGCTTCAGCCATCACCGGACCCAACGGACGCATTGTGGCGGCACTGAGCATTTCCGGGCCGTTGAATCGCATGAGCAAGGCGCGGACGCGTCCCTTGCTATTGAGCTTGCGACGAGCCTGTGATACTATTTCAAAAGGGTTGAGACTCTGATTCATATCGACCGTCCAGGCGGGCTTGGCGTGGCTGTGGTCCCGGTCAGTCGCCGACCGAGCGCACGCCTCCGGGACCCATTGAGAATGTCGCCGTCCGCCGGATTGCCCGAAATCGACATCGCGCTGGCGCCGGGCGCCCCCGGAGACCAGCGTCCGGAACGGAGTCGGAGTGACCAGGCTGTGCGATAAACATGCTTTCCGGACGCTAAGGCCAGCGAGACCCCTGGGTGGATCTGGCGAAGTAGCGGCGTGACACAACAACCGGCGTAACGAGGCCAGCGTCGCTTCCTGATTCTCCAGCAACTCAGTCACGTAGCCCAGAGTGTGGATCGCGGCTTTCAGCCTCTGGTACCCGGCTTCGCCCAGTGGTTCCCGCACTCCCTCCAGCAATGCATCCAGTTCGTCGGTGGTGACGTCAAGCCGCTCCATAGCCGGTTTCATCTAGGTCTCCTGCAGCAACTCGTTCGCGCAGCGCATCCAGCCCGCCCAGGGTACATGGGAATCCTAAGGATTTTCCGGCGGTCTTGGCACTGTCGGCGGCGGATTCCCGTCTTTTCAGGAGCGCCTGACCAACCACACCGTTAGCAGAAGGCCGAGACCCGTCAGTGCCGCTCCCAGGTACACCGACAACGGGCGATAGCGGAACTCGACGGTGTGTTCGCCGCCCTCCACCACTGCGCCCCGGAGTGATCCGTAAGCTTCCCACAGCCGGGTCGGCTTGCCGTCCACCGTTGCCCGCCAGCCGGGAAAGTTCGTTTCCGCCAGGATCACCATGCCACGGCACGGCAGCTTGGCGGAGATCACGACGCGGTCGGTAAGGTGACGGAGGAGACGCACCTGGTCCTCGCCTGCGCACGAATCGAGGCGGGGCGACTCGCCCAGAAGGAGGACCGTGCGGTGGAAGTCGAGGGTGTCGTCCTGAATCCGCCGGGCCAGCTCACCCTCGTGCGCTGCCGTTACCGCTTCGTGGACGACCCAGGCGCGCGGCATCGGATCGGGGTTGCGCCAAACCTTGACCCCGGTCTCCCCGGTGAAAACTTCCTGCTGATCCGGCCGCTCGGCGTTCCGGGCCACCCAGTGCGTCACGCCGAACAGGCTTTGGGTGCGCTTGGTGTGGAACTCGTGACCCAGCAGGTTCGACGTCACGCCGGCGACGTAGCCTTGCAGCATGTCGAAACCGTGCCAGTCGCCGAAGTTCATGGGGATATCGGCGTCGCTGACGTTGACCCGCAGCGGGCCGCGCTGGAGCTGCTCGTTGCGGAGAAAGTTCACGATGTCTTTGTTTCCGGTCAAGGATCTGACGAACCGGAATTGGTCTTTGTTGTAGCGGTTGGAGTAGTTGGCGGTTCCCACGAAGTACAGCTCGGTCAATGTAAGGGCGAGCAGGCCGGCGAAGGTGGCCCTACGCGCCAGCGCTCCGCTCTGGGATGCCAGGATCAGGCCGGCGGCGCCGCAGGCCACCAGGCCCGTCAGGAGCACGCCGTCGGTGAGGTCCGGCTTGTGGCCGGCGGCGAAGACGACCGCGGAGGCGAGAATCAGGCCACCGAATCCTAGGAGCCCCAGGCGGATCCGGCGCGTCCACCGCGGAGAACCTCCCTCCAGTACAATGTCCGCTCCGTAGGCGGCCAGCACGGCAAGGCAAAAGCCCAAAAGATGAATGCCGCGGACCGGATATCGCGCCCGCGAGAGCATCGGCACAGTGGACACGAGCACTCCATAGAGCGGCGTGAACGCACCCAGGGAGTACGCCGCCGCGGCCGCCGCCATCAATGCCATCCACCGCACCCGGGTCTCCCGCCACGCGCCCAGGACGCCGAGCGCGGCCAGGCTGCACGCCACCACGCCCAGGAACGGGCTGAAATCGGCGTTGGTGCTCCGTCCGGGCAGAATTATGCCCAGCAAGCCCCCCACGGGCATGGAATAGATCGTCGGCACGGTGTAAGGGATCCGATCCGTCCACCCCACCGGCTGATCGGCTCCGACCCAGCGCTTGGAAATGCGTCCGAACTCGTAGGTCGGGATCAGTTGCACGGCGGAGATCAGCCCCGCCACAGCCACGGTGAGCACGGCCAGACGCAGCCGCGACCGGAACGGACGCCCCTCCCGGAAGATCGCGTAGACCCAAACTCCCAACACCGCGAAGGAAGTGAGCAGGGGGATCTCATGGTGTCCGGAGAGCCATGCGATGCCCAGCCAGAATCCCGCGAGCGCCGCGCTCGCCGCTGGGCGTTCCCCCCGCAGCGCGCGAAAGAGGTAGAGGAAAACGAGCGGAGCCCAAAGGGCCCCGTTGACCACGTCGAGCCACGCCACCGTCCCGATGAATCCGCCAAATCCAAAAATGCAGCCC
>JBGOUJ010000662.1:0-4190 GCA_041477005.1 Terriglobia bacterium | reverse complement strand
GGACGATCCCAACGTCACCCGCTTCATCCGCGAGCCCGGGCACATCGAGTGCGACGCCGGGCTTGGGCTGGGCGTCTATGACCACGGGAAAATCCAGCATCGGGAGATTCGCTTGTGACACTCCGCTTGGTTGCCGCAGTCCTGGCGTTGCCGGGCGTGTGGTGGGCAAAGGGCCCACAGACGGCCGGGGAACTCAAGAGCGCCCCGGAGCGAGCCGTGCTTGTGAGCCGCCACGCCGAGCGCGACTTCCCGCTCACGGCCGATCCCGCTTCCGCGAACTGGCGCGACGTGACCGGTGTGCGCGCCGAGATGAACTACCTCGGCGAGCGCATCCCAGGCCCGCCGACCGAGATTCGCTCCCGCTGGACCGAGAACTATCTCTACCTCCTTTATACGTGCCCCTACGACGGGCTGAATCTGAAGCCGAATCCATCCACTACCACCGAGACGCCGCGGCTGTGGAATTGGGACGTGGCTGAGGCCTTCCTCGGCTCCGAGCCCGGCCACATCGGCCACTACCGGGAACTCCAGGTGTCCCCGCAGAGCGAGTGGGTCGATCTGGACGTCGACCGCGACCACCCGCAAAACCGGCTTGGCGGGGATTGGAACTCGGGCTACGAAGTGCGCGGCCGGATCGACGCCGGCCGCAAGATCTGGTACGGAGAAATGCGCATCCCCATGAAGGCGTTGGAAGCCTTCATACCGCGCCGAGGCGCCGAGCTCCGCGCCGGCCTCTATCGCATCTCCGGCCGCGACCCCAACAAGACCTTCACGGCCTGGCGCCCCACGGGGCAAAAGACGTTCCATGTGCCGGAGGCGTTCGGCATTCTGAAGTTGGAGTGAGCGCGGCGACGATCGAAGCTGCCCATCGTTTGCCGTGCGCAAAGAGGTTTGCCCGGGGGGTCCTGTCGTGGGCCGCCGGAGCGAACGCGGTCACACGATAGAGCGTCGCGGCCGGCCGGGGCTGCCCCGCCGCCCCGCGTACTATATACTTATTCTCGTGTCCGATCTGCAGATTGCGAGGGAGGCCATCTCCGGGAGCGCAGGCGCCGCCGCGGCGCCCCGGCGCCGCCCGGCATACGGTACGCTGGTCGAGTTACTGCGCCGAAGGGCGGCCGATCAGCCGGACAGCCAGGGCTTCAGTTTTCTGGCCGACGGGGAAGACGAAAAGGACCGCCTGAGCTACGCGGAGCTGGACCGGCAATCGCGCGCGATCGGCGCGCTGCTCCAAAGGTACGCCGGCGCCGGCGACCGCGCTTTGCTGGTGTACCCGCCGGGGCTGGAGTTCGTTGCCGCGTTCTTCGGATGTTTGTACGCCGGGGTGGTCGCCCTGCCTTCCTATCCGCCCCAACCGGGCCGTGCGGACCGGGCGCTCGACCGGTTTCGGGCCATCGTCAGGGACGCGGAGCCCTCGCTCGCGCTGACCACGTCTTCGATGCTGCCATTGCTGGAGCGCCTCTTCGCGACGGTCCCGGAGTGCCGTACAACGCGATGGCTGGCCACCGACAATTTGCAGGGCCGGACGGAGGAGGAGTTCACCGAAGTCCCGCTCGACGGCCAGGCGCTGGCGTTCCTGCAATACACTTCCGGCTCGACGGCCGATCCCAGGGGCGTGATGCTCACGCATGGGAACCTCTTGCACAATTCGGAGCTGATCTCGCGGCATTTCGAGCATTCCCCCGACAGCCGGGGCGTGATCTGGCTGCCCCCCTACCACGATATGGGCCTGATCGGGGGCATCCTGCAGCCGCTTTATGCCGGTTTCCCGGTTGTTCTGCTCTCGCCGATTGCTTTCTTGCACCGGCCCTTGCGCTGGCTGGAGGCGATCTCCCGCTACAGGGCCACCACCAGCGGCGGCCCGAATTTTGCTTATGACCTTTGCATTCGCCGGATTACCGCGGAGCAGCGGTCGAAGCTCGATCTGAGCAGTTGGGATGTGGCCTTCAACGGCGCCGAGTCGGTCGCGCCGGAGACTCTGGACGAATTCGCCTCGACCTTTGGGCCTTGCGGCTTTCGCCGGGAGGCGTTCTATCCCTGCTACGGGCTGGCCGAGGGCACTCTGTTGGTTTCAGGCGGCTCGAAAGCGACGGCGCCGGTCACTTGCGTCGTCGACGGCGGCGCGATCGTCGAGAACCGCAGCGTGGTCCCTGTTTCCGCCGGGAGCCCGGGAGCTCGGGCGCTGGTGGGCTGCGGCCGGACGCCTCCGGACCAGCACATCGTGATCGTGGATCCCGAGCGACGGACCCGGCGCCCGCCCGATCAGGTGGGGGAGATCTGGGTAGCCGGCCCCAGTGTCGCGCAGGGCTACTGGAACCGCCGCGCGGAGACCGACGAAACGTTCCGGGCCTCTCTGGCCGATACCGGCGAAGGTCCCTTTCTGCGCACCGGGGACCTCGGATTCCTCCAGGATGGCGAGTTGTTTGTGACCGGCCGAATCAAGGACCTGATCATCATCGCCGGACGGAATTATTATCCGCAAGATATCGAGCAGACGGTGGAGCAGAGTCATCCGGCGCTCCACGGCGGCTGCTGCGTGGCGTTCTCCGTGAACGGGGCCTCGGGGACGGAGCGGCTGATCATTGCGGCCGAGGTGGGACGCCGGCGCCGGACGGTGGATGCCGATGAAATCGACCGGGCGATCCGCCGGGCCGTGGTCGAGCGCCACGACCTGGGACCCGACTCGGTAGTGCTGCTGAAATCCGGCGCCATCCCGAAGACCTCCAGCGGCAAAATACAACGCTTTGCCTGCCGGTCCGGCTTCCTGTCGAACAGCCTCGACCGGCTGAACGATTGAGAGGGACGCCGATTGGGAGTGAACGACAATGACTTGTGCGAAACTGTTGCTGGTCTTGTCCGTCGTCCGCATCGCCTGCGCCCAGACCGGCAGGCATTAATAGTTGTATAATTGCAGTCGACCATTGGGGACTCCCCTTCGCATCTCCGTTGTCACCCCCTCGCTCGACCAGGGCCAGTACATCGAGGACGCCATCGTGTCGGTTCTCGATCAGCAATACCCTGACTTCGAGCACATTGTGATCGACGGTGGATCCACCGACCAGACCCTCCAGATCCTGCGCCGGTATCCCCATTTGCAATGGGTCTCGGAGCCCGACTCCGGCCAGACCACGGCCCTGAACAAGGGTATCCGCCTGGCCACCGGCGCTGTGGTGGCCTCGCTGAATGCCGACGACCTGTATCGCCCGCGGGCCTTCCAGGCCGTCGCCGCGGCGTTTCGCGCCGACCCCACCATCGCCGTGCTGGCCGGCGGCTGCGAAATGATCGATAAGGATTGCCGATTATTAAGACGGTTTCGCGCCCGCCTGGACCGGTTCGAGGACCTGTTGCGCTACTGGCAATGGGGCCACAGCTTTTGCATCGCGCACCCGGCGGTCTTTTTGCGCCGCTCCCTTTTCGAGCAGGTCGGCCTTTTCAACGAGGCCTACGACCTGGCCATGGATTATGAAATGTGGCTGCGGGTGGCGGCCGAATATCCCTTCACGATCAGTCCCCATTGGCTCGCGGCTTGCCGCCAGACCGGCCAAACCAAGACCCAACGCAACCGGCATCGGATGGACCTGGAGCAGTTCCGGGCCAGCCGAGCTTTCTGGCGGCTCGCGCCATGGCCGCAGCGCTGGACGATTCCCTTATCGGCGCTGGCTCGCGTCGGATGGAGCTGGCTGTAAGCGCCTGCCCGGCATTGATTCGGCCGGCGCCGGAAGACTCAGACCGTCACACCAATGGACACCTGGGCGCCCCGCTCCGCCGCGCCCGGCAGTGGAGCAGCGTCGCTAATTCGAGTTGGCCGACGCTTTTCAATCCGCCGGACACCGTTAGCCCTGTCGATGAGCGCGAGCCCTCTGCTTTGTCGGCCGCACCGCGCCCCGCCTGTTCGGTTCGAGCTTCGTCCCGCACAGCCGTCAGACGCCGCCCGCCAACGACCAGCTCTCTCAGCTCTCGCCGCGCATAGCCATCGCGCAACTTCGGGTGGTAAAATCCAACCGCACACGCGTTTTGTTGCCGTGCGGAGATCGGCTGGATTACGACAACTTTCTGCATGTGCTACCAGGAACACAGAGTGCGTTTGAGGAGGGAGGCAAGAAGCGAATGATGAACCTGCAAACAGCGCGTAAAGTGATTGCCGCCGCCGAGAAGAAGGCGGCCGAAATCGGCCAGCCTATGAACATCGCCGT
>JBGOUJ010000661.1:0-4204 GCA_041477005.1 Terriglobia bacterium | reverse complement strand
GCACGCTCTATGCCACCGCCGAGCCTGTCGGTCTGGACGCGTTCATCGTAGTGGCGCCCGGCCTGGAGATCACCTTCTTGGGTGGGGCGCGTGTGCGGGTGGACGCGGGGCAGGATACATCGACCGTAGCGGTTCTGGAGGGCCGCGTCCGGTTTAGCTCCCGAGCGGCGGAAATGGAGCTTCCGGAAGGCACGACCGTTAAGGTCGATCCGCAGGAGACGGACCGGTTCCAGTTGGACCTGCTGAAGGCCGGTCAATTCGTCACGGCCTTGCCGGCCCCGCCTCCGCTGCCAATGGCCGCCTCGCAGAGAAGGGTCACACGGGTGGGAACCACGCGTGTTCTGCCCGTCGCCTCCGATCAGACTTACCAGGCAGGGCGCGAGGCCGCATCGCCGGAAGCGACCGGCCCGCAGGCGCAGATCCGAGTCATCGGGGCCGAGCCGCCGCAGGATCAGCCACCGCAGCCGCCCAACCCCGAGGAAGGTCCACCACCCGCCACCTATTATAACTATCCAATAGTCCAGCAGCCGCCGGCGCCTCCGCCTCCCACGGTATACTACCCGGTCTACGAGCCTGAGGTGGTGATCATCGACCGGGACCATCCGCATCACCAGGACCACGGCGGTCCAAACCGCTTCGCGCCCGGCGGCCAACCGGCCGCCCCGGCTGCGGCGGCCCCCAGGGCGCCCTCTGGGTCGCCCGCTGGGGTCCTGCCTGGGCCCGCGGCGCCCGGCCCCGTCGCGCGCCAGCCACTGATGCCTGCCAATCCGCCCGGGCGGCTCCTAAAGGCCGACCCTGCGGCCAAATCGGAAGGCCCGGAGCGTCAGGTTCGTCCCCACAGTCCCGAAGCGCCCGAGGACGGGGCGCGCCGCCGGTGAAAGACAGGCTGATCGGAATCCATCCCGTGCAGGAAGCGCTGCGGGCCGGCCGCTCGATGGAGCACGTGCTGGTGGCGCGCGGGGCCGGCAACCCGAGGATCCAGGAGATCATTGACGAGTGCCGCCGCGCGGGCGTGCCGCTGCGCTTCGAGCCGCGCCAGGCGCTCGACCGCGCGGCGCAGTCCGCGGCGCACCAGGGCGTGGTCGCGGTCACAGCGGCTCACCGCTACCGCGAACTGGAGCAGGTCATCGCGCCGCCGGGCGCTCCGGGACTGCTCGTGCTGCTCGACGGCGTCGAAGATCCCCACAACCTCGGCGCCATCATCCGGACCGCTTACGCCGCCGGCGCCGACGCGGTGGTGCTTCCCGAGCGGCGCTCGGCGGGTATAACCGAGACAGTAGCCAAGGCCGCCGCCGGCGCCATCGAGTACCTTTCCATCGCCCGCGTGGCCAACCTAAACCGGGCGCTCGAGTCTTTGAAGCGTGAGGAATACTGGATTCTCGGCCTCGATGAGCGCGCCGAAAAGAGCTACGACCAGGCCGATTATGGCGGCCGCGCGGCGCTGGTGCTGGGGAGCGAGGGCAAGGGCCTGCATCAGCAGGTCGCCCAGCATTGCGATTTTCTGGTGAAGATCCCGGTCGCCGGCCGCATCGCCTCGCTCAACGTGTCCGTGGCCGCCGGAGTCGTCTTGTTTGAGGCCATGCGCCAGCGCCAGGCCAGAGCGCCGGCCCCGCCGGCCGGCCCCAAATGATTACCCCCGAGGTCTGCCTCGAGCCTGGGCGCCGGCCCGGCCAAGTTCACGCCGCCTTGGAGGGCGCCATCGCCGGCTCCCTTTCCGGCGCCAGCAGCTTGGTGGGATCGATGAGCAGCCAGAACAGAGCGCTGATTAGCGACAAGCCGGCCAGCCCGAGCAGCGGCGGATTCCAGCCGTACTTCTCGACCAGGTTGCCGTAAGCGGCGGCGGCGATCGTCGAGCCCATCTGCCCGGCCATGTTCATGGAGCCGGTCACGGTGCCGGCATATCTCTTGCCGATATCCAGGCACACGGCCCAGCAGTTGGGGAGCATGAAGTCGGAGACGGCGAAGCTCAGCGAGAGCGCTACGATGGCCAGAGTCTTGTTCTCAATGGCCGTGGATAGCAGCATGAATCCGCCCGCGGCGCCCATGCTGACCAAGCCGATCAGGCGCCGCCCCCATTTGAGACCGATCGCCCGCACCATCACGTCGCTGGTGTAGCCGCCGGCGACATTGGCCAGCGCCCCCAGAAAATAGGGCAGAGCGGCGTAGGTGGCAAATGCCTCGATGCCCTTCGCTTTGGCCAGGTAAGTGGGCATCCAGGAAAAAAACCAGTAGGCCGAGTAGCAATAGGTGTGATACATGAGCATGACGGCCCACAGGTTGCCGCTCCCGAGCGCCACTTTCCAGGAAAGCGAAACGTGAGCCGCAGGAGCGCCCCCGCCGATCTCAGCCAGTTCGTCCGGCGAGACGCCGGATTTTTCTTGCGGATAGTCCCGAAACCACCGATACCAGGGCAAGGCCCAGAACAGTCCCACCGCCCCGAACAGGAAAAAAACCGGCCGCCATCCCAGCCACCGTTGCAGGGGCAGAGCGATCGCCGGGGTGATGGCGGCGCCGATGCGGCTGGCGGTCCAGACAATGCCCTGGGCGCGCGCCCGCTCGCCGAAGGGAAACCACCGCGAGATCGTGCAGGAGCTGTTGGGGTAGAAGCCGGCCTCGCCGGCGCCGAACAGGAAGCGGCAGGCGAGCAACATCCAGTAGCTGCGAACGGCGCCGGTGGCGGCGGTGAAGACCGACCACCAGAGAACGATCCGGGTGAGGACCCGCCGCGGCCCGAAACGATCCCCCAGCCAGCCGCTGGGGATCTCGAACAACCCATACGCCAGCACGAACGCGCTGAAGACGTAGCCCATCTGCGCCGTCGTCAGTCCCAGGTCTTCCTTTATGCGCGGCGCGGCGGCGGCGATGCTGATCCGGTCCAGGTAAGTGATGATGGAGACCAGAAACAGCATCCCCAGCACCTTGTGGCGGGATTTGATGGGCATCCGGGGGTCCGTTACTCGCCCGAGTATTTCTTGTAAAGCTCGGCGATGCGCGCTTCCTGCGTGTCACCGGGGTGGATGAGGACGCGGTAGCGGAAACGCAGGGAGCCGCCCGGCTGTACGGTGACGCTCCCGTCGCGCGATTTGTCGTTGTAATAGTCATGCTCGCCGAAGATGTTGGCGGCGAACAGGCCATAGCTGCGGGCGTGCCAGTAGGTGGGATGCTTGGGGTTGCCGGGATGATCGAAGATCGCAATGCCCAGCTTTTCGTTATTGAGCGTGCCGCTGTAATCGACCCAAGGCGAGCGCTTGCCCCAGATGTTCTTCTCGCCCGTCTTGCCCTCGGCGCTGGTCATCTTGCCAGTGGGGGTCGCGATGTCGGCTTTCTCTTTGCCCGTCGGCTCGTCGAGCGGGGCGGCCAGGCGGATGGCGAACGTGCCTTCTTTGGTGTCGCCGAAAACGGCCTTCTCATCGCCGGCCTTGAGCGTGATGTCGAAATCCACGATGCGGAGCTTGGGATCGGAGTAGATGGTGGTGGTGCGGGTCTCGGTGAGCAGGGTCTTGCCGTCCGGCTTCTTCCAATGGAAGACCAGCGTCATGCTCCCGGACTTGTCGCCGCTCTTGACCGAGACAACCTTATCGAGAACCACGCGGCCTTTCTTGTTTGGTGTGGCCCCCGGAGTTTCCGGCGACCAGAAGTCGAGCCCGTTCACATCGCCGTGGGCGAACCAGAGGCCCCGATGATGAGGATGATCTTTGGGCTCGCCGGGGACGTCGAGCATGGGATAGCCGCGCGTGACCACCGTGCCGTCGGCCGCGCGCAGCGGGTGCATGTAGGGCTTGTAAGTGTCGGGGCCGAAAAAGAGCGTCGAGAACGGCTTGCCGTCAATGGTGATGTCGATCTGGGTGTTGTCCTGCCGGGTCAGCTTGACCTGGGCAGCCAAAGGCAAAGCGGAAGCTAGAGCCAAGAAGAGTAGATATTTCCTCATGGGAGAGAGTGTACCAAAGGAAATTGAGAAATTGAGAAGTGGAGGAATTGAGGAATGAAAGCACCCCGGTGGGCGGTCCTAGTCTGCGGGTTCTTCATTTCTCAATTCCTCCATTTCTCAATTTCTCAATTCAGCCGGCCTCGCTAGCTCCTTTGGTACACTCTCTCCCATGAGGAAATATCTACTCTTCTTGGCTCTAGCTTCCGCTCTGCCCTTGGCTGCCCAGGTCAAGCTGACCCGGCAGGACAACACCCAGATCGACATCACCATTGACGG
>JBGOUJ010000660.1:0-4221 GCA_041477005.1 Terriglobia bacterium | reverse complement strand
TGCGGCCATTGGCTTCGCGGTGGCGACGACCGTGCGGGACCCACTGGTACTGGTGCTCTGCCTCACGCTGGCGGCCGGCGCTCACGATTTCACGGTGCCGGTGGCCTGGGCGAGCGTGGTGGATATCGGCGGGCGGTTCGGGGGCACCACCGGGGCGATTATGAACCTGGCATCGAGCCTTTCGGCGATCCTGTCGTCGATGTCGGCGGCGTGGCTGGCGGGGAAGTACGGTTCCTTCAGCGCCGTGATTGCGGTGGCGGCGGTGGTGTACTCCTGCGGGGCGATTCTGTGGATGCGGATCGATCCGACCAAGGCAATCGCGCCCGTCCCGCCCTTCAAGCTGCCGGCTCCGTGAGCCGCCGCACCACCTGCTCCATGCGATCGATCTCGTCATCGCTGAGTTCGCGAAAGGAAGCCCGCTTGGCCTGCGAAAGCCTACCCTTGTTCTGCAGGATCAGCCGCACCAGCAACGACGCCCTGCGATCGGGCATATCCACGATCTCCAGCACCCCACGAACGGCCGCATCGAAGACGGCCAGAAAACCGATCTCCTCCCGAAGGTCGCGGCGGATCGTTTCGTCTATGCAGTGGTATAGGTACTCGGCCTGCGGCGTCGCATCAAAGAAGCGATAGAGCTGAGCGGTGTCGTTGTGAACGGTCATGCCTCGTTCGGAGTCGAGATCGAAATCGATAAACGGCCGGATCGACGAAGAGTAGCGCTCGAGGACCCGGTCGTAGGCCGTGCGGTCCCGCAACATCGCCGCCGAGACCGGAAACAGGATCCCCGGCGGCGTGAAGCCGAGCTTTACCAGCACGTGATGCATGAGGAAGCGATGGATGCGGCCGTTGCCGTCCTCGAACGGATGGATGAAGACGAAGCCGAAGGCGGCGGCCGCGGCCGCCACCACCGCGTCGGTCGCGCCCGGTTTTTCGAGGCGCCCGACCATCTCCATCCAGCCGGCCATCAGATCCGGAACATCCTCCGGCCTGGGGCACACGAAACGAACGTCTTCGGTGAAGTCCGGTAGCGTCTGGGAGACGAAGTTCTGATCTGACCGCCAGTCGCTTTGAGCATAACGAGGGTCCACAATCGAGTTTTGGAGCCGGACAAATGCCGCTTTGTCGGCGGCATTGAACTCCGGAGCATGCACCAGGGCTGCCACGAAGCGCTCTGTCCGGTCCTTGCTCGGGGCCTCCCCCTCGATGGCGAACGAGGACTTCGTCTCTTTCGTGAACAGGTAATGAACGGCTCGCGCGAGTATGGTGGGATCGCAGCTTTCCACGACGCTGCGCGCCTGTTTCGCCAAGTCCTGCGCCAGGAATGCCCTGAGGGTGTCGGTGCGTCTCACCAGCGGGCAGTAACGCCGGTTGCCAAGCAGATTGTCGTTTACCCGCTGGCGACGGACGAGAGTTCGCGGCCCCGCGACATGAACCTCGGGATCGAGCAGATCTACGTAGCCGGAAGGGATGACGTCAGGAACGTCGAGCGTCTTGCCGGTCAGTAGCTCGTAGAGATACCAGGC
This sequence comes from Terriglobia bacterium, assembly GCA_041477005.1. GTDB lineage: Bacteria > Acidobacteriota > Terriglobia > Bryobacterales > JACQDG01 > JBGOUJ01. The sequence continues at coordinate 2,698 of JBGOUJ010000660.1, read as the reverse complement.
GCGGCGCGCAAAGACTCCCGTCGGCTCCGACCGGATCCAGTCTTCGATCTCCCGGACATCCACAGCGCTGAAGATGGCCGACAGGGCGCCCAGGTCGGCGGGCTCGTACCGCATGGCAAACCGCAGGTGCCCCGTTAGATTCCGCGGCAAGTAGCTTTTGGGGTATTGCTCGAGGACCCGGACCTCGGTGACGGTAGTCTTCCGCGCCCCTGCAATAACTTCCGAGCGCACGATTGGAAGGGGCGCCTTTAGCCCCAATTCCCGAATGAGGCGGTGTAGCCCCAGAGCGGCAGGAAGGGCCTCAGCTCTAAAATTCTCATCGGACATGCGAGAACTTCATTTTACAACATTTATTTAATGAAAGCTTCATCTTAAAACAATCAAAAATCTCATCTGCTATGCGAGAACTTCATCAGGGAATCTATTCAGAAGTAAAATATCATCGGGTGACTTGGCGTCACCGCACTTGATAGCGCTCGATAATCTCGTCGTCCAGCTCGATTCCAAGCCCCGGCTCCTGGGGTACGGTAACCCGGCCGTCCTCAAGAGGAGGTAGGTTGCGGACCAGCTTGCGCATCAGGGGGGAGGGGCGGAGGCAGTATTCGACCAGGTCGCCGTCGGGACAAGAAGCCATCCAGTGAAGGGAGGCGGCGAGATTGATGCCGGTGGAAAAGCAGTGTGGCACGGCGAGGCGGCCGGCAGCTCGGGCCATCTCGGATGCCTGGCGGGCGACGGTCAGGCCGCCGCAGATGGCGACATCGGGTTGGATGACGTGGAGGCCGCGCTCGATCAGGTCTTCGAAGCCCCAGCGCGTGGTCTCGCCTTCGCCGGCGGCGATGGGGATGGGAGACTGGGGGCAGAGGGCGGCGTAGCCTTTTAGATCATCCTGGGACAGGGGCTCTTCGAGCCAAGCGACTCTCAGGGCCTCGAAGTGGCGGGCTCGCTCCAGGGCGGAGTCCACCTGGAGAGAGCAGCCGGCGTCGACCATGAGGTCGCGCGCGTCGCCGATCGCGCGGCGGGCGGCTTCGACGTGGGCCAGGTCGGTCGCCAGGTCTTTCCCGAAGGGACCCCAGCCGAATTTCACCGCCGTCAGCCCGAGATCGACGGCCTGGCGGGCGAGATCCGCCGTTTCCTGGGGCGTCGCCCCGAATAGGTAGCTGGCGTAGGCGCGAATTTTATGCGGCGTGCTGCGGCGATGCACGCCGCCGAGGAGCTCGTAGACGGGCTTGCCGAGGGCTTTGCCACGGAGGTCCCACAGGGCCAGATCGGCCCCGCTGATGGCGTGGTGGGCGGCGCCGCGGCGACCGTACCGGTTGGTATGGTAATACATACGCTGCCAGAGGGCTTCCACGTCGAGTGGATCCTGGCCCCGCAGGATATAGGCCAGACCGTGGCGGCGCTCGGCGGAGCGAGGGGCTTCGAAGATGGCCTTGCAGACGTAGGACTGGCTCGAGACCTCGCCGATGCCGGTCAGGCCGGTGTCGGTCGAGATGCGGATGACGAGCACGTCTTGCGTGCCGTCGGCGATCTCCTCGACATTGGGGAGGCGGAGGTGGAGGGCTTCGACGCTGGTGATGGTCATGGGTTCGGCTCGAGACTCACCGTCGGGCGCGCGGGGCGGGCCGAGACCGGCGGGTTCTCGGCGCCCTCGGCGTCTTCTGCCTTCCCGGCGATGAGTTTCCTTGGTGCAGGTCGAGTTTCGGGCGGACTTCGAAGGCCCGGAACTCGCGGATGAATTCGATGAGGTTTGCGACCGTGGCGTCGTACCAGAGCTTGCCTTTCTCGCGCGTGGCGAGAGTCGGGTCGCCGATGACGCCGGATTTCGAGATGCGCGTCCACCACTCGACCATGCGGACGGGCGGGCCGCCGCCCAGGTCGTGCCAGTAGTATTTCGATTTGTGAAAGCCGATTTCCTTCCCGGCTTTGTCCATCTGGACCGCTGCTTCGTTCAAGTAAAGATAAACCGAAGTCTCCAGCTCGCAGGCGTGGGACATGCCGCCGGGGAAGGGGCTCTCGCGGGTCTTCTTGATCAGATCGGAGATCAGGGAGGGCCAGATAAAGCAGGCGCACAGAGAGTCGGACTGGATGATCGTCTTGCGGGCGGCGAGATCGAGGATCGGCATGTTGCTGCCGTGGCCGTCAGCGAGGAGGATCTTGCGGAAGCCGTGGTGGGCCAGACTCAAGGTGATGTCGAGAACGAAAGCCTCCAGGTGCTCGGGCTTGACCGTGATGGTGCCGGGAAAGCTCATGTGGTGATCTTCGAAGCCGTAGGGGATGGCGGGCAGCAGGAGAACCTCGTCGGGGATGCGGCGGGCGACCTCGTCGCACATCGCGCCGATCAGGAAGTTATCCACGTCGAGCGGGAGGTGCTTGCCGTGGTCCTCCACCGAGCCGATCGGCAGGATGCAGACGGGCTGGCGGGCGATGACCTCTTTCATCTCGGGCCAGGTGTAGTGGTCGTAGCGGTACTTCAGCTTGGGGCCGTGCATGGAAGGCTAATGTAGCACGAACAAATTGGCCACAGAGACAACGAATTCGCCGGCGACCCAATGGGCGAAGCCAGCCCCGCACTGGAAGGGCCGGAGGAAAATGCGTTAATTAAGATAACCGCAGTCATGATCGGGCAGACGCTAAGCCACTACCGGATCATCGAGAAGATCGGCGCCGGCGGCATGGGGTGGTCTATCGCAGCCTGGAC
>JBGOUJ010000659.1:0-4234 GCA_041477005.1 Terriglobia bacterium | reverse complement strand
CCATTTGGAATCGCTGTCAAGCATTTTCTGCAAGAAATGTTTTGATGCCGAGAAGGAGGGCGCCTCGGGCCAAGCCAGTCAGACAGGCCTCCCTGCAGCGAGCCTGACCGAGACAAAGTTCCCGGCCGTACGCTCTCGCACCGGGGCCCCCAGACCGACATCACCAGAGAAAGACTTACCTCAGGAATTTTGCGCCGGAAAGTAGCTAGGCCCGGCTGGTTGCTTTTCGTCGCGGTGGCTGCGCAGAATAGAGAGCAGGTGCTGAAACGGAAGCCACTGGGAGTCCGTGATTGCTCAAAGCCGCTCAATCGCAAATCCACTGCGCCTGATGTGGTTCCTTTCTTTCAAGGGGGAGTTGCGAATCGCCCACGATGGCGTTCGATCTTGCGGTCGTAATGTCAATGTCAGGTCGCGTCGAGCGAAGCGTGGCTGAGGCTCTAACCGCTTTGTTATGAGAAACTTGCTTCCACTCATTGTGATGAGCTTGGTGGTCGGGGTAGCGGCGCCCTCCGAGGTGGAAAAACCTTCGCCAGACAAGCCCCGGAGCCACGGCCTGGTCCGAGTGACCAATTTGCGCCACTGGTCCTTTCCTGACTCCACACGGATCGTTGTCGACGTGGAGTCCGAGGTCTCCGTCCACGAGGGCCGGCTGAGCAATCCTGACCGCATCTTTTGCGATTTACTGGACACACAAACGACGCCTGAACTAAAGCACAAAAGTTTTGCTGTGGGAGATCAGATCGTCAAGCAGATCCGGGTGGCACAGACCCAGGTCGGGGTGACCCGTTTGGCAGTCGACCTCAACCGAAGCGATGTCGAGCACACGATCCGGGTATTGACCAATCCGCCGCGGGTGGCGATCGAGCTGAGGCGTCGGGGGGCCCCGATCGCCACTGCACCGCCCCCGACGAAACCTGCCGCCATGGAGGTTGTGCCTTCGCCCAAAGAGGCGCCGCCCGGCACCGCTCCGCCCAAAGGCGATGTGCCGGCTACTGACCGCAAGCCCGCGGAGGCCGCCGTGACCCGAAGGCCTGGCACGTCGTTCCCTACCGCCCAGGGCATTGCGGTTGGCATGGATCGGACCAGTCTTCTGGCAGCTTTCAGGGAGCCCACACTGAGAACGACAACAGTGGAAAAGCGGAGCCTGGTGGAAATGTACCTGTACCTGGACAGCAGACGCAACACGGCCACTCGCGTGCTATTGCGGGACGGCAGGGTCATCTCGGTCCAAACGACGGCGTACTAACGTGGGATTCGTCTCTGTACTACAATTCATGACTTATGCCAAACGACCAGGATTCTCCCCGACAGGGTTCTCCCGTGTGTCTGGTGACCGGCGCGTCGAGCGGGATCGGCGCGGCCACCGCGGTTACCTTTGCTGGACGCGGCTATCGCGTCGCCCTGCACTACAACTCGAATGAATCGGGCGCCAAGCGCACCGCCGAGACGATCGAAAAGGCCGGCGGAAAAGTGAGCCTCTTTCAAGCCGATCTGTCGCTGGCCGAACGGGCCCGCGGCCTGGTCCAGGAGGTGCTGCACCGCCTGGGCGGCATCGATGTGCTGGTCAATAACGCCGGGTCGCTGGTGGCGCGCAAGAAGTTTCTGGAGGTGAGCGACGAGTTCTGGCAGCAGGTGCTCGACGTGAACCTGAACAGCGCCTTCTGGGTGACGCACGCGGCCGTGCCCCAGATGATCGCTCGCGGCTCGGGCGCCATCATCAACGTGAGCTCGATCGCCGCCCGCAACGGCGGCGGCCCCGGCGCCATACCCTACGCCACGTCCAAGGGCGCCCTCACCTGCTTCACCAAGGGCCTTGCCAAGGAGCTGATCGCCCACGGCATCCGCGTCAACGCGGTCAATCCCGGCGTGATCTTGACGCCCTTCCACGAAACCTTCACCACCGAGGAGCGGATGAAGGCTTTCGTCTCGATGATCCCCCAGGGCCGGGCCGGAACCTCCGAAGAAATCTCCAGTGTGATCGCCTTCCTGGCCTCCGACGCCGCCTCTCACATTGTCGGCGAATCGATCGAGGTCAACGGCGGCATGGTGATGGAATGACTCAACGCCGAGGGCGGTGAATCATCGGCCGGCCACATCCGTTACGATCCGCCACAGCAGCCCCGTCCCGGCCTCGAAGCCTGCGATCGAGATCCGCTCGTCATTGCCGTGGGAGCGGCTTTCGTTCTCCACAAACAGGGGCACGCCGTAGACGGCCATTCCTTTGGCCCGCAGATTGGCGCCGTCGGTTGAGCCGCGCTGCATGAAGGGAACGACCGCCGCGCGGGGATGCGCTTGGTGGAAGGTCTGCTCCATGGCTCGATATAGGGCCGTGGTGAGGGAGCTCGGCTCGGTGGCCGGACGGTCTGCGCCAATCGGGGCTACTTCCACCGCCGGATCACTGATGATCTGGCGGAAGCGGGCCAGGATGTCGTCCTTGGTTTCATTCGGCAGGCGCCGGACGTCGATCTGCGCCTCCGCGATATTGGGGATCACGTTGATTTTCATGCCGGCGCGGAGGATGGTCGGCGAGACGGTGGTCCGCATCGCGGCATCGAGATCCGGATCGCGGGCTCGGATCGCGCCGGCCGAGGCCTCGAGCTTGGGAACGAGCGGCGCCAGCCACGCATAGTCCGGCATTTTCGCCAGCTCCTGAAAATATCGCCGCGTGGTCTCGTTGATCTTCACCGGCTGCTCGGCGTCCACCAGGCGGGTGATAGCACGGGCGAGGTGGGCGACTGGATTGTCGGGGCGCGGCAGCGAGCCATGGCCCGCCGAGCCGCGAGCCGTCAGCGTGACGCGCGTCGGGATCTTTTCGGTCGTCTGGATCAGGAACAGCCGGACGCCCGAAGGCAGATCCCGCGCCGCGCCGCCTTCGTTCAGGGCGAACTCGGCGTCGATCTTGTCGAAAGCCTGCCGGATCATCCACTGGATTCCAACTTCGGCCTGGACCCCTTCCTCGCCCGATTCGGCGAGCAGGATCACGTCGCGGTCGAGCTTCACGTCCCGCCGCTTCAGCTCGACGAGCACCGCCAGCTCGGCCGCCAGAACCGACTTGTCGTCCTGCGCGCCGCGGCCATAAATGAAGCCGTCGCGGATCAGCGCGGCGAAGGGATCGACGGTCCACTGGTCGCGCTCCGCCGGCACCACGTCGGTGTGGGCCATCAACAGCAGCGGCCGGCGCGCTCCCGGCGCGCCGCCGGATCCCCGCAGCCGGGCCACGAAGTTCAGACGCTGGGGGTCGCCGCCGAGCAGCTCCGAGCCGATGCCGTTGGCGTCGGCCACCCGCTTCAGATACTCGGCCGCGCGCGTTTCGTTCCCGGGAGGGCTCGAAGTGTCGATGCGGATCAGGTCGATGAGGTATTGCCGGGCCCGCTCCTTGAGAGGCAGGCTGTCCTGCGCTCGCGCCAAGACCGCCAGCAACAGCGCCGTCAAGACCGGTCTAAGCATGGAGAAGGTAGTGTAGCAGCACCAGCAATCCCACCCCGACGAACACCACCAGTGCCAGGCGAATGCCGGGCTGCTGGTTGATTTCCGGAATCAGGTCGGAGGCCGCCACGTAGATGCACACGCCGGCGGCGAGCGGCAGGCCGATGCCCACGTGGGTCGCCGAGAGCATCATCACCAGCACGCCGGTGATCGTGGAAGCGCCCAGCAGCGAGGCCGAGATCAGCGCCACGCGCGGCCCCTGGCCCCCGGCCAGCATCACCGACGCCACCGTGAAGCCTTCCGGCACCTTGTGCAAGAAAATGGCCGCAAACAGAACGAGGCCCAGCCAGTTGGAGACGATGAAGCCGCTGGCGATGGCGATGCCGTCGAAGAACGCGTGGATCATCAGGCCGGCCAGCACCGAGAAGCTGCGGTGCGCGCCCGCGATCTGGTCGCCATGCACCTCTTCGCCGAAGTGGAAGTGGGAGCTGAGCGTGTGCTCGGCCAGGTGCACCACCAGGTAGCCGGCCAGAACAAAATAGAGCGTCCGTTCGCCCACCAGCCGCAGCGATTCCGGGATCATCTCCAGAAAGACGGCGCCCAGCAGAAAGCCCGCCCCCAACGCAATAAAATACTGCAAATATCTACGTTCCCAGCGCTGGCGGACGATAATCAACCCGCCGAACACCTCGGCCAGCGCGGCAGTCAGTCCCAGCAAGAGAGGCAGCATCTGAGCCTTCAGAATTCAGCTATTAGACGTCAGCCATCAGCCGTCAGCAACCCTGCTGCTCAGAGTTGCTGATAGCTG
>JBGOUJ010000658.1:0-4242 GCA_041477005.1 Terriglobia bacterium | reverse complement strand
CAGTAGATGCCACCGGATTCCATTGCACGTCTGGGCTTTCTTTACCCCGGGCACTCCGGCGAGGACGATTATCCCCGCATGGGCGCTATGATCGAGCCACCGGTCCACGTCGATGTCGTGCACACGACGATCGGTGAAGATGCTCACCGTGAGGACGCGCTGCGCGACGCGGGTGATGAGAGGCGGCTTCTAGCAGGAGCCGAGGTGTTGCGGCGGCACGGCGTAGACGTGGCCATGTGGGCATGCACCAGCGGGAGTTTCATTTTCGGGCTGGAGGGCGCCCGGGCGCAGGCTGCTGCCATTCAGAAGTTTCTCGAGGTACCGGTTTCGAGCACTTCGCTGGCATTCGTCGCCGCTCTGAAGGTGTTGGGAATTCGGGACGTGGCGGTCGCCGCCAGCTATCCCCCCAATATCTCGCTGCTTTTTAGAGATTTCCTGGCCTGCGCCGGTGTAAGCGTTGTCCACACCGGAAGCCTGGGTATCATAACCGCCGTCGAGGTTGGAACTCTCAGCCAAGAAGACGTCGTGCACTGGGTCCGGCAGAACGATCACACCGAAGCCCAGGCCATCCTGGTCCCCGACACCGCCATGCACACCGCCGGCTGGATCGACGATCTGGAAGAAGCGGTGGGTGGAAAAACCGTGCTCACCGCCAACCAGGTGACCATGTGGGAAGCGCTTCTCCTGGCGGGCCATCCGGGCCGCGTGGCGGGCGCCGGACTGGGATCACTGTTGCGGGCCGGGCCCAGGCCGTTCCGATAGAATGCCCAGTCATGATCTTGATCAACCATCAATTACAACCCTCCGATCTCACGCCAAGAATCGACCAATTGTGGAGTTTGTCGGGAGCGAAGATCCGTTCCATCGAGAAAACCTACGACCCTGCGCAAGGCTCGCCGGTGTTTACCGTGCTAGGCGCCTATACGTCCCGGGGCTGGACGGAATGGACACAGGGGTTCCGAGTCGGTTCCGCGATTCTGCAATTTGACGCCACCGGCGAAGAATCATTTCTGGAGATCGGACGCCGCAAGACCGTGGATTTGATGGCCATCCACGTCAGCCATGTCGGGGTTCACGATCACGGCTTCAACAACATCAGCACCTACGGCAACCTTCTCCGCCTCATGAACGAGGGCAGGATCGAAAAGAGGGAGTGGGAGTGCAATTTCTACGGGCTGGCTCTGAAAAGCTCGGCCGCCATCCAGGCTAGGCGCTGGACCCCGGTCCGGGAAGGCGGGGGCTACATTTATTCTTTCAACGGGCCTCAGTCCCTTTTTGCCGACACTATTCGATCCTTGCGGATACTGGCCGCAGGGCATGCGTTGAGGCACGTCCTGATGGAGGAAGGTGATGCGCGGGTCTCACTCCTGCAACGCCTTGTGGAGCACGCCAAGACTACGGCCGCTTATACCGTCTATTACGGTGAGGGCCGGGATGCCTACGATGTTTGGGGCCGGGTCGCTCATGAAAGCATTTTTAACGTGAACGACGGCAGGTACCGCTGTCCTAATACACAGCAAGGATATTCCCCTTTCACTACCTGGACCCGCGGGCTGGCGTGGATCATGTGCGGTTATGCCGAGGAACTGGAGTTCCTGGAAACCCTCGACGATGAAGAATTGGCTGCCCTTGGCGGAAGGGAACAAATCGAAGGGCTCATGCTTCGCGCGGCCCGCGCCTCCTGCGACTTCTACATCGAGAACAGCCCTGCCGACGGAATTCCGTACTGGGATACGGGTGCCCCTCTCCTCCGCGGGCTCGGTGACTATTTGAATCAACCCGCCGATCCTTATAACGCATTTGAGCCGGTGGATAGCTCGGCGGCCGCCATCGCCAGCCAGGGTTTGCTTCGCCTGGGGCATTACCTCGAGAAAAAAAGTAAAACCGAAGAATGGAAGCGCTACTGGCAGGCAGGGCTAACTGTTCTCCACGCGTTGTTGGGTGATCCATATCTCAGCACGGATCGGAACCATCAGGGATTGATTTTGCACTCGGTGTATCATCGGCCGAAAGGCTGGGATCATATTCCTCCCAGACGTAAGGTTCCGTGTGAAGAATCGAGCATGTGGGGTGATTACCACGCCCGGGAGGCGGCTCTATACGTTCAAAGGATCGTCCGGAATGAGCCCTATCTGTGCTTCTGGCGAAAGGAGACTTCAAAGTGAGACGAAGTTCAACATATATCGTGGTTCTGCTGAGTGCGCTCGCTGGCAGGATCGCTGTTCACGCGAAGCCGCATCCTCCGCAGGGCGGCCCGGTAGTGGCAGTCACCCGAGCCGATGGCTCGTGCTACGCCCGATCCTTCTGGGCTTCGAATGGAACCATCTACTTGCTGGGGCCGCTGAAAAGCACCGATGGCGGCAAGAGGGTCGTCCTCTCCGACAAGAACGATCCGCCGTGGGGCTCATTGCTCGAAGAGAAGAATATGAACGTCTATTTTTCCAGGAAGGGATTGTTCTTGGGTGTGCGCACGAAATTCTGGTGCGGTCCTGACGGGCGCTGCGCAGGAAAGATCTGGCGTTCCACTGATGACCTGAAGACGCTCAAGGAGGGAGACACGACCCTGATCATCCCTGAGGCGGGCAAGGTGGATAATGGTAAGCCAGGGGAATGGGTCGGGCTATTTTTTCATCGCCGCATTCTGGAAATGCCCGACGGATCGCTGCTGGCAGCCATGTACGGGAACTTCGAGCCGGATACGATCGTCCCCACGAATCCTCGCAGCCGATCGGAAACCAAGTACAAGGACAGGACTTTCGTGGTCCGCTCGACCGATGAAGGCAGGACGTGGCGCTATCTGGCTACAGTGGCGGCGCCCTCTCGCGACGTGATGGACGATACGGAAGGCTTCAACGAATGGTCGATGCTGCGGCTCGCTGATGGCAGGCTGTTGGGGGTCATGCGAACCGGTCATTACACGCCGTTAACGGCAAGTTGGAGCAGCGATGGCGGCAAGACGTGGAGCAGGCCGGTGGATCTTACCGAACTGGGGCCAGGCTGTGACCCGTATCTGCTGATGTTATCCGACGGGCGCGTGGCGCTCGCTTATGGACAGATTGTTCCGCCGAAAGAGCCGAAGGAGCTCTACTGGAAGGAATACGATGCGCGAGCCGACCACCGGCGGCGTTGTAGATTAGCAATCAGTACCGATGGTGCGGCCAAGCAATGGAGCGTGAGCACTGTGGCTGATTACGGCCGCCGTACCGCATATCCGACGATCTTCGAGGTCGAGCCGAACCTTCTGGTGTACCAATCCGATCTGGACCTCTGGCGCGTGCAACTGTCCACCTCAGTGGTATCCACGCCGTAGGAGATCGGGGCGGGGGAACCGCTTTGCGACGTCACAATGGTCGAGAAGCCTGTCCGAGAAATGCCGGCCCTGTCCACAGATTGTGGAGGCAAAACATTTCAACCACAATATGTTGTGCCCCGAACAGCATTTTCCGAATACTCGGACAGGCTCCTAGCCACAGATGAGCGAGACGATTGAGATGCTCGTGGATGTGCCGGCGCACGAAGTCGCCCTGGCTAGGCTGCGGGCGATGGCCGGCGTAAAGGTGACTCTGGTCGAGCCGCAGGAAAAGGTTAGGCCGCTTCCGGCCGAGCTGCTTCACGGCGTTAATATCCTCTTCTGCACGTTTCCGCCGCAGAACTTCTCCGACCTGTGCAGCCTGCAATGGATCCAGATCACCTCGGCCGGATATGAGCAGTTGCGCGATCTCGACCTGCCGGCGAAAGGCATTCAGGCTTCCAATGCGCGCGGCTGCTATGACGTTCCGATCGCAGAGTGGAACATCGCCATGATGGTAAACTTGGCGCGCAACCTGCGACAGACGATCCGCAACCAGGAAGCGAAGATCTTCTTTAGCCGCTTAGCTGAGTTCCAGCGGGAGATTCGTGGGTCGACGGTGGGCCTGTGGGGCTACGGCGGCATTGGGCGCGAAACCGCCCGCTTGGCGCGCGTGCTGGGGATGAGAGTGCATGTTCTCGAGCTGCAGCCGGTTGGCCCGATTGGCGACATATACTGCTTGCCCAGCGTCGGCGATCCCGAAGGCGTGCTGCCTCACCGCGTGTTTGGCCCCGGACAGGAGCTGGAATTCCTCGGGTGTGCGACGTAGAAGTGGAGGTTAAGCCGCTCGGCGCGCCTCCCAGTAGTCCTCAAAGCGTGCGTTGAGCTGACAGCAGCGAAGGGCGATGATGGCGTTGGCTCCTCGGACTGTCCAGAACATGCCGGACTGCTTG
>JBGOUJ010000657.1:0-4258 GCA_041477005.1 Terriglobia bacterium | reverse complement strand
TTTATGTTTTCCGTGACATAATGGAGTCATGGCAGTCAGGACCACCGTTGACATCCCGGAACAGTTGCACGACAGGCTGCGCCACAGGGCAGAGCGGTCGGGTACGTCAATTCGTGCGCTGGTTATCCGCGCCATCGAGCAGGTCTACCGTGAGGGCAAAAGAGGCGACTACGTGACCGGCCCTCTCATAAGTGGGCCCGGCAAGCTCGGGCCTCACTTTCCTGAAGACGAGAACCCTCATGAGCTCGTTTTTTCTTGACTTGAATGTTTGGCTCGCTCTTTCCGTAGCGGGCCATTCACACAATGCGGATGCCTGGCATTGGCTCGGGTTGCTCCCTGGCGAGGCGCGGCTCATCTTCTCGCGCTATACCCAGGTCGGCCTGTTGCGCCTTCTCACGAACGAATCCGTCATGGGCGAACAGACGCTGACCCTCCAAAAGGCTTGGGCGGTGTACGAACGATGGCTCAACGACCCACGCGTGGAATTCTATCCCGAACCACGCGGCCTGGACGCCGCATTCCGGAGAGCGACAGCGCCTTTCGCGGCGAAACGCGCATCGAAGTGGGTTGGCGATTGCTACCTGCTCGCCTATTCCAAGCAGAGCGATGCGGCAATGGTCACCTTCGACAGAGCGCTGCTCGATGTCGCCCGCAAGCACGGCTACGCGGCCATCGTCCCCGGCTGAGCCGCCTGGCTCCAGAACTCTCCGTATACCCGGCCGCGCGGCCAGTGGCCCGAGCTTCCGGACCGCCCCACCACGCTTACGTTCCGTCACGCGCGTAGTGTTCTTCTGCCGGATGGCGATGGGCGCGGCAATGCCCTCGATCTCATCCACGTCGGGCTTGGTGATCCGCTCCAGGAACTGCCGGGCGTAAGCCGACATCGACTCGACGTAGCGCCGCTGTCCCTCGGCGTAGACGGTGTCAAACGCCAGCGACGACTTGCCCGACCCGCTGACCCCGGTGACCACGATCAGCCGGTTGTGGGGCAGCCGCAGGTGGACGTTTTTCAGATTATGAACCCGCGCCCCGCGGATCTGGAGATACTCCTGGGACAAAACTCCTCATTATAACCGCACCGGCCCCAAATAGCGGTCCGGCCAGTCGAGGATTTCTTTGATTACAGCCGGGGAGGGGTAGACTACGTGCCCGGTATCTATCAGCACGATTCGTTTGTCTTTGGCAGGGGCGCCGAGAAGGCGGAACATGGGCATCTGGCAAGTCTCCACCGGACGCACGAAATCGTGGCGACCCACTATCATCAACACCGGCTCTTTCGCCCGCGGCACAAAATGAAGCGGATCGCTTTCGGGCGGGTTTTTGCCCGGGAGAAAGCCGCCGCCGATCTGAACGCTCGCTTTGACGCGTCCGTCGATCGCCGTCAGAACCGGCCCCCAAATGCCGCCCAGGCTGAAGCCGTAAAAGGCCAGTCTCGCGCGATCGACATCCTGGCGGGTTTCCAGGTAGTCAATCGACCGGCCGAAGTCCTTGGACCACGCGATGATCCGGTCCTTGCCACTCACGCTGCCGCGGCGCTCATAGGTTCCCTTATAGACCGGGTAAAGCACGGCCCGGCCGCTGCGGATAAGGAAATCGATCATCGCCATGTCCGACAACTCGTCGCTCGACGGAGCGGAGAGGACACGGGCGCCGGGGAAATAGATGACGGTCTGGTACGGGGGCGTGCCGTTCTTGGGAAGGAAGAGATGCGCTATCACACGCTCGTCGCCGTAGGCGGCGTCGAAGGTAACCTTCTCTTTCCGCCAGTGCGGCGCGCTGTCGTCCACCGACTCGACAGCAGCCTTCGGATCGGCGCGGCGGCGAACGCCAGCGTCTCCAGCGGTTCCAGCACGCGCTTGTACTTGACAGGCAGGGAGCCATCTCCTACCGGATAGGGAGCCCGTGGATTCACCGGGAAGAGTATGCGGTCCAGCACCCATAAACTGTCGAGGCCCAGATCCTCGGCGTGTTGGGCGACCGTGATAATGCTCTGCGGTCCGGCCGCCGAACCGATCTGCGGTAGTGCAAATCCTAAGCGCATCCGAATCTCCTTTCATGGCTCTGAGCTTATGGCCACTCGGCCATCCAGATATTGCCGGTCAGCTCGCCCATGCTGAATACCAGCTTATCGCGCGCTACCGAGAGGCGGATATCGGCGTTACCGAGGTTGTTCAGGGAGCGCCGAGCGCTAGCCTAGCACCCGTTCGTGAAGGAGGGCAAGGTTCTCTCCTGGGAACAGGCTATGGCCGAATTTCGCGATGCGACGGGGCGTCCGGGACCTTCCACCTGGGAGCTGGGAACCTATCCGGAGGGACGCGAAGACTTCCCGGTCAGCGGCGTCAGTTGGTACGAAGCGGCCGCTTACGCGGAGTTCGCGGGGAAAAGCCTGCCGACCTTCTACCACTGGTATAAGGCCGCTGAGATCCCGGCGTTTTCCGATGTCTTGCGGCTCAGCAACTTCAGCGGACAAGGCCCGGCCCGCGTGGGCAGCCTGCAGGGGCTCAGTCCGTACGGCAGCTATGACATGGCCGGCAATGTCAGAGAGTGGTGTTGGAACCAAGCCGGAAGCGCCCCTGGGGCTCCAAGGTACATCCTGGGTGGCGCTTGGAACGAAGCTTCCTATGTGTTCACCAGCCACGATGATGGGGCCGTCCCCTTCGACCGCTCCGCGACCAACGGCTTTCGGTGTGCGCGATATTCGACCCCCCTGGCCGATGCTCTCACCGCGCCGATTGAAACCGTGTCTCGTGATTACAGCAAAGAGAAGCCGGTCAGCGATGAAATCTTCCAGGTGTACCGCAGCTTTTACTCCTATACCCGCACACACGCATCGAATTGCACTCGGCACGAGCGTGTTAAACCTGCCCTGGTACAACCCCGTGATGCTCGCGCGGCGGCTGACCACACTGGATGTCCTGTCAGGCGGGCGCCTGCGGGTCGGATTCGGGATGGGGTGGTCGCCCGATGAGTACGAAGCCGCCGGCACGCCGTGGCAGGGGCGCGGGAAGCGCGCCGATGAACTCATTCGAGCGCTAAAAACAATTTGGACGACCGATCCGGTTGAATTTCAAGGCGAGTACTGTCAGATCCCTAAATCCTTTATCGGTCCCAAGCCTGTCCAGAGGCCGCATCCGCCGATCTACATGGCAGCCTACACGCCGTCCGCCATGAAGCGCGTCGCGACGGAGGCAGATGGATGGTTCCCGGTCGGTATCCCGATCAGCGCTATCGCACCGATGTTCGAGGGGATGAAGCAGATGGCGCGGGAAGCCGGTCGCGACCCTGCTGCGCTGGAACTCATCGTCCGAGCCAATGTCGAGTTTTCCGATTCCCCGCCCGCTAAGGACCGCGCCGACTTCACGGGCGCCCTTGACCAGATCGCCGGTGACGTGATGGCAACACGCAAGCTCGGTGCGGCGGAGCTCCTTTTCGACGTGCAGTTCTCGCCGGGTGTCGAGACAGTGGATGACATGCTCGCCCGGATGGAGCAACTTTGGCACATTGCCGGGCCGTCCTGAGGATCACGCCAGCAGCTTGCACTCTGCGGCGAAAGGGCCAGCGAGTACGTTGAGCGGGTTGCGTCGGCATCCCGGCCCTCGACGGCGACGGCCACTTGAACCAGCCGGAATCCAAGTATGTGTTCCATACTTGAAAAGTGCCCCAGTTGAAGTTTTACGTTCCCGAACACACGGCCCGACTGCTGCGGGAACGGGCCCGGCGAAAGAGGCTCTCATTGTCCAAGTACTTGGCGAGCGTGATGCTCCGCGAAAGCGGTTCGCCCTGGCCGCGCGGCTATTTTGAAAACGCCGTCGGTTTCTGGGAGGGCGAGTTCGAACGACCTCCGCAAGAGACCCCGGAGCGGCGGGACAACCTCTGAATGCGCGCAGCCGGGCGGCTTTTGGACACCAACGTATGCATTGGAATCCTGAAGGGTCAGACAAACCTGATCCGGCGCCTCCGCTCCTTCGCGCCCGCTGAGATCCTGGTCTGCGCCGACCTGCCCTCTACAGGATCGGGCTGAGGCGCGGGCCATCCGCTTCCCAGACGTTGAAGGCCGCGTCCCACACGGCGATCTTGCCGCCGCGCATTACCCAAAACTCGCAGCCTCGCCCCTGCATTCGCCGCCCGGTAACGCGATCCTTCCAGTCGCCCGTCCACTCCACGCCGATGATATTTCCGCTCACAGCCCGAAGCGTCTTGTGCAACCGGTAACCCACCTGGCGGGCCAGCCGCGCCCGCAGAAAACGCTCCGCCTGCT
>JBGOUJ010000656.1:0-4264 GCA_041477005.1 Terriglobia bacterium | reverse complement strand
TGGTCGTGCCGTGCGGGTTCCTCAAGGGAATGCCGCAAGGGATCCTGTTCACCGGGAGGCTCTACGAGGAAGGCACGCCGCTGCGCGTGGCGCTGGCTTTCGAGCGGGCAACCGCGTGGTACAAGATGCATCCCACGCCGGCGTTATAGAATCAGGGCAGTCATGCACGAGCAGTGGTTGCTCGCCTACATTTCCCTGCTGTCGCCAGTCGCGACGTTGGCGATCGTGATGGTGGGGTTCCTTTACAACAACGCCCGCATGAACGACATGCGGGACATGCTTCGCGCCGAGATGGCGAAGAACCAGACCGAGTTGCTGATGAAGTTCGCCGAACTCGAGAGCCGGCTGAGCCGGCTCGAGCGCTTCAGGTAGCACCAGCGGCTTCTATTCGCCACCTGGTCTTCGGCGCGGGCGAAGTTACCGAGCAGAATTCCCAGTGCCGCCTGGGGCCTCGTAGGCGAGTGGACTAGCGGGCGGCTTCAGCCGGGATTACCTGAAGCTGGAGGCTCTTGGCGCTGCCGCGGTCGATTTTGCAGGCCTCGCCGCGGCCCTCGTAGGGGCGAAGGAAATCGGCATCCTGATAGGCGCCCGTTTCTACATCTTCCCACGCAAAGACCTTGTACTCGCCGGGGGCGATGCCGCTTAGGGTGAAGTGGCCGTTCTGATCGGCGGTGGTGTTCTTGTAAAGGGCGGACTGGTCGCGGCGGCTCGATTCGGGAATCAGCACGACCTGAGCGCCGGAGGCGGGGTTTTGCCTTTCGTCGAGCACCACGCCTTCGAGGCGGCCGGCGCCGGAGGCCAGCAGCAGCTCGAGCGGACCGGAGGCGGATTCGGCGTGGCTCAAGTCGAGGCCGGCTTCGAGGACCTCCCGATCGCCGAGGCGCGCGGCCCTCAAATAGATGTCGCCCGGCGTTCCCGACAGACGAATGCGGTAGGCGTCGGGCGGGATACCTTGCAGGGTGAAGGAGCCGTCGGCGGCTAGTTGCGTGCCATAGCCCGCGGGAAAGGGGCCCCGGGGCTCGATCTCGATGGTGAGTTCGTTGAGACTGACCGGGGTATTGCCTTCGACCCGGACCTTGCCGGTCACAGGGAGGCCGCGGCTGATGATGACTGTGACACCTTCCAGGTTCGTCTTGCCGACCTCAAGCAAAACATGGCCGCTGTAGCGCTCGCCCTGGCCGAAGAGTTCGGCGACGAGAGCGTAGGAGCCGGGCATCACGGCCGGGATCTCGAATTCGCCTTCGCCGTGCACACTGCCGCGACCCTGGGGGGCGCCCTCCATGAAAGGTGTTACGTCGCGCGGCATGAGGAAGACCGTGCCGCTGCGCGCGGGGCGGCCGGTGGCGGTGTTGATCACGCGTCCGCGCACGCGGACGGCCGGCGTGGGGACCAATTTGATATCGATGCCGCGGACCTCGGCGCCGGCGACCGCTGCGACCTCGGAGGCCTCGGTGGAGTCGATTGTGCCTGGGTAGTAAATAGGGGCATAGCTCTGCTCGGGGATGGGCTGGCCCGCGATGATGGTCCTCTCGCCGAGGGTTGCGATGCTTCTGATACCCGCGGTGTAGGTGGCGCTAATGTAGTAGCGGCCGGGGCCAAGATTGTGAATGCGGAACTCGCCTCTATCGTTGGTGACGGCCATGCGAGCCGACGTCAATTGACGGCGCCCACGATGGTAGGTGTAGCGCAGGGCCTGCACGGCCACGTCGACGAGGGGCTCGTTGTCCTCGTCGACCACACGGCCAGTGATGACCGCAGTGGGAGTGAGTGGAAAGACTATATCGCGCAGGCGCTGGCCACGCTCGACGGTCAGCATCGTGCCGGGACCGGGCGGGGTGCGGCCGCGCTGGCCGTAGTCCTGGCTCAGATACCCGTTGCGGTCGGCCCGGAGGTGATAGCGGCCGGGCTCGATGTCTTTGAAAAGGAAGTGACCTTCGGCGTCGGTGATGGCGCCGGCGGTTCCGAAAACGGGGTCACGGCCATCCACCTGGCGCAGGGTCAAGCGCACTTTCCGCAGGGGCTCGCCGCCGGGACCGGCCTTGACGACGCCTTCGATGCTGGCCTTCTCGGAGGGCTTGCCGGAGGAATTATCAGTGGGAATCTGGGCTGCCAGAGGAATGGCGAGGAGGAACAGCGCGGGGAAGCGCAGAGCGGTTTTCATCGCGGCCTCGCTGATAGGTCTATTGTAGTGCCAACTAGGAGATGGGGGGAGGCGCACATGGGCTGCTACTGAAATCGGAAAGTGCGGGCGACGACGAGGCCGGCCAGAGACGCAGTGACCACCATCACGAGGATGTGGGGGGCGACGGCGGCGGGACCGTATCCGAAGCTGACGAGCTTGTGGATGGCGTCCATGGCCCAGCCGGTGGGCAGAAACACGGCCAGTTTCTGGGCCCACGGCGGAGTGACCTCGATGGGCCACCAGCAGCCGCCCAGCGCGGCCAGCAAGTTGGCGGCGATGACGCCAAACGAGATCGCCTGGCCTTCGGTGCGGGCGAAGTTGCCGAGCAGAATCCCCAGGGTGGCGCCGAGAGCGCCGTAGCAGAAAAGCACCACCAGCAGCGCCGGCAGGTGCGGTCCCCAGTGAATGTGAAACAGCAGCGTGCCGGTGAGCATGGCGAACGCGATCTGGATGACGCCCAGGCTCATCCGGGCGCCCCACTTGCCCAGGACCACGGAGCTGCGCGACATGGGGGAGGAGGCCAGCCGCCGCAGCAGGCCCTGATTGCGCTCGATCACCAGCAGGACGCCGCCCGTGGTGAAGAGCACCAGTAGGGTGAACATCACCATCGTGCCGGGAACGGCCTGCTCGAAGCCGCTGGGTATGCGCTGGATCGCGCCGGCGCGCTCGACCACCACCCGGAGCGGGCGAGGCATACCGGCCAGACGCGTGAGCGCTTCGGCCGTGGGTGTTTCATTCTTCTCGCCGGCGACCACCAGATCGGCAAGCACCGTGTAGACGGCCCGGCCGACGCGGATCTCATCGTAATCGGAGCCCAGGCCGCCGCCTTTTCGCTCGAACCGAATCCGGACCGGATGGTGAGCCAAGACCGACTCCGTGAAGCGGTCGGGGACGATGAGCTGGCGGCGGTATCGCGCCGCCTCTTGCTCGGTCTGGGGGCGGACGAGGCGGTAGCCGCGGTCTTCGAGGCGCCGCACGAGCTGGTCGAGCAGGAAGCCGGCGTCGGAGGAGGCGCGCAGGGCGATGGGGTCCTTGGTGTTCGAGCCGATGGAGCCGCCGCCGGTGATGGCGCCGATGAAGTAGAAGAAGACAACCGGCATCACGAAGGTCCACATCAGGGTCTCGCGGCGCCGGAGCAAGTGCCAGGCGTCGTTGCGGGCAAGGAAGAAGGCGTCGCGGAACATTAGAGGATCTTCCTCAGCCGACGCATCTCGAGCAGCAACGCGAGAGCGCCGAGCGCCGCCAAAGCGGCGAAGGTGGCGGCCAACTGGGCGGGCTGGATGGAGCCGGCCAGCATCGCCTTGAACTGCAGCACGGCCCGGCCGTTGGGGGTCCAGCGGCCGATGGCCACCAGTCCCGCGGGCATCATCTCAAACGGAAAGAAGCTGCCGCCGAGCATCGCCAGGGGAAACAAGACGAGGCTGCCGAGGATGTTGGCCGTGCGCATGGTCGAGGCGTGGAGCTGCACCAGCATCAGCAGCAGAAAGAAAATCGTGCCGGAGAATGTCACCCAGAGCAGGGCCGCCAGGGGGTGAGACATTTTGACGCCCGCCAGCCAGCGGCCGGCAGCCAGGCCGACGAGCGCGACCAGGGCGATCACCATGGCGGCTCCGAGAACTTTGCCGGCGAGAAATGTTTCCAGCCGCTGGGGCATGGTGGCGGCGCGCCGCAGGGCGCCCTGGGCGTGCTCCTTCCAGATATCGGCGCTGAGGCCTTGGGCCATGAACAGCAGCGCCATGAAAAAAGTGGCCGGGAAAAAAGTTTCGGCGAAGGTGAGGGTGGGGCCTTCGTCGACCACCTTGGCTGCCAGTTGGATCAAGGGCGGATTGAGGTAGGTCTGGAGCCGCCGCACCAGTTGGTTGATCCTGACACTGAAAAGGGAGACGGCCAGGTCAGGGAACGTGGCGCCGTTCGGCGGGCCGCCGGCGAAAGCTCGAAGCTCGTCACCGGCGAGCAACTGTGTGTAGAAAGCGCCATCAGCCGCGATCGAAAGAGTTTCCTCAATAATGCCCGGGAGGATGCTTTGAGCCGGGTTGGTGAGCAGGCTGAGCCGCACAGGCTCGTTGCGCAGGATGGCGCCGC
>JBGOUJ010000655.1:0-4268 GCA_041477005.1 Terriglobia bacterium | reverse complement strand
TGCTCGGCACGGGTTTGCGCGGCCCGGCCGAGGGCCTGCCCCTGCGGATTATTCGCGACATCAACGCCCGGCTGGGCCACGCGCGGGTGGTGGCGGTCGACATCCCCTCGGGCTTGGCCAGCGACACCGGCGAGCCGCTGGGCGAGGCGATCCGCGCCGACCACACCGTGACCTTCACGGCGCCCAAGGTGGGCCAGATCCTGCCGCCCAACTGCGAGGCGGTCGGGGAGCTGCGCGTGGCCCCGATCGGCAGCGCGGCGAGCCTGTTCGAGAACGACCCGGACATTTTCCTTTCCACCATCGACGCCGCCGACATCGCCCCGCTGTTTGCCCCGCGGGCGCGCGACGCCCACAAGGGGGACTTCGGACACGTGCTGGTGGTGGCCGGCTCGACGCCCAAGCCCGGCGCTGCGATTCTCGCCGGCACGGCGGCGCTGCGCGCGGGAGCGGGATTGGTGACCGTGGCCACCACCGCCCGGGCCGCAGCCGTGGTCCCGGCCCACACGCCGGAGCTGATGACCGAGCCCCTGCCCGAAACCGAGCACGGAACAATCTCGCCGGCCGCCTTCGATTACCAGCGGTTCGAAAACATCATCGCCCGCAAGGACGTCGTCGCCATAGGACCGGGCCTTGGAACCAACGACGAGACACGGGCTTTTATGCACAAAGCGATCGGCCTTTGCCCGGCGCGGCTGGTGCTCGATGCCGACGCGCTGGCCGCCGAAAACGTGCGGCCCGGCGCGGTGCTCACGCCCCATCCCGGCGAAATGGCGCGGCTACTGGGCGTTGGAACGGGCGAGGTGCAGAGCCGCCGCGTCGAAATCGCGCGGGAGTTTGCCCGTTCCCATCAGGTCTACCTGGTTCTGAAGGGCTACCGGACGCTCGTCGCCCTGCCCGACGGCCGGGTGCTGGTGAACCTGACCGGCACGCCGGCCATGGCCTCCGGCGGCAGCGGCGACGTTCTGACCGGCCTGATCGCCGGCTTCATGGCCGAGTTCCGCGAAGCCCCGCCCGAGCAAGCCATCGCCGCCGCGGTCTACCTGCATGGCCGCGCCGGCGAGCTGGCCGCCCGGCAGCTCGGCGAGCAAGCGACCCTGGCCACCGACATCCTGCACTCGCTCAGCGCCGCGATCGCCTCACTTGGTAATTCCGCGACCGCAAGGTAGGAGTAGGAAGCCGTGAAACAATCGACTCCGGCCGCGAATGAACGCGAATGCACGCGAATAGGGCCATCGGTTTTCATTCGCGTTTATCGGCGGCCGTAATTCCCGGTTCCTTCCCGATCGGCCAGGCCTCGGCCTGCTACAAGGTGCTTCCAAGAAAGCGGTGATGCCAGAGACCTTTCTGACCCACTCCGAGGAAGAGACCATCGCCCTCGGGAGGCAAATGGCCGCACGCCTGCGGCCGCCGGCCCTGGTGTTGCTGGTGGGCGAGCTGGGCAGCGGCAAGACTACGCTGGCCAAGGGCATCATCAGCGGCCTCGGCGCCGCGGCGGTCGAGGACGTCGTGAGCCCCACCTTCACGCTGATCCACGAATACGGCCGCAACCCGAAGGTCTTCCACATCGATCTCTACCGCCTGGACCGCGTGCCGGAGCTCGAAACATTGGGCCTGGGCGATCTGTGGGACCAGAACGGGATCGTGCTCGTCGAATGGGGCGAAAAATTCTCCAGGCAGTTGCCGGCGGAGCGGGTGGAAGTGCACCTCGAATACGGCGGCGAGCAAGAGCGGCGCATCACGGTGCTCTGGTAGGATGGCAGGTCTATGGAGACGCAACCACAGCCCTGGGCGCTTATCCTGGGAGCATCGAGCGGCTTCGGGGAAGCGACCGCGATCGAGCTGGCGCGCTCGGGGATGAACATCTTCGGCGTTCACCTGGACCGCCGCTCCACGCTGCCCCACGTCGAAGAGATCCAGGCGAAGATCCGCGCCCTCGGCCGGGAGCCGGTTTTCTTCAACGCCAACGCGGTGGACGAGGAGAAGCGCAAGGAGATCATGGCCGCCATCCGGCAACGCTGCTCCGACGCCGCCTCGCCCGGCACGGTCCGCGTTCTGTTGCACTCGATCGCTTTCGGCGCCCTGGTGCCCTACGTTTCGGCCAACCAGGAGAAGGTCGCCACCAAGGCTCAAGTCGAGATGACCAGCGACACCATGGCCCACAGCCTGATCTACTGGGTCCAGGACCTGGTCTCGAGCGGGTCGATGACGCGCGGTGGCCGGATCTTCGCCATGACCAGCGCCGGCGGCACGCGAGCGATCGCGCATTACGGCCCGGTTTCGGGCGCCAAGGCGCTGCTCGAATCCCACATCCGCCAACTGGCGCTGGAGCTGGCGCCGTTTGGCATTACCGCCAACGCTATCCGCGCCGGCGTGACCGACACGCCATCATCGCGCAAGATTCCGGGCAGCGAGAAGCTGTTCGAGTTCGCGGCCCTGCGTAACCCCTACGGCCGCCTCACCACCACGGAAGACGTCGCCAAGTGCATCGCCGTACTGGCCCACGAGAATACCTATTGGATGACCGGCAACACCATCGGCGTGGACGGCGGTGAAGACATCGTGGCGTGAAAGCCCAAAAATGAAACCGCCGATGAACGCAGATAAACGCAGATTAGAACCTCAGGGTTTATCGGCGTTCATCTGCGTTCATCGGCGGTTCCAATTCGGGTGGTTCCACGCCGCCAGGGCGTAGATCTGGGCGCAGCGGACAGATAAACGCAGATGAAACCCGGTTCTTATCCGCGTTTATCTGCGTTCATCCGTGGTTCCAATCCGGGCTGAGGTAGTTCAACGCCGCCAGGGCGTAGACCTTGGCGCAGTGGGTGAGCTGGTCGATCGAGACGCGCTCGTGATCGGAGTGCGCTGTCTCGTGGGCCGGACCGTAGTAGACCACCGGCACTCCGGCCTCGTTGGCGTAGAGATTGCCATCGCCGACCAGAGCCATGCCGATGATCTCGGGCGCCCTGCCGGAGACCGCCCGCCCGGCGGTTTCGAGCGCCTGAACGATGGGGTGGGCGCGGGGCGTCTCAAACGGCTCGCGGTGGGCTTCGAATGCAACCGTGAATTGCAGGCCTGACTCCTGGCCCAGCCGGCCGCAGAGCGAGTCCAGCTCTGCTTTGACGTCCTGATGCGTCCGGCCCGGCAGCCAGCGCCAGGTTCCGGTGATGGTGGCAGGGGTCGGCAAGCGATTGCAGTAGTCGCCGGCGCGGACGATCCCTACGTTCACCTGCTCGCGTCCGCAAAGCGGGTGAGCCGGTGAACTCGCGAAGCGCTCTTCCAGCCGCTCGAGTTCTGTGAGCAGCCTGCCGAGCCAGCGCGCCGGGTTTTCGGCATACGGGACCTTAATCGTATGGATGGCGCCGCGGCGGCTGGTGAGGGTCACGCTGAAAATCGTGGAGCCGAGGCTGGCGGCCCAGATCGCAGCCGGGCCTTCACAGATCACAATGGCGCCGGGGCGCGGGTTTCCGGCGCGCAGCCGTTCGATCAGCCTTCTGGGGCCTTCCTTTTTTCCGGCGGGCGCTTCGTGACCCACCACGCCGGTCAGCCATAAATCGCCGGCCAATCGCACGCCGGCCTGGCGCAAGGCGGAAGCGGCGTGGACCATCGCGACCATGCCGCCTTTCATATCCTCGGCGCCTCGCCCGGTGATCCAGTCGCCGTCACGCCCGGGCGGATCGCAGTTTCCGACAGGGATCGTATCGACGTGACCGTTCAACAACAGCGGCGGCCCACTGCCGCTCCCTTCCAGGCGCGCATACACGTTGGGACGGCCCGGCTCCACTTCATCGAGCGCCGGTTCGAAGCCTTCCCGGCGCAGCAGATCGGCCAGAAAGAGGCTGGCGTCGCCTTCGCATCCCGTTTCGCTCCGCACTCGGACGAACTCCAGGGTGTCGCGGGCGATGGCCTCGGGATCGACACGCTGGATGACCCGCTGCATCTCCATATTGCGATTGTACCTGCGCGCGCGCTTTGCTAGCGAGTGGATGGAAAAGGAGACCGCCCAGCGGCGCGGCACGCGAACCGACATCCAGGCAAATTTGCCTGGAAGTCAGTTCGGACAGACTCGGGACAAGGCCGGGGCCTTGGTCAACGTCTCCCCCCGATCGGTGACAAGTGCCTCGAAGGTCCTGGACCACGGCTGTGATAGGCTCATCGCCCTCGTCGATGCGGGGGAACTCGCGGTCCCGGCGGCAGCCCGGCTGGCCTCGCTCGGCCACGAAAACCAGGAAAAGGCCGTGGCGCGTGGCGCCAGGCACGACGTCATCAAG
>JBGOUJ010000654.1:0-4277 GCA_041477005.1 Terriglobia bacterium | reverse complement strand
CGATCAGACCGCCGTGCTGCTCGGCGGCCGCAAGCCGGCGGGCTGTTACTGGCTGGATGACGCGGGCCGGTTTGTGACCAGCACCTACTACACCGAGGGTCTGCCGGCGTGGGTCTTGGTGTTCGCCAAGTCCCATCCGCCGCTGCGGTTCAAGGAGCGGGCGTGGAGAGCTGTGGACGCGGCCCAGGGGGCGCCGCCGCTGCGGGTGGTCAACGGCAAAGAGGCGTATCTCGCCTCGCCGTTCGCCCTCGACGAAGAGCTCGAGTTCGCCCGCGAGGCGCTGGTCGGAGAGCAGCTCGGGCAGGGCGCTGCGAGCGACCTGCTGGTGGTCAGCCTGTCTCCGTTCTACCTGCTGGGGCTCGAGACGGGGGCCGAGTCGCCCCTGATGCGCGACATGGTCTTGCGCCTCGATCGCCAACTGGAGGATTTTTTTTCCTGGCTCGACGCCCGGCTGGGAGCGGACAAGGTGTGGATCGCCTTCACCGCGACCCAGGGTCTGGCCGAGCTGCCGGAAACGGCGAAAGCGGAATGGATCCGCGCCGGGCGGGTGCCGGGCGAAGCGATCGTCGCCGCGGTCAACGCCCGCCTGGCCGATGCTTTCGGCCGCAACAGCTACGTGGAAAAGTACGTCTTCCCTTACCTTTACCTGCGCCGGGACGCGGTGAAGAAGCTGCCGGAACCGATAACGAGCGAGATGCTCCGCCTGGCCGGCGAGGCGGCGCTGGGAGTGGGCGGGGTCGCCGGCTACCTGGCGCCCAACGGCCCTTCCAGCTTTCAAGCGCCGGAAACGGCGCGCCAGCTCGGCCGCTGCTGGTTCCCCGAGCGCGCCGGAGACGTGCTCATTGCCTACCAGCCATACTATATTGAGCTGTATGGCGACGGCCGCGGCGTGGCGCCCGGGTCCTTTTACAGCTACGACACGCGCGTCCCGCTGCTGCTTTACGGGGCGGCGTTTCGCGCGGAGGTCTTCGAGCAGCCGGTAAGCCCCGCCGACCTAGCGGCCACGCTGGCCTCCGCCCTGCAGATTTCCCCGCCCAGTTCTTCGACCGGCCACGTCCTGGCCGACTGCCTCAAGGAACGGTGAGGCCGCGCGTGGCGAGCGAGGTCAGCTTCTGCGGACTGACCCTCCGGAACCCCGTAATTGCCGCCAGCGGCACCTGCGGCTACGGTGTGGAATTTGAAAAGGTGGTGGAGCTGGAGCGGCTGGGAGGGCTGGTAGTCAAGGGCCTGTCGCGGGAGCCGATGGCGGGCAATCCCGAGCCGCGGCTGTTCGAGACCGCCTCCGGAATGCTCAACTCGGTGGGGCTGCAGAACCTCGGCGTGCGGGCCTTTGTGGAGCAGAAGCTGCCGGCCCTGGCCCGGCTGCACACGGCCGTCTTCGCCAACATCTTCGGCTACCAGGTGGAGGATTACGTGGAGGTGGCCCTGGTGCTCGAAGAGTCCGAGGGTCTGGCCGGCTATGAGCTCAACGTTTCCTGCCCGAACACCAAGCGCGGCGGCATGCAGTTCGCGGCCGACCCGGAATCGCTGGCGGAGGTGGTCTCGGCGGTGAAGCAAGTCGCCCGGCGCCGCCCGCTGATCGTCAAGCTCTCACCGAACGTCGGCGACATCGCCCTGATGGCGCGCGCCGCCGAGGGGGCTGGCGCCGACGCCCTTTCCCTGGTGAACACGTTCCTCGCCCTGGCCATCGACGCCCGCCGCCGCCGGCCGCGTCTGGGCGCCGGCCTCGGCGGGCTTTCCGGCCCGGCGATCAAGCCCATCGCCTTGCGCATGGTCTACCAGGCGGCGCAGGCCGTGCGCATTCCGGTCATCGGGCTGGGCGGGATCTCGACAGGCGAGGATGTGGCCGAGTTCCTGCTCGCCGGCGCCAGCGCCGTTCAAGTCGGCACGGCGACGTTTTGGGACCCGCAGTCGCCCGCCCGCATCGCCGCAGAATTCGACCGCTTCCTCGAGCGGGAGAAAATCGCCGCGGCTCAAGACCTGATCGGCGGGTTCAAGATGGAGAACCCATGAAACAAGTCATCGCCACGGCCCAGGCTCCCCAGGCCATCGGCCCTTACTCGCAAGCCATCGTCGCCAACGGATTCGTGTTCCTGAGCGGCCAGATCCCTCTCGATCCGGCCACGGGAACGCTGGTTGCCGGCGGCATCAGCGAGCAGACCGCCCGGGTGCTCGAGAACGTCAAAGCGGTCCTCGCGGCCGCCGGCTCCAGCCTGGAGCAAGTTGTGAAGACCACGGTGTATCTGAAGGACCTCTCCCAGTTCGCCGCCATGAACGAGGTCTTCGCCCGCTACTTCCCCCACAACCCGCCGGCTCGCGCGGCGATCGAAGCTGCCCGCCTGCCGCGCGACGTCCTGGTCGAGATCGACGCGATCGCTGGCGTGGGATAAGCCTGGGGCGGGCCCGGCTCGGGACCTCGCCGGAGTTGCTGGCCGGAACGCTCTGGGCTGTCCCATGTTTCCTCCTTTTAACAAGCACGCCGACGAACGCTTCTGGTGTGGACGGTACATGATCCAGCGTCAGCTGACAGTACACCTGCAGCGCTCCGAAGAATGCACGATGCCATATGAAAGCTCCAGGTCGCCTCCAAATAAATCATGTGGGCTAAACATATCGTTCTTGGCGTCCGCCAGGCCGTTCGGGCACGATGACCGGTGGACGCCGGTCGGAGCGCCTAGACTCGCGAGCCCGGTAAGGCCCGGCCCGGGCTGCGCCACGCCGCGGTCGTTTCCTTCCTGTTGCAGATCAACGCGAGCGGCGCGCACCGCCTCCCCACCCGACAGTACCGGCAGCGGCATATGAAGAATCGGCAACTGAGATGTATCTCGATGGTGTCGGGAGGCTGCTTGAGGACTTCAACTCTGATGCCCTCGATCCCGAGCTTCACCGTGATCGAGCCGGTGGCTTTCGGCGATTCGCGCACTCGATGAACCGCTCTTACTGCCACGAAGCGCTAATCGATCACGCCAACGCTACCGTGCCCTGGGGCCACTGCTCAAGGCGAAAACAGCAGGGCTTGCTAGCCCAGCAGGCCGCCGAGCTGCCCCGCCGGAGTAGTGGTAGCGAGCACGCCAGACGCCGTAACCGATTGAAACAACGGGTGATCTGCCGGACCAGGGCGCCCAAAATCCACAGGAACTCCCTACCGCCCTGCTCCTCCTTCGCTTCATGTCGAATGTGGCTAGTTGAGCGGGTGGCGGTCCGGGGCGTGGTATGATTAGCCCCGGGCGCATCGGTACAGACCTGCTCGGCGTTGATTCCTCTAGGACCCTATGCCGCAAGGACTCGATTTCAGCGACCTTCACCTTCGACAGGCCGCCTTCGAGTTGCGCTTCAGCAAGAACTACCTATTATGGGACCGGTCTGGGCTCATTTGGCGAGAGGTAGCAAGGAAATTTACGGCCCTCGAGGTGGAGCATGCCGAGCCAGGGAAAATCATCTTTCGATTGGACAAGCTTCAGCAAACTTCTCTTGAACCCGAGAGGTGGTGGATCACAGCTCACGAGCCGACCGCCTCTCTTGAATCGTTCTTCGAAGTAGCCGCGTCTCTCTCTGAGATAGTCGTCCGGAACCTAGAACTCGCGGAATACTCCCGACTAGGATTAAGAGTGATTTATAGCAAGGAGTTCGATGATATCGCCGCGGCATCATCCGCTCTTATGTCGACAGGTGTGCTCGCGATCCCGGATGGACGACAGTTCTCGGTCTCCGGCTCCGCGTTGAGGCCGGCGTACTCTTTTCGCAGAGAAGACGGCAAGAACGGCTTCCTCATTCAGGTAAAGGCAGACAGTACTAAAGTCGATGTTAAGGCACCAGCTGAGGTCGCGGCGATAGTAGAGCCTTTCTCAAGAGAGATTTTCAGCTTAACGTTCGATGTGGATTTCTACGTGATGGCTTCCGTTTCAGTTGGACAGCTTAGTCTCTTAGATTGGCTGAAGCAAGCGTTTCATCTAATCAAACGCGATAGTGAAAGTCTGTTTCCGAGGGGATGATGCCTGCTCCGATAGTAGTTCGCAAGGTAAATGGTGTGGCTACCCCGTTAACTAGCGGGCTTGAGTTCCGACCCAGCGAGGTCGTCACGGCCAGGGAGCCAGAATTTCGCACCACCGCGCGAATCTCGATAGAGGAATTATATCCCGCGCTGGCTGCGACATCACCGGAGCTGCAGACAGCCTTGAATCTGTTGGGCGCTGCGCTGGATCGCGTTGATGAAGCCATCAACTTGGCCGATGACGGAGACTCGATCAGCGCGGATGACGCGCTCCATAGGCTACAGG
>JBGOUJ010000653.1:0-4284 GCA_041477005.1 Terriglobia bacterium | reverse complement strand
ATCGACCAGAATGATCGACGGCAAGTAGCGCTCGAGCAGTCCCAGGCCGTGGACCAAAGTGTTGGCGCCGCCCAGGAATTCCAGATCTCCACTCGATTCGAGCACACACCGCAGCCCTTCCAGGGCAATGGGCTGTGAGTCACAGGCGCAAACCGTGATGGTCGACAATACCACCTCCGCATCAGGACCATCGACGGGCCGGTGGGGAGGCTGTAGGGGCCAAGCCGGATTGACGATGGAGAGCATGGACCATTGCCGACCGGCTGCAACCCGCGCCCGCCCTGGTGGCTCCCGCCGCTCGCCGAAGTGGTGTTTGGGAGCGTGCTGTTGTGGCTGCTGCTGGGCGGCCAGGCCAGCGTGCTGCTGGCCGATGGCGACACCGGCTGGCACATCCGCACCGGCGACTACATCCTGGCCCACCGCCGGTTTCCCACCGCCGACCTGTTCTCGTTTTCGCGTCCGGGGGCGGAGTGGTTTGCCTGGGAGTGGGGGAGCGACGTGCTGTTCTCGCTGGCGCACCGGATGGCGGCGCTGAAGGGTGTCGTGATGCTGGCGGCGGTGGTGATTGCCGCGACGCTGGCCGCGCTGTTTCAGTTCCTGCTGTGGCGGCGGGTGAACGTCATCGTGGCCGTCGTTACCATGCTCGCGGCCGGCTCGGCTTCGAGCGTGCACTGGCTGGCGCGGCCGCACGTATTCACCTGCCTGCTGTTGGTGCTCTCGCTGTGGCTGCTGGAAGCCGATCGGCAGAGTCCGACGCCCTGGGTTTGGGGGCTGGCGCCACTGGCGGCGCTGTGGACGAATCTGCACGCCGGGTTTGTGGCGCTGCTGGGCGTGCTGGGAATCTACGCGGCGGGCGCAGCGCTCGAACAGGATTGGAGAGCCGCGCGGCGCTACGGGTCTCTGCTCGCCGCTGCGGCAGCGGCAACGCTGCTCAATCCCTACACTTACCGGCTGCACCGGCACATCTGGCTGTACCTGCGCTCCGACTTCATTCGGGACCGGGTGGAGGAGTTCCAGTCCCCGCGGTTTCGCGGCGAGGGGATGCTGATGTTCGAGCTGCTGCTCGTCGCCGGGCTGCTGGCGGCGCCGGCGCTCTGGAGGCGCCGGGACTATGGAACGGCCCTGCTGCTGCTGGCGCTGGCGCATGCGGCGCTCGGTTCGGTGCGCCACGTGCTGCTCTACGTGCTGGCGGCGACGCCGGTGATCGCGCGCGAGCTGACGGCGCTGCTGGAGCAGGGCGCGCGCGCCGGAGGCTGGAGGGAAGCGCTCGCTTCGCTCGCCGCCGACTATGCTCCGGCGCCCCAGGATGGCCTACGGATGCGGCTTCCTTGGTGGGGGGCGGGCGCCGTCGCCCTGGCCGCCTTGCTGCTTAATTCCGGGCCGGAGCGGTGGCGGGTGGAATTTCCCCGTCAAAGATTTCCTCTAGCCGTCCTTTCGCGGACCGAAGAGAGACTTGTGGGCCGCAAGATCTTTACTTCAGACCAGTGGGGCGACTACCTGATTTACCGCTATTATCCGCAAATCCGGGTGTTCATCGACGGTCGCAGCGATTTCTACGGGCCGGCGATTGGCCAACAGTATTTGGACGCTCAACAGGCCAGCTACCGCTGGGAAGCGATGTTCGATCATTACGGCTTCGACGTGGCTCTGCTGCCCGCTGAATGGCCCTTGGCTACGGTGCTCAAGGCTCATCCGGGGTGGCGGCTGGAGAAGGACGACGGGCAAGCCCTGCTGCTGACGAAGACCGGCTCCACAGCGGTCGCTTCGGCAAATTGAACGGGCGCCGCGGAGGAAAATACAGCTCATGGGAAGAAAGGTAAGCATTAGCAGCATCATTCAGACGGCCTGGCTCTGGAAAGACACCCGGGGCCAGGACCTGGTGGAGTACGCCCTGCTCGCCGGTTTCGTGGCGGTTGCTGCGGGCGCGCTGCTGCCCGGCATCAGCGTGAGCGTCAGCACCATCTTTTCCCGGATGGGCAGCACGCTGACCGCAGCGGGGTCGTAAAAAAGTTTGTAGTCCCAGCAACAGACAATCCGATAAGGAGAACGGAGGAGAAAGGGTACCCATGATGAAACATTTCAGAATCAACAAAGTAAAGCTGGCTTTCTGGAAGGCCATGGTGTGGAAGGACACGCGAGGTCAGGACCTGGTGGAGTACGCCCTGCTCGCCGGTTTCGTGGCGGTTGCTGCGGGCGCGCTGCTGCCCGGCATCAGCACCAGCGTCAGCAAGATTTTTTGCCGTATGGGCAGCGTGCTGACGGCTGCCGCGTCGTAGTCAGGCGCCAGGTTTCAGGTGTCAGGTGAGAGGCGCCGGCCGGACCAAGGCCGGGCCTGTGACCTGGCACCTGAAACCTGTTTTTCCGAAACGAGGTGTACGACGATGAGCAAAATCCGAGACGTGATGTGGAAGCTTTTGCTTTGGAAAGACACCCACGGCCAGGACTTGGTGGAGTACGCGCTGCTGGCCGGCTTTGTGGCGGTGGCGTCGGGAGTGTTTATCCCCAACGTGTCGTCCGTCATGTCGACAATTTTTTCTCGCTTGGCAAGCAAGCTGCTCGAAGCCAACGGCTAACGCCGCTCCAACGTATCAGCAAGAGGAAGAGCCGTGCAGTTCATCTTGTGTCTGCTGGTGGGCCTGGTGGCGACGGTCGAGGATCTGTGGCGGCGCCGCATTTCCAACTGCACGGTGCTGGCGGGCTTGGCGGTGGGACTGGCCCTCCAGATCGCCCTGCGGGGTTGGATGCGAGGGCCGGCGGCGTGGCTGGGTGGAGCGGCGGTCGGGTTCGGCGTCTTTCTGATTTTCTTTCTGGCCGGCGGGATGGGAGGCGGAGACATCAAATTGATGGCCGCCCTGGGCGCTTGCCTGGGCCCGGCGCAGATCCTGCGAGCGGCGTTGATTACCGCCGTGGCGGGAGCGCTGCTGGCCTGCGGTCATTTGTTCTGGAACTGGATCCGGCGGCGCGAGAGCGCACCCAGCATTCCCTATGCACCGGCGATCTTGATTGGATCGCTGTTGAGCTTTCTCTAGTTTTCAATAATCTTCCCTTCGCAGCTAATCCTCCCTTCGCCGCGCGCCGATATTCTCGGTGATGAACAGACGATTCTTGACCGTCCTCGGGCTGTCGGCGGTGTTGGCTCTGGTGGTCTCAGCGATCTTCTATCAGATCACCACCTCGACCAGAGGGCCGCGCAAGGCCAAAGTGGAGACCACAGAGGTCGTGGTGGCGACCAATCCGGTGGCGCTCGGGGGAGTGATTAAGGCCAACGATCTGAAGATTGCGCCCTGGCCGGCGGCGAACGTGCCGCCGGGCGCGTTTAACAAGATGGACGAGGTGGTGGATCGGGTAGCGCTGAGCGGCATCCTGGTCGATGAGCCGGTGGTGGCGGCGCGGCTGGCGCTGCGCGGCAGCGGGATCGGGTTGTCGCCGATCATTCCGCCGGGGATGCGGGCGGTCTCGGTGCGGGTGAACGATGTAATCGGGGTGGCGGGGTTCGTGTTCCCGGGCTCGCGCGTGGACGTGCTGGTCACGGCGGCGCCGCGCGGGGCGGAGAGCGCGGCCGGGCCGGTGACGCGGACCATCCTGTCCAATATCCAGGTACTCTCGGCAGGCGCCAACATCCAGACGGATGGCAAGGGGCAGGCGGCCAATGTGCCGGTGGTGACGCTGCTGGTGACGCCGGAGCAGGGAGAGATGCTGACGCTGGCGTCGGGCGAAGGCCGGATTCAACTGGCGCTGCGTAACAACACCGACCCGGAGGAGCGGTCGAGCGCGGGCGCGCGGTCGGCGGACATGTTTGGCCGCGGCAAGCCGTCGCCGACGCCGGCGACGGCGGCCAAGCCGCGGCCACGACTGGTGGCGGTCCAGGCTCCACCGGATCCGGGGGCGGCCAAGGCCGGACCGCCTCCCCCGCCTCCCCCGCCTCCCCAGATCGAATTGATTAAGGGCGACAAGAAGACGACCGAGGCGGTGCGGGCCGTTTTCCAATAGGGACAGGTTCAGGGTAGGGACAGGTAAGCAACCATGCGAACCACAGACGCGACTGGCTGGCGAGCGGCCGGTGGAAGAACGGCTGGCACGCAACCAGGTGACGAGAGGGTCGCCGGCGAGAGGGTGGCCGGTGAGAGGGTGACTGGCGAGAGGGTGACTGGCGAGAGATCAGGTGGCGAGCGACCGGGTGGCGGCGGAGCGAGACTGCCGGCGAGACCTCTGCTGGGGCTGCTGGGCGTGGGTCTCGCGTGGCTCGCGGCCGGGATCGAGGGTGGGCTCGCGGCCGAAAAGGCT
>JBGOUJ010000652.1:0-4291 GCA_041477005.1 Terriglobia bacterium | reverse complement strand
GGCACGGTCGGACATGCCGAATTGGCGTGCGACGACTTTGATACCGGGGAACTCCTTCGCCATCACAGCGTCAAAGGCCCTTTCTCGCTCAATGGTTGAACCCGATCCCGGCACGTGCAGCAGCATGGCAACCTTGCCTTTGCCGCCCAGTATCTTCGCCAGGTGACGGGCCGCCAGCTCGCCCGCCGCATAGTTGTTGGTGGCGACGTAGGAGGTGTAGTGGGTCGAGCTGAGGCTCGAATCGAAGATCGCAACAGGGATGCCCCGAGCCATGGCGCGGTCCACCACCTGGATCAGGGCCACTTGGTCCGCGGGCGCGATCGCCAGAGCATCGACATTGCGGGTGATCATGGCGTCGATGATCTGGATCTGGCGGCTATATTCAGTTTCGAGCGCCGGACCGTTCCACTGGATCTCGACGCCCAGTTCCTGACCCGCCGCGGCGGCGCCGGCGTGGACCGACTGCCAGAAGAGATGGTTCACGCCCTTGGGGACCACCCCGATCACCTTTTTGTGGGAGCGGGAGCAGGCGCCGAACAAAAAGGCCAACAGGAACCACAGATGGACACAGAGGAACACAGATAACACCGTGGCTCTGAGTCTGTGTTTATCTGTGATCATCTGTGGTTAAACTGCGTCGGAGAGGGACGTGAAGCGGAAGGACTTTACCTTCAGCGCGGGCAACATCATGGGCGCGCTGCCGTCGCCGTAGTTCATCCCTTCGCTCGACAGGACGCGCTGCGGCGTGCCCAGCGCTTCGACCTCGCCGAGGATGCGGACCAGGCTTTCGTTGAATCGGAAATTTTTGATCGGGTGGGCGATCTTGCCGTTTTCAATGTAAAAGGACCCGTCGCGGGTCAGGCCCGTGACCAGGGCTTGCTGCGGGTCGACCGGGCGGACGTACCACAGGCGCGTCAGCAGAATGCCACGCTCGGTCGAGGCGATCATATCGGCGATCGACTTCCCTTCTCCGTCCAGGACCAGGTTGACGAAAAACGGCCCGGGCTGGCGGCCCTTTTGCTTG
Organism: Terriglobia bacterium; assembly: GCA_041477005.1. Lineage (GTDB taxonomy): Bacteria > Acidobacteriota > Terriglobia > Bryobacterales > JACQDG01 > JBGOUJ01. Next base: position 3,267 of record JBGOUJ010000652.1, on the reverse strand, counting down.
GCCCAGTAGCGCGTGTTGCTGAGGTTCTCGAGGACCCCGTTGCGGACCAGGTAGGCCTTGGCGGTGGGATAGCCGTCGCCGGCGTAGATGCTGCCGGGAACGACCGGGTGCTGGGGGTCGGTCCAGATGTTGACCCGCTGGTCGAAGAGCTTTTCGCCGATGCGGGTCTTGCCGCCGGGCGCAGAGAAGACGCTGCGGCCTTCGTCGGCGGGGCGGGCGTTTAAGGCGACCATCAGGCTCGGTGAAATGTCGGCAACGGCCTGCGGCTCGAGGATGGTGGTGTACGAGCCGGGCGGGACCTCGCGGGCGCCGTGGGAATCGAGCGCTTTCTTGACGGCGATGGCGGCGGCTTCCTTGCAGTCGATGCTCTTAAAGTTCACCGAGCTGATCTCGACATAGCCGGAACCGGCGCCGTCGAACGTGCGCGCGGTGATGGAGAACGATGCCGTGCTGATTGGGAAGTAGCCGAACAGGCCGGCGGCGTTGGCGAGCACACGCACGACGCCGGAATTGCGAAAGATGCCGGCAGCCACCAGCTTCTTGTTCTTCGCCTCGGCGAGCGCCTCGGCCACCGATTTGGCTCGGGCCGCGGCGGGCATGTCAGCGGTGGCGGCGTCATAGGCGCTGACGTCGAGGTAGTCCTGGGGGCCGAGCGGCGGCATATACTCGGGGTCTTCAGGGGAAAGCTTTGCCAGAGCCTCGGCGTCGGCCACGAGCCGGCGCAGAGTGGAGTCGATGTTGCTCGCTGAAGCGACGCTGATGCTCGCCGAGACGGAGGCCTTGCGCTTCCCTTTCCAGGCCGTGACGCCGATGGTGGTCGAGTCGGCCACTCCGCTGGTCGAGGCGCCGTTGCGGGCGAAACGAAGGTGGGCGCGGCGGCCCAAGATCACGCTGACCTCCATCTCTTCGACGGTCGCGAAGGAAAGAATCTTCCTGGTCAGAGCGCGGGCGTCGTCGCGGGTGATCATGCGCGGCTCCTCCCGGTGTTGATCACGTTTACCTGGCGGAAACGGGCCGGCGGGCAGCCGTGGCTGACGGGGTTGACCTGGCCGGGCTCGCCCTTGGCGTCGTTGAAGACGCCACAGAGCAGGTACTCATTCTTGCCGGCTACGCCGTCGCAGGAGTTCCAGAAGTCCGAGGTGCGAGACTGGTAGGCGACGTCGCGCAGCATCTCGCCCTTCTTGCCGTTCTTGATCTCCCAGAAGACCTGCCCGCCGAACTGCATGTTGTAGCGCTGCTGATCGATGGAGAAGCTGCCTTCGCCGATGATGAGGATACCGTCCTTGATGCCGGCCATCAGCTCTTCTTGGGTGAGCTTGCTGTCGAGGGGGTCGAGCGAGACGTTGGGCATGCGCTGGAACACAACGCTCTCCCAACTGTCGGCGTGGGCGGAGCCGTGGGATTTCATATTCGGCAGCCAGGCGACCTGCTCGCGGGTGGTCTGGTAATCGACGAAGATGCCGTCGCGGATGAGGTACCAGCGCTGGGAGGGAACGCCCTCGTCGTCGTAGCCCACGGTGGCCAGGCCGTAAGGCTGGGTGCGGTCGGCGACCATGTTGACCCACTTCGAGCCGTACCGGAACTTGCCGAGCTTGTCGGGCGTGAGGAAGCTGGTGCCGGCGAAGTTGGCTTCGTAGCCGAGGGCGCGGTCGAGCTCGGTGGGGTGGCCGCAGCTTTCGTGGATGGTCAGGTAGAGGTGCGTGGGGTGCAGCAGGAGGTCGTATTTTCCCGGAGCCACCGGCTTGGCGGTGAGCTTCTGTACGGCTTCCTCGGCGGCCTGCTCGGCCTCCTGCAGGTGGGGAAATTCTTCGATCCACTCCCAGCCGCGCTGGGCGGGGTGCGCCAGGGAGCGGCGCGTGGCGAATTGGCCGCGAGCCGCATCGACGGCGGTGACGTCGAAGCTGCAGTCGGAGCGGACGATCTCCTGCTGGAGAACGGAGCCTTCGGTCGAGGCGAAGAACTTGTCTTCGCCGACGAAGAGCATGGCGCTCGAGACGAAGCGCGCCCCCTTCACTTTAAGCGCCGTTTCGTTGATGCGGAGAAGCAGGTCGACCTTTCGCTCGACCGGGATGGTGAAGGGGTCGACCTTGTAGGCGGATTTCCACTTGTCTTTGTGCGGCTTCTCGGGGGCCAGGCGCACCGGCTGGGCTTCCAGGGCCGCGTCGGCCTCGGCGATCTCGACGGCCTGGCGTACCGCCTCGGCCAGGGTTTTTTCGTTGAAGTCGGGGGAGGCGGCGAAGCCCCAGCTTCCCTTCTTGAGTATTCGCAAGCCATAGCCGTAGCTCGAGCTGGAATCGACGCCGCGCACCTGGCGCTCGCGCGTAAAGATGCTCTGGTGACGGTAGCGGTTGATGCGTATGTCGGCATAGGCAGCGCCGGCCTTTTTGGCAAGGCCGAGAGCCATGTCGGCGAACTTTTCACGATCCGGACCTTCGGCGGATTCCGCTGCTTTCACGCGCCCCAGGGCGGTGCTCGCGGCAGCAGCCAGAAAGTCCCTTCGATTTAGCACCATGATGCGTAATCTATCATTTTTTCGCCGTACCATGTGTGAGGCCAGGAGGACAATCATGAAAAGATCCTTCTTGCGGCTACAATCATCGTCGCCCTGTCCCTGACGGCATCACCGGAGTTCTTCTTCTTCGCGCACAATGGGGACGGCAAGAATCCGATCGCGGCGACGGAAGCGGTGACCGTCACGCGAGCTACGCCGGCCTTTACCAGATCAATATTCACCTCCCCGCCAACACGCCGGACGGCAACCTGGCCGTGACCGTCCAGGAGGGGAATTTCACCTCGCCGGCAGGCGCGTTTATCACGGTGAAGCGGTAACCCCCTCTTCCCTACCCCTAGGCTCGCAGCGCGTGGCGAAATTGCCCGGGAACGGTCGCACCAACCTGGCTGCAAATTTGCACCCAGGTTAAGTCGCTGAAAGGAAAGAGCCGCCCTGGAGCTTCGTGACATCCGGGGGCGGTTCTCGTCGAGTTTCGCCATGAGCCTACTAGGCTCGCTCCGGGGCGCGCTTAGACGGCGGGGCAGCAGGTCGCCACGGGACCGTGCGCCACCGAAGCGCTGCCCCTTGGCGCCGCTCGGCCGCCCCATGCTGCTGCTCGACGGGGAAGCCTTGCCGGTCGGATTATCGTTGTGGTGCAATAAGGAACATGGCGCTTTGGAGGTCGATCCGGCGTAAGGCTTTGGCCGTCCACCGCCTGTCGCGCGAGCTGCGGATGATCGGCAGAGGCTTGGCCTCCACCCGCCACCCGGTCCTGG
>JBGOUJ010000651.1:0-4298 GCA_041477005.1 Terriglobia bacterium | reverse complement strand
TCGACCGGAGGATCATGGAGGCCGCCGGGCTGCCACGGCTGAGCTTGTTCTATCTGTAGGCCTGGTGATACTTCATGCTATCCGTGAATCCGAGATTGAGAGTATAATAGAAATCGGACACACTTGTCGCTGTGTTAGATGGATGTCCGCTTCCACGATCCAAACCTTGGGCGATTGGAGGTGGACCCCCGGTACACCGGCGGTTGGCCGCTAGCCATCGTGAAGGCATACCGGAAACGACTGAACTTCATCCGGCAGGCACGAGACGAACGTGATTTGCGAGCTTGGAAATCATTAAGGCTCGAAAAGCTCAAGGGAGACAGGCAGCACCAATACTCGATGCGACTGAACGATCAGTGGAGACTGGTGGTCGAGCTGGAAGGCGGCGACCCCGACAAGACGGTGGTGATTTTTGCAATCGAGGACTACCACTAACATGACGCAGCTAATGAATCCCGAGGCGTTCACCCCCGGCGAGTACATCCGGGAGGAGATTGAGGCTCGCGGCTGGTCGCAGCTTGATCTTGCGGACATTTTGGGGCGGCATCCGCAGGTTGTGAGCGAGATCATCACCGGCAAGAGGTCGATCACCCCGGAAACCGCGGTGGGCCTGGCAGATGCTTTTGGAACCAGCGCTCAGTTGTGGCTGAACTTGGAGTCCGCTTACCAGCTTTCGAAAGTCAGCGCCCGGCAAGCATCGGACTCAACTGTTTCCAGACGCGCCAGGCTATATGAAATTGCTCCGATCAAGGACATGCAGCGTCGGGGCTGGATTGAGCGGCCGACCAGTGTAGATGTATTGGAATCCCAGGTACTGCACTTCTTCGGAATACAAAGCCTGGAAGAGGAGGTGCAGTTTCGCCATGCAGCAAGAAAATCGACCGATTACGATTCCATAACCTCGGGTCAATTGGCTTGGCTCTGCCGCGCAAGACATCTAGCTTGTGCGGTCTCTGTCACTGCTCAGTTCTCGGACCAATCGTTTCAGGCCGCCTTGTCGATGTTGGCAAAGCTAAAGAGTGCGATCGAAGAAATCCGCCATGTTCCGAAGGTACTTGTGGAGGCGGGGATTCGATTCCTGGTTGTCGAGCACTTGCCGTCCACCAAGATCGATGGAGTGTGCTTTTGGCTCGACGCGAGGTCGCCTGTCATCGCCATCTCTATGCGCTATGACCGTATCGATTGGTTCTGGCACACTCTGATGCACGAAATGGCTCACGTCAAGAACAAAGACGGACTTGCGGAGACGACGATCGATACACAGCTTGTAGGTTCCGATGCTCAGCCGTTCGGTGAAAAGCCAGAGGCCGAGAAGAGGGCTGACGCCTTTGCGGTGAATTTTCTTCTCGATCAGGCGAGCCTGCACAAATTCATTGCTCGGGTGCATCCACTGTATTCCAGGGTCGAGATTATCGCATTTGCCCGCAGCCAGGCGGTGCACCCAGGGATTGTTGTCGGGCAACTTCACCAGATAAACAGAGACGGTGCGAAGCATCGGTCCATGCTGGAGAGGGTGAAGCACGTCATAACAGCCTCGGCGCTTACAGATGGGTGGGGTCAGGTTGTACGGATTTGAAGGTTCTGCAAGAGAAGGCACTATGATCGGCGCCAAAGTCTGAACGGGTCCGATGCCGAGGATGTACTTCATCGGCGTCACGACCGGGGCCTCCTCGATTCACCGGGTCTTTCCGCAATGGGTGCGCCTGGCGGGGATGGACGGCGCCGAACTGGCAGGAGTGGACATTTCTATCGGCGCAGGCCCGGAGTCCTACCGAGCCGCCGTCCAGAAGATCCGCGACGACCCGGAGGGCATGGGGGCGCTGGTCACTACGCACAAAGTCCAGATCTACGGCCACGCCCGGGACCTGTTTACGGATTTCGACGCCGATGCGGAACGACTGGGCGAGGTCAGTTGCATCGTCAAGCGCGGCCCGCGCCTCAGCGGCCTGGCCGTGGACACCCTGACCGCCGGGCTCACCCTGCGGGCGATCGCCGGGGAGGCGGGGTTTCGAGGGCAAGCCTTGATCCTGGGGGCTGGGGGAGCGGCGCTGGCTCTCGCGGTTCACCTGTATCGGGAGCACCAGCCCGCGCAAGTGATTCTGACGGACATCTCGGCGGCGCGGCTGGACCAGGTCCGGTCTCTCGTGCCGGCGCGCCTGATTCTTGTCTCCCGGCCCGAAGATCACGACCGCCTGCTCCTGGATATGCCTCCCGGCTCCCTGATCGTCAACGCCACCGGCATGGGCAAGGACCGTCCCGGCTCACCGATTACAGAGCAAGCGCGCTTCCCCAGAGACGCGGTCGCCTGGGACTTCAACTATCGCGGCGAGCTGTTGTTTCTGGAGTATGCGCGGCAGCAGGGGATCCGCGCGGTGGATGGCTGGGAGTATTTCCTCCACGGCTGGAGCCAGATCATGGCGCGGGTGCTGGGTTTCGAGCTGACGCCGGCGCTGTTCGCGGCGATGCGGGAAGCGGCGGGCGCGGCACGGTAGCCGATCGGGGGTAGTCGATCAATCGAGGCCGTGGTTGGTTCCGCAGATGCTGACATCGAGGCCGAGGTTCCGGAAGGCAGCGGCCTTCACGGCCAGGGCAAGGTTGGCAGCCGCGGCGTCGGGCGCGTAGGCCACCTGGATGTGGTTCGACTGGTGGCGGGCCATCATCTGGTTGCGGGAGATGCCGTAAGTGACGGCGTGCATGATGGGCCACTGGGGCGTGGTGATGCGCCAGCGGCGCTCGGTCTCGGCGCGCGGAAGCTCGACCACTTTGGCGCGGCCCAGGTCCGCTTTCAGGCGTTGATCGGCGACGAACACGCGGCTCCAGACGATCTCGCCCGGCTTGCTCACGCCTTTGAGGGTGCCGCCGCCGAGCGGGAAATACATGGGGGGCTGGCGCTCGCTGACCGCGCCGGAATAACCGCCGATGAAGTGCCGGGGCGGGGCGGCGCCGCTGATCTCGAATACCCAGACGAATTCCTCGTGGCCGTTCGAGGCGTAGGTCTCGCCGTAGCGCAGGTCGTGCAAGGTCGTCTCGGGGTCGTAGCCGAGGCTGCGCCAGATGCGGTTGGTGAGCAGCGCGTCCAGGCCGGCGCACTCGTCCACTTCGTTGAAGTGGGGCAGCGCCTGGCCGTCATAGAGAACGCGGTCTTCCGTGGCGTGCCGCACCGGAGGCCGCTCCACGTTGTTGAGCAGACCTTCGGCCAGGTCGGAGGCGGGGCATAGATCCTTGAGGCCCTGCTGGTACTGGATGCCGACGGCGGCGCAACCGAACTCGTCGGCGATCCGCAGCGCGGCGACGTACATCTTGCACTGCTCCAGGATCTGCTGGTCGGTGAGGTCGGTCTCGGGGTTGGGGCCGGTGAGGAAACGCAGGCCTTTGCCATCGAGCCAGGCGCGGATCTCGCGGGCTTCGGCCTCGGGGACGCGCTGCATGGCTGCGTAGAGCGCCGACTGGCTGAGCCGCTCCTTGAAAACGCCGGTGGGATGGAGCAGCTCGTCGGGGATGATGGCGTTGTACATTCCCATGCAGCCTTCGTCAAAGACCCCCATAATCGCCTTTTCGCGCTGGAGATCGCGGGCCACTTCCTCGGCGAGCTGCGTGGCGCGCGGGGGCAGCTTGAAATCCGGAAGGCTGCGGGCGTGACTGGTGTCGTGAGCGACCGGCTCGCCGTGCAGCCAGCGGCGGAGTCCGGAAAGGAAGAAGTCGTCGGTGAAATCCTGGCTCCAGAGGCTGCTGTAGCGGACGCCCGCCTTGGTCAGGGAGGCGTTGAGGTTCAGCAAACCAACCAGGCCGGGCCACTCGCCACTCCAGTTGGCGACGGTGAGGATGGGGCCCTGGTGCGTGTAGAGGCCGTGCAGGACATGATGACTGTACTGCCAGACCGCTTCGACCACGATGAGAGGGGCGAGCGGCGGGATCCGGCGAAACACTTCCATCCCGTATTTCTGGGAGTCGATAAAGCCGTGGCCTTTAGCCGGGTCGGCTGAATGGCCGCGCCGGATCTCCCGCCCCCCGCGACGTACGGCAGCCAGGACCGAATCCTCGACCCGCTGCTGGGCCGGCCAGCACTTCTGATTGGCCGACAGACGGAGGTCGCCGTTAGCGATAACGATCACTGGCTCGGGCATATCTACATTTTGGCACTTGCAGGGGATGATTGGAACTGCGCCCTAGTTCGCCTCGACGCGCCGAATGCGCTTCGTTGTCACGCGCGGGGAGTCGGAAGGAAGGTCGAACACCTCAAGACCATTCACGTGGCGTGTGGGCCGCCGGGCGGTCAGCCCGCGCCGCACGAGCTCGGA
>JBGOUJ010000650.1:0-4301 GCA_041477005.1 Terriglobia bacterium | reverse complement strand
TATGTGCCGGCACGGCGAGCGACGAAAGTCGACCCGATGGTGGCGTTGCGGTACGAGTGAAGCAGGTTTCAGGTTTCAGGTGCCCAGGTGCAGGTGTCAGGTTTCAGGTTTCAGGTGCCCAAGTGCCAGGTGTCAGGTTTCAGGTGTCAGGTGCCCAAGTGCAGGTGCCAGGTTTCAGGTGCCAGGTTTCAGGTGCCCAGGTGCAGGTGCAGGTGCCAAGTGCCCAGGTGCCGGTGTCAGGTGTCAGGTGGCGGGTGGCAGGTGGCAGGTGGCGGGTGGCGGGTGGCAGGTGGCAGCGAGTGCGTTGGGCGGCGACCGCTGAGAGCTGGAAGCTCACGGCCGCGCTGAGTGCTGATAGCCGATAGCTGAGCCTCGGGCTTAGCCGGCAGCTAGCATCGCGGCTTGCGCTTGAAGCTTGCGGGCCGCTTCGGCGATTTGGTCCATGTCGGTCTTGCTTCCTAGAAGCATCGTTTGCGTGAGCCAGATCCCCTCTTCGCAGAGCTTGTCGTTGGCCGGGTAGTGATTCCGCTCCTCATACTCGGCCAGGCGCCGGGCGGAGTAGACGGCCCGATAGGCGCGCGAATCCAGCGTGTTCTTCAGGAATGGCTCTTTGTTGAGCGGCGTGTAGCCGCCCGAGCAGGGGATGCCTTCGGCGTGCATGGCCTGCAGGAATCGCGAGCGCGGCAGGTTGGCGAAGTGAGCTTTGTCGTAGCGGAACATATATAGGTGATAGGCGTTTCGCGTGCAGCCCTCGTACATGCGGGCGGGGGTGAGGCCGGGGATCTCGCGAAGCTGGCTCGTCAGGTACTGCGCATTCTGCTCCCGTACCCGCGACTGCTCCTGCACGCGTGTGAGCTGCTCGAAGAGCAGCGCCCCCTGAAATTCCGTCATGCGCAGGTTGCAGCCGTTGCGAACATAGGCAAATGACCCGTTCGCCTTGCCGCGGCCGTTGTTGTGGAAGCTCTCGCAGCGCTCGATCAGGTCCTGGTTGTTGCTGAGAATCGCTCCGCCTTCGCCGGAGTTCAGGTTTTTCGAGGCCTGGAAGCTGAAGCAGCCGAGATCCCCGAGCGTGCTGAGCTTGCGATGGCGCCACTCGCCGAAATGCGCCTGGCAGGCGTCCTCGATCACCGGCAGCTTGTGCTTTTGGGCAACCGCCAGGATCGTATCCAGGTCGGCCGCCGAGCCGCCGATGTGCACCGGCATCAGGCAGCGCGTCTGCGGCGTGATGGCCGCCTCGAGCTTCCGGGCGTCGATCTGGAAGGTTTCCGGGTCGGTGTCGACAAACACCGGCAGGGCGTGGTGCATCAGTACGGAGTTGACCGTGGCGACGAAGGTGTAAACCGGCACGAGCACTTCATCGCCGGGCCCGATGTCCAGGACGCCGAGCGACGTAAAAAGCGCGCTCGTGCCGTTGGCGGTGGCAAGGCAATGCTTGGCGCCCAAAGCGCTCGCCCAAGCTTGCTCGAACTGGCGGGTGTAGCCGCCGCTGTAACGGTTCCAGCGGCCCTTGCGCAACACCTCCATCCAGGTCTTCTCGTCGTTCTCGCGGATCTGCGGCCAGGAGGGAAACGGCTCGGTTCGAACCGGCCGGCCGCCCAGCAGCGCCGGCTTGTCGCCGGATTTGGGCGCGGCGGCGAAAGCCAGTCCGGTGGCCCCGGCTGATGCTGCGCCGAGAAATTTTCTGCGTGTCACGTTGTTGCTCATCAGAGCCTCCTGTGCGACCGTGCTGCGACGGTGGGAGACGGGCGAAAGCGCCTGTCCTACCGCCGGCAACGCTCGACCAACTCGTGCACCTTGCGGATGATCGTCTCCTCGACCGACGGGGCAAACGGTCCCGGCTGACCGTAATATAGCATGGCGCCACCCCCCTCGTATCCGCCTTCCTCGAGCACCCGCCGCGACGGAATGTAAGCGAACACGTCGTTGCTGTAGCCGGCCACCCATAGCTTGTCCGCGCCTAGCTCTTTCTTCAGACGCAGGTCGTAGTCCACCACGACCTCACCCGCCATGGCGATAAACGTCAGATCCGGACCGAATTGCCAGACTTCGAGCGGATAGGGATACTCGGCGGGCAGCTTTCCGTCGCGATCGAGAATGCCGAGCATCAGCCGGGCGTGGCGCTGGTTGTAGACGCTCCTGTCGGCGAGCCGGGCCTGCCACTGCTCGCGGCCCGGCGCCGGGGCGAAGGCCACCGGAACCACTTCCCATGTCGATTTCAGCGTTCCCCTCAGGGGAGTCCAGGAAGCAGGGAGCGACTTGTTGGGGGCGGCCAGCGGCTTTGAAATGGTGGCCGGCGCGTTGGCGGCGCCGGAGGGCTGCCCCGAGGAGCCGGCCGGCGAATTCGCAGAGCCGGTCAGCGCCCGCGCCACGGCCGCAGCCAAGGTTTCGCCGTGCCGGCGGGCCAGCTCGACCGTGCCGCGGGGCGCTGGGTTCGCGTCGGCGCCGCAGCCGGCTACGAACAACGCCATCGCCCCGGGATACTGCCTCTCCAGTTGTTGTTGCGCGAAGCCGGCGTAGTCACCGTTGAATTGGCAGAAGTCGCCGCCCAGAGTGGTGTTATGGCAGGCATAGCCGAACAGGACGGCGCGAAGGCGGCCGCGGCCATCTTGCACGCGCAGGATCGGCACATCGTGATCCACCGGGCCGTTGGGGTTGAGCTTCAGACGCCGATTCTCCGCAAAACCGGCCTCGGTGCGGCCAAAGGCCAGCCCCGCCGGGTGAAGATCGCGAACCGCCGCCCCGATCGCGGCGACGACCTTGTCTTCCAGCTCCCGGGTGTAAGCATCGATGTCGGACCACTGTTCCGCCGTCAGATCGTAGGCCACGGCCAGCGTGCGGTCCACGACCGGCCCGCAGTGAGTGTGAGAGGAATTCAGGATCAGGCGGTCGCGTGGCAGGCCGTACTGCTTCCGGGCGCGCTCGGCGATGCGGTCGGCGATCGACGCCGGGAAGCCGAGCAGGTCGCTGGTCACGAGCACCGCCCGCTTGCCGGATTCGTCCTGGAGGGCGAGGGCTTTGGCGTAGAGCGGGTGGAGCGTGCCTTCCGAGGGCCGGGTGCGGGCCGCGTAGCCGGCCATCCACAGCGATCGGCGCGGCGTGATGTCCACCTTGGCCACGCCGGCCTTCCATCCTTTGGCGAGGCAGATCGGCGCCCCAAACAGCGTCATAGCCAGCGCTACGAGCGAAATGGTTAGCTTGGCCATCCTTGAAATGTATTCTACGCTAGAGACATGGCCGATAGAGACGAAATGGACCGCCGCAGCTTTCTCGGCGCCGCCGTAGTTTCCAACCTGGTTCCGGTGATTCTGCCCGCTATGCCGGTTGCGACGCCGGTCAGCTACAAATCTCCGGCGGGCAACAACATTCCGTTCCGCCGCGCGGACCTCTTCTCGACCGGCGCCGTGCGCACCTTCACCGGCGCGCAGCTTCACGAGATCGCTTTTCCGCTCGGCGGCATCGGGACCGGGACCGTCTCGCTCGGCGGCCGCGGCGATCTCCGCGATTGGGAGATCTTCAACCGGCCGAACATGGGCTGCCGGCTGCCCTTCACCTTTGTGGCGCTCTGGGCAAAGGAGCGGGGCGGCAAGCCCGTGACCAAAGTGGTCGAAGCACCGGTCGAGCCGCCGTTCACCGGCGACCAAGGTTTGCTGCGATCGAGCGCGGCCGGCCTGCCGCGCTTGAGCGGCGCACGCTTCATCGGCGAGTATCCGCTCGCCCGGATCGAGTTTGAGGACCCGGACTTGCCGCTGACCGTCAGCCTGGAGGCGTTCAATCCGTTCATTCCGCTCGAGGCGGACGATTCGGCGCTGCCAGTGGCCGTGCTGCGTTACCGCGTCCGCTCGCGATCGAAGCTGCCGGTGGAGGGCTCGTTTGCGTTCAGCCTGTTCAATCCCATCGGAAAGACCACCGGCTACGAGCGGGTGTCGGCTGTCCGCCGCCAAATGCCCGACCTGGGCCGCAACATCAACGAGCGCATGGCCGGCGACGGCTACCAGGGCATTCTGCTGCGCTCGGAGAAATTCCCGCCCGACGACATCCGACACGGCGCCCTGGCCCTGGTGACCACCGCCGCGCAGGCGACCTGGCTCGCCCGCTGGGACCAGGGGGCCTGGTTCGATGACACGCACAAGTGGTGGGACGAATATTCCGCGACCGGCCGCTTCGCCGACCCGAATGCCGGATGCCCCTCGGCGGAGGGCTTCTCCGATCTTTGCACCCTGGCGCCACAGTTCACGCTGCCGGCGGGCGGGGCGGCCGAGGTGACGTTTCTGCTCGCCTGGCATTTTCCGGTGGTGGAGAAT
>JBGOUJ010000649.1:0-4305 GCA_041477005.1 Terriglobia bacterium | reverse complement strand
GGTTATACTAAAGGTATGAAGACCGCGGTTTCGATTCCCGACGAGGTGTTCGAGGGAGCAGAGCGGCTCGCGCGGCGCACGAGGAAGTCCCGGAGCCGACTGTTCAGCGATGCGCTCAAGGAGTACGTGGCGCGGCACGCGCCGGAAGAGGTAACCGATGCCATGAATCGCGTCTGCGCCGAGTTGGGGGATCCGACAGATGAGTTCGTTTCCGCGGCCGCCCGCCGCGTTCTGGAGCGAAGCGAGTGGTGATCTCGCAAGGGGAAGTCTGGTGGGCCGATCTGCCGGCTCCGGCCGGATCTGGTCCGGGGTTTCGAAGGCCGGTTGTCGTGGTGCAGGGGGATGCCTTGAACCGGAGCCGCATCGCGACAGTAGCGTGCGTGCCGCTGACCAGCAACCTTCGATGGGCGAGCGCGCCGGGAAACGTCTCTCTTCCGCCGCGTCTTACCGGGCTGCCCAAGGACTCCGTCGCAAACGTCTCACAGATCGTCACAGTGGATAAGGGCCTTCTCACGGAGCGCCGGGGCAAGCTCCCGCGCGCTAAGCTGGAGCTACTTTTTTCAGGGATCGATGTGGTTTTTGGAAGATAAGTCCCGCAACGTGCTTAGAGTTCCTCATCAGCGGAGCAGCTCCGCGAGGAACGCGTCATCCTTTTGGCCGTCGTACCGATACCGGAATCCGCCGCCAAGCGGAACGGTTTGCCCCACCCAATTTGCCGGGTCCGTCCACAATACGGGGCGCGGCGCGATCGCGCGCACCAGGTCCTGCGTGTCCCAGTGCAGCAGAAAGCCGGGAATCACCGTCTCAAACAGACTGGCATTCAAGGGACGCTCCAGGGCCGAGCTGAGGCTGTAGGGTGTGTGGTCGAGCCAGATCCCGCCGATTCTGGGATCGACGGCGGCGGCCAGCAGCAGCCACATCCCTTTTACACCCCAGGCGGCGGCGCGGACTTTGGCTGGATCCACATCGTCGCGGCCGGCGAGAAGGTCCACGCCCTGGAGAATGTCGTGCGCGCGCATGGCGGGCAGGTTGCGGCCGATCGCGTTTGCGCGCGAATTGGTCTGCCAGTTTCCGAGGTACGGGCGGTGGTCATCTCCGGATGGCGAGTCGCGGGGCTCGAGATCCAGAACGACGGTTCCTTTCGCGGCTGCCATTTGCGCCACCGCGGCGCTGGTTCTGTCCTTCACGAGCAGCAGGGCGGGCTTTCGTCCCGAGGACGTTGGAACGTACAGAGTGCCCTGAATGTCGAGATCCGGCTCGGCTTGGATGTTGATGCGGATACGCCGCCAGGCGGACTGACTCGTCTCTTCCAAACTCTTCATCAATGGTTTCTGACCGTCGGAGGGAACGTGCAGCCGGCGCAGCTCCGCCAGCAGCTCCGGAATGCCGCGCGGCTGTTTCCGGGCGCGATACTGTTCCAGAATTACCTGGTAGAGCTTTCGGCTGCCTGGCTCGTCGTCCACCTGGCCGGATTTGGTGACCTGCAGTTCGTAATCGGGATACAGAGGAATCTCGAGCTCCTTTGCGTCGCCTTTGCCGTCTTTGAGCCAGCGGATCATCCATCCGTACATCTGTTCGCGTGTTTCCCGGGGAGTGCCGTGCGGACCGGGTCCCAGGAAGTAGCGCAGCTTGTCTTGGGCGCCGTAGATCTGATACCAGCGCCGGGCTTCGTCGTAGACCATCCGGACGCCGGGCGGCGTGAAATAGTCGCCTTCGGTGGTGAGGACGAGCCAGGGCATGGAAGGCGCCACAACCTCCAGGAAATCGGCGTGGTCCAGGCCTGAGACCAGAAATTCAGGCAGGCCCATCTCCGAATCCGGGTCGGGCCCCGCAAACAGCAGCCGGTACGAGTTCAGAAAGCAGGCCGGAGCAGCCGCCTTGATGCGCGGATCGAGGGCCGCGATGTAGGTAGTCAGGCATCCACCCCCCGAACATCCGGCGGCGCCTACGCGGTCCGGGTCCACCTCGGGACGGCTCACGAGGTAGTCGAGTGCGCGCATGGCGTCCCAGATGAAATAGCGAGCCACGCTCTCGCCGATGAGGATGCTCTGAGTACCCGCCTGGAGATGCTCGTTGGTGCAACAGCCGGCGATCCCCCGGCCGACACGACTGTCGTAGTCCTGCATACGCTCCCCGAGTCCGACGGGATCGTACGCGAGCGCCACAAAGCCTTTTGCGGCCAGGTTGGCGGCCATCACGTGGTTTTCGGTCTTGCCCAGCGTGGTGTGTCCGGCCGACATCAGCACGGCGGGGTAGCGCCCCGGCTGGTTTGGCCGGTAGAGGTTGGCCGTGACGAAATAGTGCGGCAGGCTTTCGAAGATGACTTTCTCGAGTGTGTACGAATCGTTGCGGATCCGCCCGGTGATGCGGGCGTTCAGCGGCCCGTGGTAATCCGGCAGACCGCCGATGATCTCCAGGAATTTGGCGCGGACCCATTGCCTGCGGCGATCGGCGTCGGCGGTGGTCCGGATGCCGGCAATCGTGCTCTCGCGTTGCGTGAGTTGCTGCTGCGCGATCTGGTCCATCCAGCGGAGAAGCGGATCCTGGCCCGCCGGTTGACCCCAGAGGGGTAGAGCCGCGGCGCAGACGGCCACTGCGATTCTCGTCGCTTGCATGATCGATCCCATAAACCGTGTCCCTCCGCTCGCAAGATCGGCGTCAACATCTGCCGCAGATTTTCTCCGAGGATGCGTTCCCTCTCGTTTCGGGTATCCCGGCTCCCATCACCTTGCCGAGCTGTGAAACGAAACTCCGGCCGAAAGCTTCGCTTCCATTAGACCACTCGTTCGGCTCCGATCTCGCGCACCGCCATTTGCAGAAATCCGTATGTCGGGTCCGATCCCGGCAACTCGGGGAGGGGCCGAGGCCAGTAGGGGTCCTCCCCGTAGAGGTCCCCAGGGACGGGGTAACGGGCGTCAGACATTCGAGAAGCGTCAGGGTGCGATGAGCGGAGGTCTGTCTCATCCAAGGAGCTTCTGGGCGGCCCGTAATCTGTTGATTCTATTGAGCCGCATGCGGCAGCAAGCGATTTGCGGTGACTCCCGCCGCCTGCAGACTTCAAAAACGGGGCGAACACTTCGGTCCGGCCCATGCTCCCCTTCTGGTTGTAAATTTATTGTGCTGAGGAGAGGGTTGGACAATAGGGTATATAATGTTGCCAACCGGAGGGGCTAATTGGAGTTCCGGCACAACAAACCAGGAGGCTAGTCAAAATGCTTCGACTATCTCGAGGTGCATGGCTCAGCATGTTTCTGCTTGGGGCCGCGTGGGTCTTTTCGGGGATTGCCGTCTACGCGCAGACAGGACAAGGCACCCTGACAGGTTCCGTAACGGACTCCAGCGGGGCGATAATTTCCGGCGTGTCGGTGGTGGTAAAAAACCAAGGCACTGGTTTCCTCTACAATGCCACCTCGACCCAGGAAGGGATCTACCGCGTTCCTTACCTGAATGTCGGAACGTACGAGGTCACCTTTGAAGCGCCAGGGTTCAAGAAGCTGGCGCGAAGGGACATCCCGATCCGCTCCACAGAAACCCTGCGCCTGGACGTGGCCCTGGAAGTCGGCAACGTTGTCGAGTCGGTCGAGGTGTCGGCCGGCGCCCAGTTGCTGGAAACCGAGACCGCCACAACCGGACACTTGGTCTCCGGCGCGGAATTGGTCACGCTCCCCACGCCCCAGATGAAGATTGAAAGCATGCTCTGGTATGTGTCGGGCGTGACCTCGCAGTCAGGCAACGGGCACGCCGCCGGCGGCCGCTCGCGCGCGTTTCAGTTCAACACTGACGGAGTCGCTGGGACCAACCCCGGCGAAGGCGTCGTGGGGACGGGGCGCCAGATTACGACCGTCGAGCACGATATGCAGGAGGTCAAGATCCTGACAACGGCTCTCCCCGCCGAGTATGGCCACTCCGGCGGCGGCATCATGAATATCGCCTACAAGGGCGGAACAAACCAGTTCCATGGCCTGGCGGAAGAGCGCTATGTCAGCAAGTCGATGATTCATCGCTACTGGCAAGACCCCACAGTGGTCAGCGGCACCTTCGCGTTCCACCTGATATCAGGAAGCATCAGCGGGCCCATCAAACGCAACAAGACCTTCTTCCTGAGCGGCTGGCAGCGTCACCACGAGAGATCGGGAAACAACCAATATGCCGACATCCCCAGCCCGGCCATGATGAACGGGGACTTCAGCTTTCCGCAATCGCCTGTGGCGCCCGACAAGATCTACGACCCGGACTCGCTGGTGCAACTGCCGAACGGTTCGTATTCGCGCACTGCGTTCCTGAACAATCAGATTCCACGGAGCC
>JBGOUJ010000648.1:0-4326 GCA_041477005.1 Terriglobia bacterium | reverse complement strand
CCGAGGCCCGCCTCCCGCGTGACGTCGTCGAATTGCCCTCCACCGCGATTCCGGTAGAGCGTTTCGATTTCGTCGGAGAAATTGGTACGGAAAATGTCCAGCCAGCCGTTGCCGTCATAGTCCGCCGCCGACGCTCCCATGCCCGACATGGCCTTGCCCTCTTCGCTCAGGGCCGCGCCGTTCAGCAGGGCGACGTCGGTGAACGTGCCGTCGTGGTTGTTGTGGTAGAGGATCGAGGGGGTCTGGTCGCAGGCCACGTAGAGATCCGGCCACCCGTCGTTGTCGAAGTCCCCCGTCAACACTCCGAGCGAGTAGTTGGCCCGCGCCGCCGCGACCCCCGACTTTTCCGAGACCTCGGTAAAGGTCCCGTCGCCGTTGTTGTGAAAGAGCTGGTTGGTGTCAAACGGCAGCCCCCGCGGGCCGCAGGCCACCGGCAAGCCGCGATACCAGCAATAAGGGTTGTCGCCGGGTAATGGGGCGGTCTTCAGATCCTGCTGCAGGTAGTTGGCGACAAACAGATCCAGGTGGCCGTCGCGGTCGTAGTCGACAAAGGCGCAGCCGGTCGACCAGCGGGGCAGCTTGCCTTTCAATCCCACGCGCTCGGTCACGTCCTCGAAGCGCTTGCCGCCGACGTTTCGATAGAGGACCGTGGTTCCCCAATAGGTGACGAACAAGTCCACGAAGCCGTCGTTGTCGTAATCGCCGGCGCACACGCCCTGCCCCCAACCGGAGCGAAGCAGTCCCGCCTCACGCGTAACATCGCGGAAGGAGCCGTCGTGGTTATTGCGGTAAAGCGCGCTGGTCGCGGTGGACCCTTCGAGCCGCGACCCATTGACCAGGAAGATGTCGAGCCAACCGTCGTTGTCGTAGTCGAGGAAGGCGATGCCGCTGCCGGTCGTCTCGATAAGGTATTTCTTGGAGGCGTCGCCGCCGTTGACGTTCAGCGCGGCGAGACCGGCTTGCCGCGCGACGTTGGTGAAGCCGATGGTGGGCGCTACGGCCGGCGGGGCGGCCCAAAGAGCGGCCAGGGCCAGGGCGGCAGCGCGCATCGTTGCATTGTTCAACGCGGCTCCGGCCGGGGCTGGTCCTTCGGTGGCGGGGGCTGGGGCGGCTGCTTCTCGCCGAGCTTCTTCAGAAAATCGGAGAATTCGCCGGCCGGCGGCTTCTGCAGCTTTTCCAGCTCGGTCTTCTCCCGCAGCGCGTCCTGGTAGCGGCCCGCATTGCGGTAGGCGAGCATCAGGTTGTAGTGGGCCGGCTCGCTCTCGGGCGCCTGGCGAACGGCGGTTTCCAGTGCGGCGATCGCCCGGGCTGTGTCCTTCGATTGCAAGTAGAGGCGCCCCAGCGCCAGCGCCGCTTCGGCAAAATCGGGCTGGATCTCAAGCGCGCGCTCCAGCCGGGGCCGGGCCAAATCGAGCTTCTGCTGCGCCACCAGGATCTGCCCGACCTGGTATTCGGCCACGGCGTCGTTGGGATTGAGCTGGATCTCCCGCTCAAATTCCAGCCGGGCCTGTTCGAGCGCGGCCGGCTCGTGGGATTCAAGCAGCAGCGCGCGCCCCAGGCGATAGTGCAAGTTGACGGCCGCGGGGTCCTTCTCGATCGCTTTGCGGTATTCGCTCACCGCCGCGCCGTAATTTCCCTGGATCTCGAAAATCTCCGCTGAAATCTGGTTCACCCGGTAGGAGGCCGGAGCTTTCTGGAACAGATCATAGACCACATCGTTCCATGCCTTCAGATGGAAACGAGCCGCCAGATACAGCACGTCGGCGTCGGCGGGATAAAGCTGGCGCAGGCGGGCGAGCAGCGCTGTGGCTGCCGGCGCGTCGGCTGCGGCGATGGCGCACTGCGCGGCGCCGAGGCCGGCCAGCCGCCGCAGCCGGGGATCAGCGGCCGCGTCAAACCGCAACTGCAAGGTCTTTCCCACGGCGGCACACTCCCCGGTCGCCGCCCGCGCCAGCAGGAGGAAGGTTTCGGCTCGCGGGTCCGACGCCAGCGGCTGGAGCGCCTGCCTGGCCTCCACGAATTTTCCAAGCTGGAAGAGATAGACGCCCCGCGCCAGCTCGACTTCCCGATCCCCGGCGCGGGCCTGGCGCAGCGCTTCGAGCTCGCGCTCGGCGGCGCGGGTGTCGTTGTCGGCGATGGCCTGGAGCGCCTTCTCGACCGTCTGGGCGCGCAGGGTCGCGACGGCGAGAAGCAGGAGCGGCAGTGCTCTAGTGGCCCGCATCGTCTATCACCAGCCCCAATTCTCCAAAACGATGCCGGCGCTTGCCTTCGAGGTATCGGAAGCTCAGCAGGGGGGGCGCACCGGGGGCGAGCTTCGGCGGACGGATCCGCTCGCGCACCGGCGCCACGATCTCCGCCGCACGGCCGGATCGGTCGAGCGACTCCATCACCTGCTGCCAAAGCCGGTCCGGCGGGGCGGCGGCCCTGGCCTGCTGGAGGGCCAGAAACAACCACAGCAAACCCATCGGCTCAACTCCTCGATCTCCCGGCCAGCGCCAGGCTGCCGGGATCCCTGTCCAACAATTGTTGCATCATCTACGGTCCCCTGCGGAGCGGAAGCTGGCGAAACTGCGCGGCTCCCTCGGTGATGACGAGCTTGCGGTTCGCCGGCACGCGCTTCCATTGCTGTACGGCGCCGCTGGGCCAGCGGACCTCGAGGCGATCCACTACGCTCGCCTGGCCCAGGCCGAAATGCAGGGTCATATCACTCTGTGAGTAATAGCTTCCGCCGCTCGACACCTCGTCCATCTGTCGCCGGCCGCCGGCCTCCAGGACCACCCGGCCGCCGATGGCGCTGCGGTTCGACTTGGTCCCCACCAGCGAGACCAGCAGCGCGTTCTGGTGAGGGCCGTCGTTTCGAAGCAAGCTGGGCGCCTCGTTCATGTTGACGATGACCACCTCCGGATGGCCGTCGCCATCGAGATCTCCGACGGCGAGGCCTCGGGCGGGGCGGGACTGCTGGAAGGCCGGCCCGGCTTCGGCGGTGATGTCGGCGAAGCGGCCGTTGCCGAGATTGCGATAGAGCAACGTCTTCTCGCGGTACGTGTCGCCAACCGCCGCCCCTTCGACCTCCGGGTAGACATGCCCGTTGGCGATGATCAGATCCTTCCAGCCATCCTCGTCGATATCGAGGAAGGCAATGCCCCAGCCGAGCAAGTGATGCGCCGTGAGGCCCGCTTCCTGAGATACGTCGGTGAAGAATTTGCCGTCTTCGTTTCGGAACAGCGAAGTCAGGTCCCCCGAAAAATTCGTCTTGGCGATGTCGAGGAAGCCATTGCCGTCGAAATCCGTAACGGCGACTCCCATGCCGGCTTGCAGTTGTCCATCGAAGTTGTAAGCCACGCCCGACTGCACGCCCCGTTCCTCGAACGTTCCGTCGTGGCGGTTGTGAAGAAGCAGGCTGGGCGTCATGTCGCAAGCGACGTAGAGGTCGGGCCAGCCGTCGTTATCGAAGTCCGCCGCCACTACGCCCAAACCGTAGCGCCCGCCCGGTTTCAAAATCCCCGAATGCTCCGAGACATCCGTAAAGGTCCCATCGCCGTTGTTGTGATACAGGAGATTCTTGCCCGGCGGCAGCCCGCGCGGGCCGCACATGACTGCAATCCCCTTCCATTCGCAATTTTGGTTGTCTCCGGGCTTCGGAGTCGTCTTCAGATCCAAATCAACGTAGTTGGAAATGAAGAGATCCAGATTGCCGTCGCGGTCGTAATCGAAGAAGCTGCACCCGGAGCCATAGCGAGTGCCGGCAACGGGCAACCCGGCCTTTTCCGTTACATCCCGGAAAGCGCCGTCACCCATATTCCGATACAGGACGTTATGGCCGTAGTAGGTGACGAGAAGGTCCGGATGACCATCGTTATCGTAATCCCCTACGCAAACTCCCTGGCCCCACCCCTCGGCGGTGAATCCCGCTTTCTTCGAGACGTCGGTGAAGCGGCCTGCGCCGTCGTTGTGGTAAAGCTGTAGGGTCGCCGGCGCTTGTCCCGCTCGCGGCTCGAGGGTGGTTCCGTTGACGACGAAGATGTCGTTCGAACCGTCGCCGTCGAAGTCGAAGATCGCGACCCCATTCCCCGTCGTCTCGAGAATGTAGTCTTTCGTCGCCACCCCGCCATAGGTATTGGGAAGGGTCAACCCGGCCTGCCGGGCGCTATCCACAAAATGGATTCCACCCGCGGAGGAGAACAGGACTGCTCCAAAGCCGAGCACCAAGACAATGGAGCGGGCAAAACCGTTACCCATTGCGACTCGACACAAGGCCCAGCACCCAGGGCAAGTATATCTCATCCGCCACGGAACTACGGTTCCGGACCGATTTGGGTTTGCAGT
>JBGOUJ010000647.1:0-4329 GCA_041477005.1 Terriglobia bacterium | reverse complement strand
CGATTCGCGCACTGCGCCGTGTCTCTGGATGACGATCGCGTTCTAATCGCCGGAGGCACCGGCGTGGACGGCCCGGTGAGCAGTGTCGAGATCTACGGTCTGGAAAACGCTCCACCGAGGATGCGAACCCCGTTGGGCACGTCGCAGGGGAGCGTGGCGCTAACCTTGAGAAACCAGGCCGCTCCGGATATGTTGAGCGCCCGCTCCGGCCATACCTGCACG
Source organism: Terriglobia bacterium (assembly GCA_041477005.1). Taxonomy (GTDB): domain Bacteria; phylum Acidobacteriota; class Terriglobia; order Bryobacterales; family JACQDG01; genus JBGOUJ01. Next base: position 4,107 of record JBGOUJ010000647.1, on the reverse strand, counting down.
CTCCTGTCCGATGGAAGCGTGCTGGCCGCGGGCGGCGCTGCGGAGCCCGGTGCGGAAGTTTGGGACCCCAACACGGTCAAGTGGGTCCGCGTCGAGGGCCAGACCCTGCCGAGAAGCGGCCATACGGCGACACTGCTGCCGGGAGGACAGGTGTTACTCGCGGGTGGATCGGCCGGCGGGAAACTGGTTGCCGGCCTGGAGATCTTCGACCCCTCCACCAACACCCTGGCAGCGGCTAACGCCGCGCTGAGCGAACCACGCACGGGCCACGTCGCCATCCCGCTGAGCGACGGTCGTGTCCTGTTTGCCGGGGGGACTAACGGTGAGCGGTCCCTGGCCTCGGCCGAGATCTTCGACCCTGCCTCCGGCGCCGTCAAGTCCGCTGCCTCGATGACGTTGGCGCGCGCCGGGCATGGCGCCGCGGTCCTCGTCGACGGGCGCATCCTGGTTATGGCCGGCACCGACGGCAACGCTGACCTTGGGAACGCGGAACTCTACATCGAATCCGAAGATCGTTGGGAAGGGGTGGCTGCCTCGATGGTCACACCGCGCCGCAACCCCTTTGTCACTCTCATCCCCGGCAGCGGTTTGGTCCTGATCGCCGGCGGTGAGCACGATGGAAAGCCCACCGGCGACACCGAAGTCTTCGAGCCTTGGAACAACCTGTTCCGCTCGACCGGCCCGCTGACTTTGGCCCGCACCCGCTTCTCAGGCGCGATCCTCGTCGATGGAACCGTCTTCGCCGCCGGTGGTCAGACCGCCGGGGGCCCCAGCAAAGCTTGCGGAACCTTCACTCCTCCCTCGATGAAGTTTACGAGCTCCGAATACGCCCCGTCTGCGATCGCCGTTGTGGCCGGGTCGGGTTGGGGAAAACCCGGCTCGATCATTCAGGGCGTGAGTTTCTCACTGCGTCTCTCCACCGGGGCTTCTCAGGCTGGGCGACTCCTGGCCACGTCCGCGGTCCCGGATAGTTCGGGCAACTTCAAGGCCAATATCATGCAGGTCGCATCCAGTGACGTTGGCAAAGTGTTTATCCTCGATGTCTCCCAAGGCCACACCATTTTTCTAGGTGCTGAAGCTTCGTTCGCTGCCAAGCTAACCTCTTTCATCTCCGGTGGTCCGACCGTCAGTTCCAGCACCGCCGGCGCGCCGATTCCTTTTCAGGTCAGAGTCAACGCCAGCCAGAGCGTCGGACTACTGAATGGCACCCTCAGTTTCAAGGTTGGTACAACCGTCAAGAGCATCACTGTTCTGGCGGTTCCTCTCGGTTCGACCATCAATTACAACTTCTGCTGCATAACCACCCCCGGCACTTACAACGTAAGCGTCTCTTACTCGAACGACTCGAAGTACTCGTCATCCAGCACTACTGTTAATAATATTAGCAATATTGGTCCCCTTACCGTCACCCCATCTCAGATCACGGTCACTAGCTTTCCCTCCTCGCTGCCTTTGTTCACCGACACGAATGTCCAGATTCAAGTCGGAGTCCCCGCCGGCACCGGACCCACACCCTCGGGCACCGTCACGGTGAGCCGGAGCGGGTTCGGTCCCGTCACGCTGACCCTCTCTCCTTCGCCACGCCCGAATACGCCCGTGGGAATTGGAACCTTTCAGTTCCGGGCCGCGTTCACAGAGCGGCCCTCGGCGTGTTTCAGCGTCCAGTATTCCGGCGACACCCACTATCCGGCCACCAGCACGAACCTTTGTATTCCGGTCAGCAACGCCACGACGACCCTGCAAATCGTCTCCCAATCCACGACGTACACCTTCGGCATCGCCTTTCCGGTGACTATCCAGCTCACCTTTCCTCCGGAACTCGGCATTGTGAATCGGACCGTGCACATCGATCCGGTGGGAATCGATCTCACGCTCAATCCCAGCACCGGCGCAGCGACCGCGAGCCCCAATCTCATCCTTCCGTTCAACATCCAGCAACTACAGGCCAGCTACGCAGGTGGGGGCGACCTCGCGGCGTCGTCAACGGCATTGAGCGTCACGATGAACCCCACGCCCACGATCACTACCCTCAGCCCGCTGTCCTCGCCGACGTCGAACCCGGTAACGCTCACCGCCACCGTCGCCTGCACTGCGGCCATCAGCGCCTCCTGCGCCTCGCTCCCAAGCGCAAACTGGCCCGGCGGCACGGTGCAGTTCTTTGACGGAGATTTGTTCCTCGGACAAGCGCAGACGGTGGCGCAGGCAAACGGCGCGACCCAGGCAATCTTGATGAATGTGTCCCGTCCGATAGGAGTCCGCTCGTTCAGCGCGGTCTTCCAGGGCGGCTCGCTGTTTGCCCCCAGCACCTCTCCAGTGTTGTCGGTCACCATTCAGTAAGCGACCGCGCGCCGCATTAGATTCTAGCCCTCCAGATACCTGCGCAAATCGTCCGGGCGGAAGCAGTGGGCGAGGGCGGTTTCCCGGAGGATGCGGCCGGAGCGGACCAGTTCGGCGAGCGACTGCTCCATCGTCATCATGCCGTCGGCGCGGCCCATGGAGAGCTGCTGCCGGAGCATGTGGTCGTCGCCTTTGCGGATCAGGTTGCGGACGGCGTCGGTGGCGACCATCACTTCGAGCGCCGGGTAGCGGCCGGGCCCTGCGGGCGCCCCGTCGGCGGCGGGGACCAGTTGCTGGGCGATCACGGCGAGCAGGGCCAGCGACAGTTGCTGGCGGATCTGCGGCTGGTTGCCGGTGGGGAACGAATCGAGGATGCGGGAGACGGCCTGCGAAGCATCGTTGGTGTGAAGGGTCGAGAAGACGAGGTGGCCTGTTTCCGCGGCGGTCAGCACCGTGGCCATGGTCTCGATATCGCGCATTTCGCCCACCAGAATGACGTCCGGATTCTGGCGGAGAATGCTGCGCAGCGAGCTGGCGAAGTCGGGCGTGTCGTGGCCGACCTCGATCTGCTCCACGATCGAGCTGCGGTTCGGGTGCTGGTACTCGATGGGGTCTTCGATGGTCACAATGTGGTCGCGGCGGCGGGTGTTGATCAGGTCGATCAGGGCCGCGAGCGTCGAGGTCTTGCCGCAGCCGGTGGGGCCGGTGATCAGCACCAGCCCCTGGCGGCGCTCGGCGAGGCGCGCCAGCACCGGCGGCAGGTGGAGCGAGTCGAGCGAGGGGAGGCGGGCCGGCAGCAGGCGGATGCTGGCCGCCAGCGTGCCGCGCTGAAAGTGGATGTTGGCGCGGAAGCGGCCGATGGGATCGCGGACGAAACAGAAGTCGACCGATTTGTTCTTTTCGAGATCGCCGTGCCGGCCGGGCTCGAGCAGGGGCAGGAGCAGGCCGCGGACCTCCTCGGGAGCGAGCGGCGGGCCGGCGGCGGGCGTCAGCGAGCCGTTGACCCGCAGGGCGACAACGGCGCCGGCCACCAGGATCAGGTCCGAGGCGTTTTGGCGGACGGCGTAGGCGAGGAGTTGGTCGAGCGACGTGGAAGACGCCGGAAGCCCCCCGGCCCGCTCGCGCGCGGCGGTCCCGCCGCTGGGGGCGGCGCGGTTCAGCTCCTCGACGATGCGGGCGAGCTCGTTGTCGTAGCCGGACATAATTGAACGCCGCCGCGAGGGAATTTATGGCCGCGAATGAACGCGAATGCACGCGAATGAAACAACGGTCTTATTCGCGTGCATTCGCGTGCATTCGCGGCTGAAATCGATTCCTTCACAGCTCTCACGGTCGCGGCCCGGAGGCGCGGCGGGGTACCTCAATCAAAGCATACGCGATCAGGGCGAAAGCGGCGAGCGAGAGATAGCCGCCGTAATGCGTGTAGATGCCGAGCTCGTCGGCGCCGGTCAGGGTGTGGGTGAGGGACTTCACGCCGCTCAGAAACAAGACCGGCAGCAGAATGCCGGCGATGGCCTCACCGGCGATAAAGCCCGAGGCGATCAGCACACCCTTTTCCTCCGTCGCGGCTTTCCGATCGGCGGGCGTCAGCCGCGCGGCGGCCCAATTGATGGCGCCGCCGACGAAGATTGCCGAGACGGTCTCGAAAGGCAAATACATGCCGACGGCAATTAGCATGGGCGAAGGAGCGCCGATCATGATCAGGCCGATCGCGAAGGCGATGCCCATCACCAGCAGCCCCCAGGGCATCTGGCCGCCCACGATGCCCGT
>JBGOUJ010000646.1:0-4336 GCA_041477005.1 Terriglobia bacterium | reverse complement strand
GGAGTGCGTCCTGGGGCAATCGCTGAAAGCGGAGGATCCGCACAGGAGGCGTTTCTGCGTTTTCGGAACCGATACAAAGAAGTCCTCTTCGACATCGCAGGCGAGCATAGAACTTTCGAGGCGTTCAAGAAAGAAGTCGAGCGGTTCTTCTATGAGCCGGATTTTGAAGAGGAGCGAAGGTGGGAGGCCGCCGTCAACAAGATCCGCTCTTGCAATCTAGAGCCACCTCCGCCGTTCTCTGATCTGCCAAGGGAAGCACCAGAGAGCCGTCCTTCCCAGATAGCAGTGGAGCGGCTCGACGGCACGAGCAGGCGCTTCATGCCGAGTGATAATGTGCCGGATTACTCGGCTATCGCCGCCTGACAGGTGTCCGCCGCCGCATCGTACGACAACGTTTCTCGCATGTTGGCGGAGTGTGCGCCAAGGCGCAACTGTACGAGTAGCGACGCATAGTCGTGTTGTCTGCTATAGCGGGAGGACCTACCGAACCCTTCCGAAGCATCAGGAGATTGAGCTTGGCCATATCCGAAAGATGGTTCGGTATCTTCAGATAGATCGCGATTGCGTCACGAAACACATACCCGGTTTTTAGGCTGTCTGCGCCCCTTCCCCTCAGCAACGCAGTGTTAGGACACTTACCCCTCTAAAAGCAGCCCTCTGATAGAATTAGGAAGATGTCGTTTCCCGTCGAGCTGCGAATTCGGGACGTGTCAATCCGGCCCGCCACGGTGCTGGCGCCCATGGCCGGCGTGACCGACACCGTGTTCCGCCGCTTCATCCGCGGCCTGGGCGGGTGCGGGCTGCTGATGACCGAGTTCACCAGCTCCCACGGCGTGAGCGCGGCGCTGCGCAACCCCCGGCAGAGCAAAACGCTGCGCTACCTCTACTTCGATCCGGACGAGCGGCCGATCTCGGCCCAACTGTTCGGCTCCGATCCGCAAGTGATGGCCGATGCCGCGCGGGTGGTCGAAGACCTCGGCTTCGACATCGTCGACCTCAACTTCGGCTGCCCGGTGAAGAAGGTCGTCAAATGCAACGGCGGGTCGGGCCTGCTGCGCGATCTGCCGCTGGTGGAAAGGATCCTGCGGACCGTGCGGGCGGCCGTCAAGCTGCCGTTCACGATCAAGTTTCGCTCCGGCTGGAACGAGAACGAGATGGTCGACACCCGTATGGCGCGGCTGGCGGAAGACTGCGGGGTCGAGGCCATGGCGCTGCATCCGCGCACCCGCGAGCAGGGCTATGCGGGCAAGGCCGATTGGGACCGCATCGCGGCCGTGAAGGCGGCGGTGAGGATCCCGGTGATCGGCAACGGCGACATCCAAACACCGGAAGACGCGGTGCGCATGGTAGAGCAGACCGGCTGCGACGCCGTCATGGTCGGCCGGGCGGCCTCTTCGAATCCCTGGATTTTCCGGCAGATCGAGCAATACCTGGCCACCGGGCGCTACGACCAGCCCACGGAGGTGGACCGCTACCGGATGATCCGTTCCTATTACCGCATGCTGCTCGACCAGGAAGAGCGCATCGACGCCGAGATCGCCGGCAAAATGAAACAGTTTGCCAGCTACTTCACCCACGGCGTGCGCAACGGCTCTCGCCTGCGGGCCGAGATCTACCACGCCCACACGCCGGAAGAGATTTACGGCCAGGTGGAGAGCTTCTTCGCGCCGGGACCAGAGGGTACGCTCGGGGCCGTCCCAGGAGACACCGCAGCGGGCGCACCGAGGGGCGTCCCAGGGGGCACGCCTGGGGGCACACTGGGGGGCGTGCCGGGCAAGTCCGGGGGCGTCCTGGAGGCCACCGCATTGGGCACCCCAGTGGGCACGACGGGGGGCAGCTCAGAGGACGCCCCCAGGGGCGCCACCGAGGGCGTCCTGTTGGGCATTCCCGCCGGCGTGGCATGAAATCGGTCACCCTGATCACCGATGGCGCCTGCGTCGGCAACCCCGGCCCCGGCGGCTGGGCCTGCATTCTGCGACATAACCATCACACGAAAGAGCTCTACGGCTCCGAGCCGCACTCGACCAACAACCGCATGGAGCTCACGGCGGTGATCCGCGGCCTGAGCGCCCTGAAAGAGCAGTGCGGCGTCACGGTCGAGACCGATTCGCAGTACGTCAAGAACGGCATCACGGAATGGATCCACGGCTGGAAGCGCAGAGGGTGGAAGACGAGCAACAAGACGCCGGTCCTCAACCGGGATCTCTGGATGACGCTCGACGGCGAGGTCGCCCGGCACCAGGTCCGCTGGGAATGGGTGAGAGGGCACGCCGACCACGCGGACAATATTCGCTGCGACGAGCTGGCGACGGCGGCCGCGCGGGAGCAGATTCAGTCATGAAACGCCGGACCTTCCTCGGGGCGCTGGCCGCCGGGCTGGCTCGTGCAGCCGCCTCCGGCGACCAGTCCGCCGAGGTCGTCATCATCGGGGGCGGCGTAGGGGGCACGGCCGCGGCGCTGGCCGCGGCGCGCAACGGCTGCAGCGTCATTCTCACCGAAGAGACCGATTGGATCGGCGGGCAGCTCACCCAGCAGGCCGTGCCTCCGGACGAGCACCGCTACATCGAGGAGTTCGGGGCCACCCGCACCTACCGCGACTACCGGACTCGAGTTCGCGATTACTATCGCCGCAATTACCCGCTGACGGCCGAAGCTCGCGCCCGCTGGGACCTGAACCCGGGCCAAGGCCGCGTCTCGGGGCTCTGCCATGAGCCGCAGGTTTCGGTGGCGGTTCTCACCGAGATGCTGGCGCCCTACGTCAGCGCCGGGAAGGTGCGGGTCTTGCTCCATCACAAGGCGCGGGCGGCCGATGTGGACGGCGACCGCGTCCGCGCCGTGCAGGTCGAGCACACTTCTACCGGCGTCAAAAAGACGCTGGCCGGCGCCTACTTCCTGGACGCCACGGAGCTGGGCGACTTGCTGCCGCTCACCCGTACCGAGTTCGTCACCGGCTTCGAATCCAGGAAACAAACCGGTGAGCCGCACGCTCCCGGGGCTGCCCAGCCGGCCAACATGCAGTCCTTCACTTACTGCTTCGCCGCCGATCACCTGGCAGGAGAGGATCATACGATCGACAAGCCCGAGGAATACAGCCTCTGGCGCGATTATGTTCCCGCGCTGAAGCCGGCTTGGCCGGGAAAGCTCCTGAGCTGGACGTACACCCAACCGGTGACGCTCGAGCCGCGCACTCAAACCTTCGATCCGCAGTTCGACGAGCGCGGAGCGTCCTCTAGCGGGGCGCCCTCTGGGCCTGACAGCGGCCTGTGGACCTATCGCCGCATCGCCTGCCGGTGCAACTTCGTGCCCGGTGCGTACGCAAGCGACATTTGCCTGATTAACTGGCCGCAGAACGACTACTGGCTGGGCAACCTGATCGGCGTCAGCGACGAAGAGGCAGCCAGGCACCTCCGGCGCGCCAAGCAGTTGAGCCTGTCGTTGCTTTACTGGATGCAGACCGAAGCGCCAAGGCCCGACGGCAAAGCAGGCTGGCGCGGCCTGCGGCTGCGGCGCGACATCGTCGATACCGAGGACGGCCTCGCCAAGTATCCCTACGTCCGGGAATCCCGGCGCATCCAGGCCGAATTCACCGTACTCGAGCAGCACGTCGGCGCCGACGCCCGACAGAAGCTCACCGGAAAGCCGCGCGAAGAGCTGACCGCCGAGCCCTTCCCCGATTCGGTCGGCGTGGGCAGCTACCGCATCGACCTGCACCCCAGCTCCGGCGGCGACAACTACATCGACGTCAGCTCGCTGCCGTTTCAGATTCCTCTCGGCGCGCTGATCCCCCGCCGCGTCGAAAACCTCCTGCCCGCCTGCAAGAACCTCGGCGTCACCCACATCACCAACGGCTGCTTCCGCCTGCACCCGGTCGAATGGAACATCGGCGAATCAGCCGGAGCGCTGGCTGCCTTTTGCCTTCGGGGAAAGACCACGCCCCGCAAAGTGCGAAACACGAAGACGCTGCTGGAAGAGTTCCAGAAAGAAGTCCAGGCCCAGGGAATCGAGATCGAGTGGCCGAAGATCAGGCCGGTGTGAGAATTGAGTCGGCGGCCGTTTTCATCTCAATTTCTCAATTTCCTTCAGAAACCTCCGGCAGACGCGCTCTCGCCTAAACTCCTCCGCCCGCGCCGACCCGTTAGCCGCCAGTTTCGCCCGCAGGTGCGCATCGTCCCGGAGGCGTGTCAGGGCGGCAGCGAGGGCCTGCGGATTGCGCGGCTCGACGAGCAGGCCCTCGACGCCGTCGCGTACCACTTCCGGCACAGCAGCGGCACGCGCGGCGACGATGGGCTTCCCAGCCGCCATCGCCTCCAGGAACACGATGCCGAATCCCTCCTGG
>JBGOUJ010000645.1:0-4337 GCA_041477005.1 Terriglobia bacterium | reverse complement strand
CGGCGAGCGCAACCTGGTCCGCTACGAAGCTTTGAGCGCCGCTGCGAGTTATCTGGAGCAGGCCCTGACGGAAGCCGGCTACAAGGTCGAGCGGAACGAGTTCGAAGTGACCACTGCCAATGGGCCCCGCTCTCCTTACAACCTGATCGCCGAATTGAGGGGCACGCAACGGCCGGAAGAGATCGTGATCGTGGGCGCTCACTACGATTCCAGGGAAGGAACCCCCGGCGCCGACGACAACGCCAGCGGCACGGCGGCTGCGCTCTCCCTGGCGCGGACGTTCGCCAAATCCACGCCCGGCCGCACGGTTCGCTTCGTGTTTTTCACCAACGAAGAGTATTTCCGCCAGGACGTCATGGGCAGCGTGGCGTATGCCAAGCTGTGCCGGGCGCGCAACGACAACATCGTCGCCATGCTGAGCCTGGAGACACTTGGGTATTTCTCAGACGTGGCAGGCAGCCAGAAGTATCCGTTTCCGATCAATCTGTTTTATCCGTCCACGGGTGACTTCCTGGGCTTTGTAGGAAATGTGGGGTCGCGCGCTCTGGTGCGCACCGCTATTGGTTCGTTCCGGACCGTGGCGACGCTGCCGTCGCAGGGGGTGGCCGCGCCGGAGTTCATCGACGGGATCGGCTGGTCTGACCAATGGTCGTTCTGGCGCGAGGGTTATCTGGGCATCATGATCACCGACACAGCTCCGTTTCGCAATCCCAACTATCACAGGTCGACTGATGCGCCCGACACGCTGGACTACGGCCGGCTGGCGCGCGTGGTCGAAGGGCTTGAGACCGTCGTCCGCGATTTCGCGGGCGCCAAGTGAGGTTAGTATGACGGTCGAAGCATTCGGTTCTGTCGCCATCCGTCAGTTCACGGTCCACACAGAGACTCTCCTTCGGGAGGGACTCGGTCTCGGGGCGGCCGAAACACGCGAATTCACGGACTTTGCTTCCGCACGTTTGCTCTGTCAGGGAGAAGATGCGTTCGATGAGGTCTCCTCGTTTCTCAGCATCACAGGGTTGCGCGACCGCTGGAACGCAGCCCTTGGATTGTCCCGCTCGGAGGCACTCGGCGAGTGGATCGCGCCGCACGTGAAGGGGTCTGCACTCGATCTGTTGTGCGGATCGGGCGGTGTCGGCCGGGCACTCCAGCGGCGTGATCCAGCAGGCGCTGGCACTGGTGTTGGAGCCGAGCGCGGTCGGGGGGCGTCCGTGAACTGTCCGAACTGCGGGCTGCTCAACCCCCGGCGGCGCAGCGCTGTGACTGTGGGTACGATTTCCCGGCGCGGGAGATGAAGGTGCCGTACTTTCGCTAGGAGGCGCCTGCGCGGCGCAGCTTGCCCGGGTGGGTCGTTTGGCCGCTGGTGTTCCTTGTGTCTCGTGGAATCTCGGCTGGTTCGGGCGGGAACTGGGCCGTTCTCGGAGTCGCCTTATGGGTTATTTTGGGCTGGTATTACTGGTTGTCGCTATCGGGCTTGTGAAAGTTTTCCTCCCTGCAGCCGCGCGATTGTGGATCTCGAGACGGCAACACACAGACCAGGACCAGTTGCTCACCGCTCTCAGCCTTTCCGCAGGCGCAGAACAACATCCTGTCGTTCAACGAAGATCCGACCAGCTTTTTGACCGCTACTACCTGGCCCCTGATCCAACGGGCGTCCCAGATGCACTAGCGGATTACCTCGATGCTCCGTACGATCCTGCCAACCCATGTTGGTACCTCTTTGTGCGCATCGCGCGTGACAACCCAGGATTGGTTCGCCGTTACGAGGTGTTGTTTCGCGCCAACGCCGCAGGCCGGCCTGTGCTCCTGAAAATCCTCCAGCAAGTGGGAGACGATGAGACCCGGCTGTTCCTCGAAGCCTGCCTTCAGGACCCGAAGCTGGAACCATTGCGGGAGGAACTTGAGGTTGCGTTGCACGATTGGCCTCAGGCTCCTATCGATCCGCTGGCCCGTCCCGTCTCAACAGGGGCCGACCTGGACATGCTGTGGTGCGAGTTCCGGGCGACCGGAAGCACCGAACCTGTGTTGCGGATCATTGATGTCCTGGAACGTCCGGACCACATTCGCGCCAAACTGGAGAACTGGCTGCACGCAACGCCCCGCCAGGGTTTTTCGATCGTCGCTACAACTCTGAGGAAGCTCACGATCCGCAGGCTTTGGCGACAGGCATCCATTCTTTGCGATGCTGATCGCCGCGAAGTTCTGAGCCCCCAGGATCTCGACTGCCACTGCACCATGCAGAACATGTACTTCAACAAAGAGCACACCCTGAAGGTCGCCAAGCAGCTTCCATTCGGCCTTTACGGCGAAGACGCCTATCTCCTTCTCAAGGCCGCGGCCAGGTGGTCTCTGTCTTCCCACGCTCAGCAGCACCCGATCATTCTCAGCCTTTGTGAATCCGAAGCCGCCAAGCGGACCGGACGGTGCCGCATTCTGCTGTTGGAGATCGTCGCCTACGCGGCCCTGGCTGGCCAGGACTTGGAGAAGGCCTTTAATGCACTGGAACAATCCTTGACCCCTGATCCCGAAAAGGACAGCAGCCAAAGGGCTAAAGCCACAGCCGAGTGGGAACAACTGCTCCGGCTCTCCCAGGATTCAGCTTCGCCGAGTGCGGAGCAGCCTCCAGCGGCCCGCGACGCGGCCCTACGGTGCATACACGCCACACAGGCCGCGGACACGTACCGCGCAAAACGGCTGGTCCGAAGTGTAGAGAGCGGGGAAACGAGTATTACCTGGGAATGCGAGTTTGCCCAGCCGGGTAATTTCCGGGTGGTTCAAACCGCGGGGTCGGACGGCGATGAGTGGGTCACTGTCGGGAGAGAGCACTTCCGTGGCCCTGCCTACGTCCCGATGGCGAGCGATCCGAGCAAGAAGTTGAATCCGGCTCTGCTGGCAGGCGACCATTTCACGCTGTTGCGGAGGCGGAAACCCGTCGCGTTCGACGTGCGTTCATGCGAGGGTTCCCGATATCTGTTCTTCGAGTACAGGAATGTGCCCGCTCCCACGTTGTCACGTTTGGTCGGGTTGCTGCAATCCGTCGGAATTCCTTGCTTCCGATGTGATGCGCTCGTGTGGGCGGACCTCGAATCAGCGCGGTTGGCCAAAGTGGTCATCACGCCTAAACAGCCGTCGAAAGCTGGAGGCAAACCATGGCAAATCGTGCACCTCTTCTCGTGCTATGACGAGCCGGTGTCTATCGCCCCACCGGCGTTCAGTCTTTTCCGGCCAACAAAGTAACTTTGAGAGCGAGATTGACGGGATGGCTCTCGCGTGGGAAGGCTCTATGATCATCTTCCGCACCGCGGACGGCCGGCGCTCACGATGGAGGATCTGTGCGGGGTGACCGGCACATTTCGATGGGAGATCGTCGGCAAAACGGGAGTGTCGGCCGAAGCAGAATCGCTGCACCAACAGGGGCGGCAAGCAGGAGCAGCGCGTGACTACAACAAAGCTCTCGGCCTGCTTGGGCGCGCCTCTGTACTGGCGCCTCGTTGGCCGTACCCCGTCTACGACACGGCCTACACTCCGAATGTGACAGTTTGCAAACCGTCACGCGCGAGCCTGGACCCTCTGTCATCTTCGAGTTATTCTTGATTCATGCCCGGACAGACAAACGGGCGGACATGAAAGGTTGATTAAAAAGCAGTCCAGCTTTAACAGCTTCACTTCAAAAGGACACTTGACTTTTGGCACAAAGTGGTCTAGGATCAAATTGCGTGACATATCCAATCCAATTCGGGAGCGAACTGAAAGGTACGCAGAGGCGCGTCAATCATGATGCGCGCGCGGTGACCTGACCGTCTTGAGATTTCCGATTTCGAGAAGGGGCGGCCACCAAAAATGGCCGCCCCTTTTTTGTTTTTATCGGGGATTTGAAGAGCCGTCGGACCTGCTCTCCCTTGGAAGCGGGATGTTAGAAGTGTGTTTGTATGGATCCCCGGCATGGTCTTTGACAATTGAATATGTGTTCCATGCGGGCGTGGCATATAGGGTGTGCCCTGGGCCTCCAACCCAGAGAAGAGATTTCGATTATCTCCGCCCGCTCCAAAGCTTCTGCGGGTGTGGCCTATTGGCTGGGCATCGGACCGCCAGTCCGATAAACGGAGTTCGATTCTCCGCACTCGCTCCAAGCCGGAGTAGCTCAAGTGGCAGAGCGCCGCACTCGTAAGGCGGAGGTCGGGGTTTCGAATACCGCCTCTGGCTCCAGAATCACGAGCCCTGTAAGCATAGGTGGCGATGCGCCGGACCTGTAATCCGGATAAGTCAGTTCGAATCTGGCACAGGGCTCCACTCGCGAGGACGCACGGGCAGCGGCCGTTTCCTGGACCAGTCTTTCGATG
>JBGOUJ010000644.1:0-4338 GCA_041477005.1 Terriglobia bacterium | reverse complement strand
TGCACGGAAGAACCAGAAAAACCAAGGCAAAAGGCAAAGTGCAAAAGGCAAAAGTAGCGGATGCGCCACTTCGCGGCGCGGCACTCTGCCCGGCCTTCGGGCCGGGCACTGAAAAAATGTCCCCTTCCTCGATTTTTGCCTTTTACCTTTTGCACTTTGCCTTTTGCCTTGGTTTTGCCTGCCTGTCGAGCTTTCCCGTGGGGTCCTTGCCCGGCGTGAGGCGTACGGATCGTGGAACCACGGTCACACTGTGCCGCCACAGCGACGCCAACGCTACCCATATTGCTGATTCCCTCTCGCACCGGGAACTTTTTCCCGCCTGCCTGCCGTCTAAGCTGGCAGGTGTCCCGTTGCGGTTCTCGAAAATATCCCGCAAGAAAACAACAAAGCAACGTTCCTCAAGAGTGAGGCTCAGAAACGCGGCAGCTTGCCGCATTGCCCATTGGCAAAAGGGAGATTATGATGAAATCCGTTACGATTGGTGTATTCGCAACAACGGTGCTTCTTCTGGCCGGCGCCACACAGCCGGGCGCTGACCCGGCTGCGACCGCGGTCCAGAAAGGCATCCAATGGCTGGTGTCGGTCCAGGGAAAGGACGGTGGCTGGGGGCAGGACGGCGGGGAAACCTCCTACATCCGCGTCACCGAACACCTGGAATCGACCGGCAACGACGTGGCCAACACCGCAGTGGCCGCGCTGGCTTTACTGCACGCCGGCAACACTCCAACGAAAGGGCCGTATCGCGCCTCGGTCCAGCGCGCCATGGAGTTCCTGCTGCGCAACGTCGACCAGAGCCCGGAGCAGGGGATCGCGGTCACGAAGGTCACCGGCACCCAGATCCAGCGCAAGCTGGGACCGTACATCGACACGTTCCTCACCTCCATGCTCCTCGCCGAGCTCGACGGCAACACGGGCGACCCGAACTCGAACGCGCGGGTCCGCCTCGCGCTCCAGAAGTGCGTCGACAAGATCGAGAAAAACCAGTTGAAAGACGGGAGCTGGAACATCGCCGGCGGCTGGGCCCCCGTCCTCGGCACATCCATGGCCTCTCGCAGTCTTTTCGTGGCCCAGCAGAAAGGCGCCCGGGTTGAGACCGCCGTAGTCGATCGGGCCGCGGTATACGCCAAGCAGCAAGCGGGGGTCGGGTCCGGAGTCGGCGCCGGAGTCGGGGGCGGAGTCGGGAGGGGATCCGGAGGCGGCGTCGGATCAGGGACCTACGCGGCAGGGAGGGGCGATTCCGCCACCCTGGCCATTCCCTCGGCCGGCCTCGCCGCTTCCGCGGGTGTCCCGCTCTATCAAAGCGCCCAGGTCCTCGAACAATTGAGCCGGACCGCCGCCGATCGCAGGGACAACGACCGGGAAATCAAAACCATCACGAAGCAGCTCAACAGCCCCGCCTTCGTGCGGGGATTTGGCTCCATGGGAGGCGAAGAGTTCTACTCCTATCTCAATGTCAGCGATAGCCTGCATCGCGTCGGCGGCGAGGATTGGAACAAGTGGAACGGCCAGATGAAGACCCAGTTGACCACCCTTCAGAACGATGACGGCTCCTGGGCCGGGCAGCACTGCATCACCGGCCGTGTCGCCGTCACCAGCGCGGCTATCCTGACCATGCTCGTCGAGCGCGACCCGGTCGTCCCCGCCGCGGCCAAGCTGACCAAAACCTCCAAATGAATCGCCGCTATTTCACCATTCTGCTGCTCGGAGCCGGCTGCTCGCGGAAGCCGGTGGGACTGGCTCCGGCTCTCTCCGGCGGCGCTCTCCGGAGCGCCGCCCGCTTTCTCTGGAGCTGCCAGGGCGACGACGGCGGCTGGCACAGCCACACCTATGGATTGCTGCGGTCCGGCCAGTCCCTCACGCCCTTCGTCCTGGACGCCCTGCTTCAAGTGCCGAAATCCATTTACGCGCCGCCTGCCGGAAAGCTGGCCCGTGCTCTCGCCTTTCTCGATCGCCATACCGACTCCGCCGGCGCCCTCGGACGCATGGACCCGCTCCTCGAAGACTATCCCAATTACTCGACAGCATTAGCGATACTCTCGCTGTGCCGCGCTCGCCCGCCCGGCTCCGAACAGGCTATCGCCCGGATGGCGGCCTATCTGCGCCGCCAGCAATTCACCGAGCAAAACGGCTGGCGGCGCGACGACGCCCCCTATGGCGCCTGGGGCATGGGCGGCGAGCCCCACGTTCCGCCGCAGCCGGGCCACGTCGATCTATCGATGACCCGGCACGTGCTTCAGGCCCTGTCCGCCGCCGGTGTGCCCGCGGTCGACCCCGCCTTCGAGCGAGCCCGCGTTTTTGTCGAGCGCTGTCAAAACTTCGGCCCCGGCGCCGATGGCGGCTTCTTCTTTTCGACCGTCGTGCTCGATGCCAACAAGGCCGGACAGGATGGCGGCCGCTATCGAAGTTACGGCACCGCCACCGCCGACGGCATTCTGTCTCTGCTGGCCCTGGGCTGTCCTCCACAAGAAGCGCGGCTCGAGGCCGCCCGTCGCTGGCTGGTGGGGCAACATCAAGCCGCCGGCGTCCCCGGCTTCATCGGCGAGGCCTACCACCGCTGGAGCCCCGGCCTGCGCTTCTATTACGCCGCCGCCGCTACCCAGGCCTTCCGGCGCCTGCAGATCCGCCCTCCACTCTCCGTCGCGCTCGAAGACGAGCAACGCCCCGACGGAAGCTGGAGCAACGCCGAGAACCTGGTCAAAGAGGACGATCCTCTGATCGCCACGGCCTTCGCCGTAAGAGCCTTGGCGAACGAGGCCTAGCTATGGCCTAGCTATAGCTAACCAACAGCGAACCGCCGCACTCCCTCCTCGTCCCAGGTGATCCCCGCCCCCGGAGCCTCGGAGGCAACGGCGTGCCCGTCCTCCACCCGCAACGGCTCCCGCAGGACCGGGTCCGCCCAATCGATATACTCCAGCCAGTGGCACGTAGGCGTCACCCCCAGCAGGTGAGCGCTGATCTCGGGAAACAAGTGACAGGACATGGGCAGTCCCGCCGGCTCGGCGAGTGCGGCCGCTCGAAGCCAGCCCGTCACGCCGCCGATTTTCATGGCATCCGGCATGACGAAGTCGGACGCTCCGGCGGCGATGGCCTTGCTCATCTCGCGCGGCCCCCACCAGTTCTCCCCGATCTGGATCGGCGTCTTCGCCTCCCGCCGGATGGCGGCATGTCCCGCGTAGTCATCGGCCAGCGTTGGCTCTTCGATCCAGTAAAGCTGCTCTTCGTCGAGCCGGCGGCAACGCCCGACCGCTTCGGGCACGGAAAGGCACTGGTTGTAGTCCGCCATGACCAGAATGTCCTTCCCCACGGCCTCTCGGACCGCGCGCACCACCGCCACGTCGGTTTCGAGGTCCGGATATCCCAACCGAACCTTGACCGCCTGGAAGCCCGGCGCCACCAGCTCTCGCGCCTCAGCGGCCGCCCGATCCTTGCCGATGATCCCCAGCCCGCAACTGTTGTAAGCCGGAATCGGCCGCGACTCGCCCCCCAACAGCCGCACCAGCGGCATCTCACAAGCTTTCGCCAGGGCGTCCCACGCCGCCATGTCGATGCCGGCCAGCGCGATCCCCGTCAACCCCTGCGTCCCGAGCAGCCAAAACCGCTTCTGCAGCTTTTGCTCGATCGCCGCCGGCGCCAGCGCCTCGCCCCGTATGGCTTCCCCGAGATTCGAAACAAGCTGCGTCACCGGTCCGAGCGCCATCGGCGTGTAGCAGAACACGTAGCTGCACCCCGTAACCCCGCCCGTCGCGTCCAGGTCGATCAGCACCAAGGGAGCCGTACTCACGAGCCCCCCGCTGGTCTGGAGCGTGTCACTTTCAGAATTATTTGGCGTGATTCCGTCAACATTATTTGGCATGCTTGGTCTTCTTGAGGGGAGGGGCTGGCGGCCTCGCGAGGAGCCGACAGACGGTGGCCGGGTGGATTCTGAATAGCCGGGCAGCATCAGCCGCGGTTTTGTCCCCTCTGGAAACCATCCTTCTGATTTCGGCCTGTTGTTGAGGCGAGAGTTTCGGCCGGCGCCCGCCGATGCATCCTTCCCGACGGGCGGAATCCAAACCCGCCTTCGTTCTTTCCCGTAGCACGGGCAGATTCAGTTCATTCGAGAAACCCTCGAATTGAAGAGCTGAAGAATCCACACGGGAGAGACTGGCGATTGGTTCGTTCTGGCCGGGCAGGTTCGTTTTTGCAACACAACCGCTTCTTTCAACCTGTTAGTGGAAAATCAGCAAAATGGCGCCCCACGCCAGCAACGCGGCGCCCACCGGCGCGCTCAGGCGGCGACCCCAGCGGACGTTCTTCTCGACGGCCATCAGCAGCGCCAGAATCAGCATCCAGACCAGA
>JBGOUJ010000643.1:0-4338 GCA_041477005.1 Terriglobia bacterium | reverse complement strand
GACGAGGTCGGCTCCCGGCGGATGGAATTCATGGAGCTGGCCATCGTACTGATCCTGGTGTTCGAGCTTGTCATGAGTCTGTTCCACAAGCGATCGTAGTGCCTCCACCGCTCCTTGGCAACGGCCCCGTCGGTTCGGGGTGGCCTGTGGGCCCGCGAGATGGTGGTCTCCGAAGCCGCTCCCCAACCGTCGCTCCTCGGAATGAACCTGGTTAACCCAGGGGTTAATTAACCCGTGAGATTGGTTCCCAGGGCCGGCGACTTGCCCGCAGTAACGAAGTCACTGGAAAGCGAAGTGATGAGCGCTGGACTCAGTATTGAAGTATGCTCTTTGAGAAGGCCCCCGGGTGGATCCCTCCGGGGCAGCCCGCATCAACCTCAATTTCGGTTGGGAGGTGCTCCGGTGTTCGATTCAATGAAGAACGTTTTCGAGCGGTGCTTAGGCGGCCTGAACCGCCGGGAATTGTTTCGCCGAGGAGGCCTTCTGACGGTTCCTGGATTCCTTCGCGGTTCGGCGGCTGCCCCACCCACGGTCGGGGACGGTCTTCGCATCGGCCCTGACATCTATCAGTCGATCGGGGTTCGTCCGCTGATCAATTGCCGGGGAACTTTGACCGTGGTCGGCGGCTCGCTGGAATTGCCGGAAGTAAGGGCAGCCAAGGATGCCGCCGCCCAACACTTCGTGCAGCTCGACGAGATGATGGAGGGGATCGGTAAGCGCCTGGCGGAGTTGACCGGAGCGGAGTGGGGGATGGTCGCCTCCGGCTGCGCAGCGGCCCTGGCGCATGCCACAACAGCCTGCGTCACCGGTGGAAACCCCGACCTGCACGTGCGGGTTCCCGATCTGTCCGGCTTTCCCAAGGACGAGGTCGTCATCCCCAAGCACTCTCGCAACGAATACGATCAGGCCGTCAGGTCCGTCGGCGTCAGGATCATCGAGGTTGGGGATGCGGCGGAGTATGAGGCCGCTCTCGGGCCGAAGGTGGCGATGGTCTATGTGTTCGCCGGCCCGCGGGCCGAAAGCGGTCCGCTGCCGTACGATGCCATCTACAGCATCGCCAAGAAGAAGAACATCCCGACTCTGGTGGATGCAGCCGCCGAGATGCTGACGGTCCCCAACGTCCACCTGCAAAGGGGCGCCACGCTGGTGGGTTACAGCGGCGGCAAGTGCATCCGCGGGCCGCAATGCGCCGGTCTGCTGCTGGGCCGCAAGGATCTGGTCCAGGCCGCCTGGGTCTCGAGCGCCCCTCACCATGGCCATGGCCGCACCATGAAGCTGGGCAAGGAAGAGGCTATCGGGATGCTGGCGGCAGTCGAGATGTGGATGAAGCGGGACCACAAGGCCGAGATGGCCACGTGGGTTTCCTGGATGAACAACATTGCCAACCGCGTTTCCAAGATGGACGGCGTCACCACCAATGTCAGAGAGCCGCGGGGACTCTCCAATCACAGCCCGGGGCTCAGCATCAGTTGGGACGCCGCGAAGCTGGGTATCACGGGCGAGGAAGTGTCTCATATTCTGTACACGACCGAGCCGCGGGTTGCCCTCGGTGGCGGCGGTGGCGGCGGTGGCGGCGGTGGCGGCGGTGGTGGTGGTGGCGGCCGGGCCGGCCGTCGCGCAGGCGCCGAAACGGGAATCTCCATTTCGGCCTACATGATGGCGCCGGGAGAGGACAAGATCGTGGGCGATCGGATTTACGCCATACTCTCGGCCCCGCGCCAGCCGAAGCCCGCCGAGCAGCCGAAACCGCCGGCCACCGATCTCACCGGCCGCTGGGACGTGCGCATCGAGTTCGCCGCCGGCAGCTCCGATCACAGCCTCTATCTGAAGCAGCAGGGCAACCAGATCGTGGGGACTCACCAGGGCGACTTCGTGGCCCGCGATCTGTCCGGCGCGATCGAGGGCGAAGATGTCTGCATCGCCAGCTCCGTCGGTGAGATCCACGGCGCCGCCATTTCATTTCGGTTTTCCGGGAAGGTCGCCGGAGACGAAATGTCCGGAGCGCTCGACATGGGCGAGTATCTGGCGGCCAAGTGGAGCGCCAAGCGGCACGCCTATGGGCGGCCGGGGATGGGGGCGCCGCAGGCCGGCTGATTGTCTAGTGGGAGTTCCTGAGGGGTGAATCATGGCCAGAAAGGTTTTCGGTAACTCGAATGTCAAGATCCGGATTGTGCTGGCGGTGGCGGCGCTCCTGCCGGTCTGTGCCCACGGGCAGTTCGTGCTGACAAAAGAGCAGATGATCGCCTACACTGCTCAGAATTCGTTTGACCGCTTTCCGGACGGCAGGCCCAAGGTGCCGGACGAACTCCTCGAGAAGGTGAAGAGCCTGCTTATTGAAGAGGCGTACGGAGTAGTGCGCGGGAAGGGCTTCCCCAACCAGTTCGCGGGAGACTGGAAGATCCTGAATGTGACTCCAACCAAGAAACTGGTGGGGCGCGCCTTCACGGTCCAATTCATGCCGCTCCGGCCGGACGTTGCCGAGGGCATGCAGGCCGAGGCGACCAAGAGGGGCCTGGGACGCCTTCGAAATCAGACCGTAATTGACATGCTGGAGCCGAACGACGTTGTCGTCGTTGACCTGTTCGGCAAGACCGACGGCGGCACTTTCGTCGGCGACAAGCTTGCCTACTACATCTGGAAGACGACCGGCACCGGCATGGTCGTTGACGGAGGCATGTTCTGGCTCCCCAACATCATCAAGAGCGGCATGCCGGCGTATTTCAAGGGCACCGGTCCCTCGGCGCTCGGTAACGTGATGCTGACCGGCATCAACATCCCGATTCGGATCGGCAACGCCACGGTGATGCCCGGCGACGTGGTGCTGGGCGATGAAGAGGGCCTCTTCTTCATACCGCCCCATCTGGTCAAGCCCGCCCTTGAGGCAGCGGAGAGCACGAAGGCTCGCGACGAGTGGATCAAGAAGAAAATGGATTTGCGCCAGTACAAATCCAGCGACCTTTATGGGCGGCCCAGAGACCCCGCGCTGGCCAAGGAATTGGATGAGTACATAAAGACACACCGGGGGCAAAAGTAACAACTTTTGGTACAGCAAGGTTTTGGTACAGGAAGGATCAGCAGTAGGGGTTTAAACGAAGCAGGCGTCGAGGGTCTCGGAGATGGAGTGGAGGTTCCGGGCGGCAGTTCAACGATCCCCAAGGGGATTTCATCAACGGCCGCTTCGGCCGCGTGTCGAGCGCCAGGGCCCCGGATCGGCCAGGCGAGCTGGAAGTTCCTTTGGTAGGAGGGGATTTTGCGGAAAGCCGGATTCCTGATTTGCCTGGCAGGGCTGGTGCTGCCTGCCCTGCCTGGCCAGACCCCTTGCGAAGTATCCCGGCCCACGGCGAGCTTCTCGATACCCCACGTGAAATCTCCTCGCGATCTCAACACCGACCCGCCATCCGCCACGTGGAAGAAGGCAAAGTCCGCCTGGATGGTCAAAGATTGCAGCCGTACTCTGGATTACCCGGACCTCAAGAGCGAGGTGAAGGGGTTCTGGAGCGACACCGATCTGTATCTGCTTTTTGTCTGTGCCTACCGAACGCTGAACCTCTGGCTGCCACCCCAGAATGACCAGCCGCGCCGGAAGCTCTGGGACCGGGACGTGGTCGAAATGTTTTTCGGCGACGATTGGGAGAACATCCGGCACTACCGGGAGTTCGAGATCGCTCCCACGGCCGATTGGATCGATCTGGCCATCGACCTGGACCACCGGGGCAAGGACAGGGGCTGGCGGTCCGGCTGGAAGACCACGGCCCGAATCGACGAGCAGGCGAAAATCTGGTACGCCGCCTGCCGGATTCCGTTGCAGTCCGTCAGTGAAAAACCGGTCAAGCCGGGGACGCGCTGGCGCGCCAACCTGTACCGGATCGACGGCGACGGGCCCGATCCCCAGCGCCGCTTTATGTGCTGGCAGCCCACCTGCGTGGTCAACCGAGACCCCAACCATGTGCCCGAGAATTTCGGGACGCTCCTCTTTACCAAGTAATTTTCAAACCAGCCAATCCTGGAAGGCCTCGCCCATGACCTACCTGGCAGGCGGCAAACAGTACGTGGCCGTCACCTCCGGCTCCAACATCCTGGCCTTCGCTTTGTCCTAAGCGCAACCGGCCGGCCGGCGGGCAGACGCTTCCGGCCTGCGCGCTCAACGGAAGCCGTCGATTGGAGTAGGTGGGCCACCTGAGGAGTCTACAGCGTCTATTCAGACCACCTAGGACAACAGCCGGCTTGTCCCGCCATTTCTAAGGCCTTATTCTATTCCCGGCGTTCCCGGATCCGATCTATGAGAAGGAGGACATTTTCTATGTTGCTAATGACGAGATCTCTACTCTTAGCGGTTCG
>JBGOUJ010000642.1:0-4355 GCA_041477005.1 Terriglobia bacterium | reverse complement strand
CTGGGTTCGTCGGAGGCGACGGTTCGGCGATTGCTCAACCCCAAGATCGAGTCTAAGCCGGAGACACTGCAAGCGGCGCTGGGAGCGCTGGGCAAGCAGATCCTGGTGGCGGTGGATAGCGCGGCTTAGCACAGGATCTCACTCCCCGCTCTGCTGGATCAGCTTCGCGACCAGGCCGGTCCATCCGGTCTGGTGGCTGGCGCCCACGCCCGAGCCGTCGTCGCCGTGGAAGTATTCGTAATAGAGAATCAGGTCCCGCCAGTGCGGATCCGTCTGGAAGCGCTCGGCGGAGCCATGGACCGGGCGGCGGCCGTCCGGCCCGCGCAGGAAGGTGCGGGTGAGCCGGCGCGATAATTCCGCCGCCACCTCCCACAGGGTCATCATCCGGCCGGAGCCGGTGGGGCACTCGACCTTGTAGTCTTCACCCAGGTAGTGGTGGAACTTCTGCAGCGACTCGATAATCAGGTAGTTGACCGGAAACCAGATCGGCCCGCGCCAGTTGGAGTTGCCGCCAAACAGGCCGGTCGTCGATTCGCCCGGCTCGTAATCCACGCCGTATTGCGTGCCGCCCACTGAGAGCACATACGGATGCTCCTTGTGATGACGCGAGACCGCGCGGATGCCGTAGGGAGACAGGAACTCGTTCTCGTCCAGCATGATCTTCAGGACGCGCCGGAGCTGGTCGCGATCGACGATCGAGAGCAGCCGCCGCTCCGCCATGCCGGTAGTGCGCATGCAGGCCACGTTGCGGGTCAGGTCGGGCCGGTGGTCGATGAACCAGTCCAGGCGACGCTGGAAGCCATCCAATTTGCCGATCACTTCCGGCTCCAGCGTCTCGACGGCGAACAGCGGGATCAATCCCACCATCGAGCGCACTTTGAGCGGCGTACGCTCGCCCCCGGTCATGTGCAGCACGTCGTAGAAGAAGCCGTCCTCCTCGTTCCACAACGACGCCCCGTCCCCGCCCAGGTGGTTCATGGCGTTGGCAATGTGGAGGAAGTGCTCCCAGAACTTGCTGGCCACGTCCTCGTAGGACGGGTCGTGGCTCGCCAGCTCCATGGCGATGGCCAGCAGGTTCAAGGTGTACATGGCCATCCAGCCGGTTCCGTCCGATTGCTCGATGTAGCCGCCGGTGGGAAGCGGGGCGCTGCGATCGAACACGCCGATGTTGTCGAGGCCCAGGAAGCCGCCCTGGAAGATGTTTCTTCCCTCCGCGTCCTTGCGGTTGACCCACCAGGTGAAGTTCAGCATCAGCTTGTGGAAGACGCGCTGCAGGAAATGCAGGTCGCCCTTGCCGCGGCGCTTCTTCTCGATCTTGTAGACCCGCCAGGCCGCCCAGGCGTGCACCGGCGGATTGACGTCGCCGAAGGCCCACTCGTAGGCCGGCAGTTGCCCGTTGGGGTGCATGTACCACTCGCGCAGCATCAGCAGGAGCTGTTCCTTGGCGAAATCGGAATCGACCAGCGCCAGCGGCACGCAGTGGAAGGCGAGATCCCAGGCCGCATACCACGGGTACTCCCACTTGTCGGGCATGGAGATCACGTCGGCGTTGTAGAGGTGTCCCCACTCGTGATTGCGGCCGTGCCGGCGCTCGTCAGGCGGCGGCGGAAACGCCGGGTCGCCCTTCAGCCAATCGCGGACTACGTAGTGGTAGAACTGCTTGGACCACAGCAGCCCGCCGAAGGCCTGCCGCATCACGTTGGCGGCGTCGTCGGACAAACCGGCTGGCCTGACGCTGGCATAAAACTCGTCCGCCTCGCGCTGCCGCTCGGCGAAGACGCGGTCGAAGTCGGCGCCCAGCGCGGCCTCGCCCGCGGCCGATTCGGAGAGCCGCAGCCGTACCGTTGCGGTTTCACCCGGTGCGATCGTCAGAACATAATGAGCCGCCGCCTTGGTGCCCGTTTGCGCCGGGTTGACGGCGTCTTTGGCGCCGTGGACAATGTAATCGTTGATGCCGTCCTTGGCATAGTGCGAGCCGTTCTCGACGCCGTAGAGCCGCTGGAAGTTGGTTTCGTTTTCCGTGAAGAGCAGCTCGGGCATTCCTTCACAAGCCAGGCGCCGCCGGCCGAGCTGTGGATGCTCGATCTCGATCGACTGGCAGCAGCCCTGCCGCAGGACCGGCTTTTCTTCGCCGTTGGGCGTTTCTTGGCCGTTACCGCTACCCCAGGACCAGGTATTGCGGAACCACACGGTCGGCAGCAGGTGCAGCTCGGCCGGCTCCGGCCCGCGGTTCACCGCGCTGATCCGGACCAGGATGTCCTCGGAGCTGGCCTTGGCGTATTCCACGAAGACGTCGAAGTAGCGGTTTTGGTCGAATACACCGGTGTCCAGCAGCTCGAACTCGCGCGCGTGCTTGTCCCGCCGGCGGTTTTCCTCGACGAGCTGGCCGTAGGGGAAGGCCGCTTGCGGATACTTGTACAGGTACTTCATGTAGGAGTGCGTCGGCGTGCTGTCCAGGTAGAAGTAGTATTCCTTTACGTCCTCGCCGTGATTGCCCTCGTTGCCGGTGAGGCCAAACGGGCGCTCCTTGAGGATAGGATCGCGTCCGTTCCATAGCGCCACCGCAAAACAGATCGCCTGGTGGCGGTCCGAGATGCCGGCCAGGCCATCCTCATTCCAGCGGTAAGCGCGGGAGCGGGCGTGATCGTGCGAAACGTATTCCCATGCGGTCCCGCCGGGGCTGTAGTCTTCCCGCACAGTTCCCCAGGCGCGCTCGCTCAAGTACGGGCCCCAGCGCTTCCAGTGGGCCGTCCGCTCGCGCGCTTCCTTGAGCCGGATCTCTTCCTTGGTCAGCCGGCTCTCCTGTTGGGCCGTGCCTTTTCGGGTCGCGTCGCTGGTGCGATCTTCCTTGGTCAAAGTCTCTGTCGTCATGAGGATGCCCTCCGAGTGGCCGTGCTGCCACAGCCGGCGCAACTGTGGACCTCGTCCACAACGCCGCCGAAATACGGGTCTATTCGTTCGGCGGCTTGCGGCTCGTCCAGGGCCGCGGTGTAGTCGATCTTTTCGGCGTGATGGTTCATCTCGGCGCCGCAATTGGGGCAGATCATCTTTTTCTTTTCCGCCATAACCTCACTCCATCGGGACGTTCTCACGCCCGTGGCGCAGGACCTTCGCCATCCAGATCAGCTCTTTCAGGAACTTGTCAATCCGTTTGACGTAAGCCGGGTCCAGGATCTTCCCGGACTGGTCGAAAAGATTTTGCACGCTCGAGAAGTTCCCATCCCAAAAGATGTTCACCAGCCCCAGCTCGCGCGTCACCGGCAGCAGGCTCTGAATCACGCGGGCGCCGCCCAGGCCGCCGGCGGAGACGCCGCAGATGCCGACCGCCTTGTGGATGTACTCCTTGAGGTTGGTGTCGAGGACGTGCTTCAGCAGGCCGGGATAGCCGTGGTTGTACTCGGGAGTGACAATGATGAGGCCGTCGGCCCGCATCATGGCGCTCGAGAACCGAGGATGTTTGATCTGCTCGCCGGCGTCATCGCACGGCATCGCTAGCTCGAGGACGTCGATCACCTCGGTCTCGACGCCGGGGCGCTTGGCCAGTTCTCCGGAGACGAAGTTGGCCACGTGGTGGCTGAAGCGGCCCTGGCGCGGCGTACCGAGAAGGATGGGAATGAACAACGCCCGCTCCGTGGTCATGGCTTTTCCACCAGTTGGACGGCGTGGCCGTCGGGGTCGCGGACGGTCAGCGCTTTACTGACCACGCCCGGGGAGACAAAGGCGAAGCGGCCCGCGCGGAGCATCCCAGCGCCTGCTTCGATGCCGTGGACGCTCATCTTGGTCTGCCAGTAAGCCAGGTCGTTGGCCCGCAAATCGGACGGGATCGGGCGGCCGTCTCGCGGCGTGAGGTACTCCAGAAACTCGACTCCCGGCGCCGCGGAACCGGCCCGCAGGCTCGTGATCCGCAGCCGCGCTCCGAAGACGTTATTCAGGTGTTCCTGCTCCGTGCCGTAGTTCTCGGTCTCGCCCACGATCTGCAGGCCCAGCGCCTCCCGGTAAAACTTCAGGCTTCGCTCGGTATCGCCCACCACGATGGCTGTGTGGTCGATGCCCAGAAACAGCTTGCCGCCGGCGCGATGCCATTTCGGGTCGCCCTTGCCCGGCGGAAACTGCAGAATCTCGAGCGAGTGCCCGTCGGGGTCTTTGAAATAGAACGCCTTGATCCCGGCGGCGTTCTTGTTCCACTCCGGCAGCGTCTGCGGCCCGGTCGAGGCATGCTGAACTTTGTTCTGGCGCAGGCGGGCATAGGCGGCGTCCATATCGCTGACAATGATCGCGATGTGCTGGAACGAGCGGTCGTTGCTGCGGGAGTCCGCCGGGATCGGCCGGCCTCGCGGCGCCAGGTATTCGGCGAG
>JBGOUJ010000641.1:0-4359 GCA_041477005.1 Terriglobia bacterium | reverse complement strand
GCGGCCAGGAACAGCAAAGCGGTGAGGGTGCGGATTGCGTGGCGCATGATGACCTATAGTAAACCCGGATCGTAGATCGTGGATCGTGGATCGTGGGAAAAACCCTCCGGCCTGGGGCCACGATCCGTGGCCCACGATGCACCGTCTGCGATCTACGATCCGATCATGGTGCGGATGGTTTGGCGCATGATGACCTATAGTAAACCGGATCGTAGATCGTGGATCGTGGATCGTGGGAAAAACCTCCGGCCTGATGACCTATAATAAACCGGATCGTGGATCGTGGGAAAAAACCTTCGGCATGGGGCCACGATCCTTGGCCCACGATCCACGGTCTACGATCTACGATCCGATCATGGTTAAAACGACTGTTGTTGGCAGCTATCCGATTCCGCAGTGGCTCTATGGGAACACCTCGCGGGTGGCGTTGCGGGATGCCGTGCTGGTGGTGTTGAAGACGCAGGAGCTGGCGGGGCTGGATGTGATAGCCGCCGGGGAGCTGGAGCGGTTCGATCCGGGCCATCCGGAAACCAATGGCATGATCGATTACTTCACCAGCCGGATGTCCGGGGTGCAGACGCAGTACTCGATCTCGGATCTGGAGGCGTTTCGGGCCGAAACCGGGATGAGCTTTCGCAAAGCCCCGGCGGGGATCGTGAGGGAACAGATCGGCGAAGGGACGCTCAACCTGCCGGCCGATTTCGAGTTTGCGAGCGAGCTCGCGCGGTCGCCGCTGAAGTTTACTTGCACCGGGCCGCACATGCTGGCCAAGACCTTGACCGACCGGCATTACGGCAGCGCGCCGAGGCTGGCCATGGCCATCGCCGGCGTGCTGCGGAAACAACTAAGCGGCATTCGGGCGGCGGTGATCCAACTCGATGAGGCCAATATCAGCGGGCACCCGGAAGACCGGGAGTGGGCGGCCGAGGCGATCAATCACGTCCTGGATGGGATTTCGACCGAGCGCGCCGTACACGTGTGCTTCGGTAACTACGGCGGGCAGAGCGTGCAGAAGGGATTCTGGCGGGACCTGCTGCCGTTTCTCAACTCGCTGCGCGTGAACCATCTGGTGCTGGAATTTGCGAGGCGGGGCTACGAGGAGCTGCCGGTGTTCCGCGACCTCGATCCGGCGATTGCGCTGGGGCTGGGCGTGGTCGATATCAAAGACAACGCCATCGAGCCGGCGGATTTGATCGCCTCGCGGATCGAGAACGCCGTGAAAGTGCTCGGCGAGGAGCGGGTGCGGTGGATCCATCCGGATTGCGGCTTCTGGATGCTGCCTCGCAACGTGGCCGACGGGAAGATGCGGGCGCTGGTCGAGGGGCGCGACCGGTTTGACGGGCCGTGAAGGAGCAAAAGCGGTATACTGGGGCTCTAGCGCAACCCGGACAGGCAAAGGCCCTGTCCTAACGGGGTGTTGACATGAAACGCTATGGCAAGTTCGTGGCCCTCATCGTGGTCGTGCTGGCGACCCTGGTCTGGCTGGCGCTGGCCGGGATCAAAGAAAGCTCGACTTATTACATCACTGTTTCCGAGCTGCAGTCGATGCAGGACAAGGCCCAGGACCGGCGGCTGCGGGTAGCCGGCGACATCGAGCCGAACTCGATCGTCCGCTCCAAGGACCGGGTGGAGTTTGTCTTGTTGCAAGAGAGTCGGCGGCTGAAGGTCGTTTACACGGGCCGCGACCCGCTGCCGGACACCTTCAAGGATAAAGCCCAGTGCCTGGCTGACGGCTCGCTGGGGCGGGACGGCGTCTTCGAAGCGAAAAAGATCCAGGCCAAGTGCGCTTCCAAGTACGAGGCGAAGCCCGGGGCGCGACCGGCCGGCGCGCCGGCGGCTCGGACAACTTGAGAGAACCGCTCCTTTAGCGGACGTGAAAATCAGATGGAACCGCAGATGAACGCAGATGCACGCCGATAACTGCTGTGGTTTGAATCGGCGTTTATCTGCGTTCCTCTGCGGTTTCGATTTCCCGGCCCGAAGAGTTTTTTATGGAAAATCTTGGTTCGCTGGCCCTCCTCCTGGCTTTCTGCCTTTCCATTTACACCATCCTGGCGGCGGTCCTCGGCAAGCTGAAAGACAAGGCCTATCTGGCGCGGAGCGCTGAGCGGGGCGTGCTGGCGCTGTGGGTGCTGATCACCACGGCCTCGGCGGTCCTGCTCTATTCGCTCTTCACCGACGACTTTCGGCTCAGCTTTGTGGCCGCTCACAGCAACCGGGACCTGACGCCGAGCTTCAAGTTCGCCGCCTGGTGGGGCGGGCAGGAAGGATCGCTGCTGTTCTGGCTATGGATTCTTTCGACCTACGCCCTGGTTGCGGTTTACACCAACCGGCGCAAGCACCGCGACATGATCGGCTACGTGATCGCGATTCTCACCGCGGTCGAAACGTTCTTCCTCGTCCTGGTGAACTTCGTCGCGAACCCGTTCACGGTGCTGGCGGCGGGCGGCCAGATCACGGCGGCGCCGGACGGCCAGGGGCTGAACCCGCTGCTGCAGCATCCCATGATGAGGATCCATCCGCCGTTCCTCTACCTGGGCTACGTGGGGTTCGTCGTGCCGTTCGCGTTCGCGGCGGCTTCGCTGATCACGCGGCAGAAGGGCGACGGCTGGATCGCGACCACGCGCATCTGGACCATGGTGACGTGGCTATTCCAGACCTGCGGCGTCCTGCTCGGGGCGCGCTGGGCTTACGCGGTGCTGGGCTGGGGCGGCTACTGGGGCTGGGACCCGGTCGAGAACGCCTCCCTGCTCCCCTGGATCACCGCTACCGCGTTTCTGCACTCGGTCATGATGCAGGAAAAGAAAGGCATGATGAAGGTCTGGAACATGGCGCTGATTTCGGCCACGTTCTTCCTTTGCATCTTCGGGACGTTCCTGACCCGCAGCGGCGTGGTCAGCTCGGTGCACGCTTTCGCCGAAGGGCCGATCGGCAAGTACTTCGTGACTTTCCTGGCCATCGGGATCGCCGGCATGGTCTACCTGATCCTGGACCGGCTGGATTACCTGAAGAGCGAAAGCCAGCTTGAATCGGTCGTCTCGCGCGAGTCGAGCTTCCTGTTCAACAACCTGATTCTGCTCGCCTCCTGCTTCGCCGTGCTGTGGGGGACGCTGTTTCCGGTGATCACCGAGGCGGTCACGGGCGAGAAGATCAGCGTGGGGCCGCCGTTCTTCAACAAGATCAACGTGCCGATCGGGCTCTTCCTGCTGTTTCTGACCGGCGTGGGGCCGCTGTTTGCCTGGCGGCGGACGTCGATCGAGAGCTTGAAGCGGAATTTCCTGTGGCCGTCGGTCCTCTCGCTCGCGCTGGGAGTGGTGCTGGCGGCGACGGTGGTGCGGCACTTCTACGCGCTCGTGTCGTTCATGCTGTGCTCGTTTGTGGGGCTGACCATCATCGCCGAGTTTTACAGGGGCGCCCGAGCGATTCAGGCGAAGCAGGGCGGGGCGCTGGTGGGCTGCGCGGTGGAGTTGACCCACCGCAACACGCGCCGTTACGGCGGCTACCTCGTACACATGGGGATCGTGTTCATGTTAATCGGTTTCACCGGCCAGGTGTTCAGCCGCGAGGCCCAGGACGCGCTGAGCGTGGGCGACACGTTGAAGCTGGGAGCCTACTCGTTCCGGCTGGCCAACATAAAGCAGAGCGACGATCCCAATTACTCGAGCCGCGTGGCGTCGGTCGAGGTCTCCAAGGACGGCAAGGCTCTGCAAACGATGTATCCCGAGCAGCGCTTCTACCACGGCAGCGAGCAGCCGACGACCGAAGTCGCGATCCGGCCGCGCATCAGTGAAGACATCTACGTGGTGTTCAAGGGTTTCACCAACGATGGGCAGAAGCCGGTCTTCCAGGTATTCGTCAACCCGCTGGTGAACTGGGTCTGGATGGGGACGTTCGTGCTGATCGGCGGGACGCTGATCGCGCTCATCCCGAGCAAAGTGAAGCTGGCCTATCCCAAGACCCAGGTGATCGGGACAACGAAGAAACATGAAGTTCTGGCTCAAAGCTAGCGCCGTCACCCTGCTCGCCCTGGGCTTCTGGGGTCAAACCCTGTCGGGCCAGGTGGTCAGCACCGGGGACAAGATGGAGGCGCGCCTTTACACGATCGGCGAGCGGATGAAGTGCCAGTGCACAGCCGGCGGATGTTCCTACACGGTCGGCTCGTGCAACATGCTGCATTGTCACTTCCGGGAGGAGGTGCACCAGCAGATGCGCGCCGACATCAGCGCTGGAGCGAGCGACGACGCCATCCTCGAAAAACTGAAGAACAAATACGGCGCGCTCATCCTGGCGTCGCCGCCGGCCCAGGGCTTCAACCTGCTGGGATGGCTCATGCCGTTCATCGCCCTGGTGGTAGGGCTG
>JBGOUJ010000640.1:0-4381 GCA_041477005.1 Terriglobia bacterium | reverse complement strand
GTTGTAAACGCCGGCCGAGCCGCAGCAGAGGTCGGAGAGAGGCAGCTCGCGGAACTGCAGGCCGGGCACGGCCTCCAGCAGCCGGCGGGGCTGCAGGCGGACGCGCTGGCCGTGGGCGAGGTGACAGGAGTCCTGGTAGGTCGCCGTGATATTTAAAGCCCCCATTCCGCGATTCAGCTCGATGGAGGCGAGAAACTCGGTGACATCTTTGACGCGAGCGGAAAAGGCGCGGGCGCGGTCGTGGTATTGGGGATCGTGCCCCAGCAACTCCCCGTATTCTTTGAGGGTCGAGCCGCAGCCCGCCGCGTTGGTGAGGATGGCGTCGTAACCGCCGGCCTCGAACGCTTCGATGTTGCGGCGGGCGAGCCGGCGGGCGAGCTCGCGCAGCCCGGCATGGACGTGCAGGGCGCCGCAGCAGCCCTGGCCGGCCGGGACCGTCACTTCGCAGCCGTTTTGCTGGAGGACGCGAACCGTGGCCTCATTCAGCCGCGAGAAGGAAACATTGGCCAGGCAGCCGGCGACAAAGGCCACACGGTGGCGGCGCTCCCCGCGCGGCGGGAAAGTCCGGCCGATCTGGTCGAAGTAGAACGGTCTCTCGGCCGGGGGCAGCAGCCGCTCCAGCTTGCCGAGCCGCCCGAACAGGTTCAGCAGGCGGGTCGAGCGGACCAGGCGTTGCAGCCGGCTCCAATGGTAGAAGGCGGCCAGGTTGCCGGCCGTCTTCATCAGCCGCGGAGAAACCAGCAGGTGTTGGTAGACCAAACGGCGCGCCAGGCGCGAGACGAGCGGGCGCGGGCGGTCAAGCTCGATCTGGGCGCGGGCCGCTTCAACCAGCTTGCCGTATTCGACTCCCGAAGGGCAGGCCGTCTCGCAGGCGCGGCAGGCCAGGCACAGGTCGATGTGATCCACGTAGGAATCGGAAATATCCATGCGGCCCGCGGCCACCTGCACCATCTGGTAGATGCGCCCCCGGGGTGAATCCATCTCCACGCCCAGCTCGCGGTAGGTTGGGCAGGCGTTCAGGCACAGGCCGCAGTGGACACAGCGGTCCAGGTCGGCCGGCTGCGGGCGGTCGTGCTGGATTGCGGGATCAGAGGCGGTTGTAGAGGCGGCCATGGTTGAGAAGGTGGCGCGGGTCGAGGGCTTGCTTGATCCGAGTCATGATCTCGATCTCGGGGCCCGGATCGGCCCACAACTCCAATTTGCCTTTGTCCTCCGCTGCACAGGATTCTACCACTGCATAGAGGCCGGCGCTGCGCGCGCGCGCGGCCAGTCCGGCGACTGCGGCGGGCGCGTGGATGTACGTCACGCCCGATCCGGCCCGGGCCAAGGCCGGCAGCTCGCCGGCCAGTTGGAAACAGTCGGCCAGCCGGGCCAGGGTGGTCGAGAGACGGAGCACGGCGCCGGACGGGGAGGCGGCGCCGCCGGCCGCCGGGAAGTCGCGGACGGCCTGCCACAGCGGGCGCTCCTGCTCCGGCTCGACCGCCAGGAACGCGGCGGCGGTTTCCCGGGCGATTGCGTTCAGCTCGCGCTCGCAGCGGGCGATGACCGCCGCGATGCCGCCGGCTTCGATCAGGAGCGCGTACCCGGCAGGCAGGCTGGCGGCCAGACGGGCGACTGCAGCGGGATTGGCCAGGTCGATGGCGGCCGGCTGGAGAACGCTGCGGAGAACGGCGTCGCGGGCCTGGAGCGCGGCCTCCACCGACGGGAACGAGAGGACAAACGTTCGCTCCTGGGGCGGCCGCGGGAACACCTTGAAATTGACGCGGGCGATGGCGGCCAGGGAGCCGAAGGAGCCGATCAGAAGTTTGGCCATGTCCAGGCCGGCCACATTCTTGACGACCATGCCGCCCGAGCGCACCTGCTTGCCTTCCAGTGTGACGAAGGTCATACCAATGACCATGTCGCGGGCGCCGCCGTAGAGCCGCCGGCGCGGGCCGCTGCAATTGGCGGCCAGTACGCCGCCGACCGTGGCCTCTTCGGCGCAGGGGGGATCGAGCGGGAGCATCTGATTGTTTTCGCGAAGCAGGTCCTGGAGCGCCCCGAAACGAAGGCCGGCTTCCACGCTGATGGTGAGGTCGCGCGGCTCGTATTCGACGACGCGGCACAGCTTGGCAGTGGAGAGGATGACCTCGGCCGGGGCGATGGGGCCTCCCATCGATTGCTTGGTGAAGTGCCCGCCCAGCTCGACGGTCCGGCCGGCGGCCCCGCAGCGGGCCAGGGTTTCAGCGAGCTCGTCGACGTCGCCGGGAGGAACCGCTCCCTTACGGTCGCGGCTCGGAAGAGGTGTCATTCGATGGTGAAAGCGTGGCGGCTCTCGTCGGTTTGGTTGCCGAGCAGGTCGCGCACCGTCAGCACGATCGTGTATCCGCCGGGAGCGATGCCGGATTCCAGGTTCAGGTTGAAGACGGCGTGCACGTAGCGGCGGGGGTAAAACGTGGAGCCAATCTCCCGCGCCGGCTCGGGCTGCTCGAAAATCTTCTTGTTCTCCGCATTGAGCACAGCCAGATGATACTGCACCTCGACCCGGTTTTTCTCGGCGGTTTTGTAGCCGGTCATATCGAAGGAGGCCCAGAGGGTGTCGCCGCGACGGTAGGCGGCGGTGGGTAGCGGCTCGCCGTCTTCCTGCCGCGAGAACTGGAAGTTGCGAGTCACGAGCGTGGGGCTGGGCGGCACGTTGCGGCCGCGAACCTGCAGGGGAATCTCCTGCGAGACCTCGCTCTTGGCCAGCTCGTCGGTGACGTGGATCACCAGCTTGTAAGCTCCCGGCTCGGCGAACAGCGGGAACGTCGGAGAGAAACGGACTCGCGGGAGCCACTTGCTGTCCTGCGGCGCCAGCTCGACGTCGATCTTGCTGGTTTCGGGCTCCACCCACGGGACGGCGTTGGAATCGAGCGCGTCGATCTTGTAGCTGAGCTTGATGCGGCTGTTGCGGTCCGCTGCATAACCCTGGATGTTGAAGGCCAGATACACGGTTTCACCGGGCTGGTAGACGGCGTCGCTGCGAGCGAAGCCGTCCTCGGCTTCGAGCAGGGCGGAGCGGACGATGGCCAGAGGCTTTTTCTGATCGGCAGCGAAGCACAGACCGCCGACTAAGAGGCCGATGCTAAACAGCGATACTGGCAGGCGAGGGAGCATTTTGTTCTTCAATCAACCGGCCGTCCACGAAATTGTACGCCTCGCGTCGGGCGGCCGCGACGCCGCGGAGGACCATGGATGGAATATCCAACCGTTGTTCGGCCTGGTCGAGCTCCTCGGCGGTGGCGTAGAGCCTCGGGCGGCGAGGCAGGAAGACAGGGCAGCAGTCGGTGAAGCGCTCGCTCGAGATGTCGTAGGTGCCGATGGTGCGGGCGAGGTCGAGGATCTCCTGCTTGTCGGCGCCCACCAGCGGCCGGTAAAGCGGCAGCCGGGCGACGGCGCCCACCGCGCCCATGTTTTGGAGCGTCTGGGAGGCCACCTGCGCGAGGCTGTCGCCGGTGACGAGGCCGAGGGCGTGGTGCCGGCGAGCGAGCGACTCGGCGATCCGCAGCATCAGGCGGCGGTAGAGCAGGATGCGGTAAGTCTCGGCGGCGCCCAACAGGATTTCGCGCTGCAGCTCGTAGAAGGGAACCAGGTAAAGCCGGGCCGAGCTCTGGTAGGGCGCCAGGGTGCGGACGATCTCGCGGGCCACCGGCTCGCTCGCTTCGCCGACCCGGGCGGCGACGCCGTGGAAGTGGACGAAGATGAGGTGCGCGCCGCGCTTCATCATCAAATAGGAGGCGACGGCGGAATCGTAGCCGCCGGAGAGCAGCGACACCAGCTTGCCGGCCGTGTTGGCCGCCATGCCGCCGGGGCCGGGTAACTTTTCGGAGTAGACGAGAGCGCGCTGGCGGGTGAAGTCGATGAAGCAGGTGACGTCGGGGTGGTTCAGGTTCACGGCGATGCTGCGTCCGGCGGCCTGGGCCGAATCGAGAACAAAGCGCCCGGTGCGCCGCTCGACATCCTGCGAGCGGAAGGGTAGAGTCTTATCGGCCCGGCGCGCGCGCACGGCGAACGTGCGGAAGGATTGGCGGTCGAGCTGCGCCCAGGCCGCCTGCTCCACGGCCGCCAGATCGCGCTCGGTTTCGGTGGCGACCAAGTAGTGAGCGACGCCGAAGATCCGTTTCACCCGCTCGGTGGCTTCGGCCAGAGACGGCTCGGACTGAAGCGAGACTAGGACGCGGCCGTCTTCGTGGTGGACGCGCAGAGGTCCCAAACCGCCCAGGTGGATGCGAATCGACTGGGTGAACTTGTCCAGAAAAAAGCCGCGGTTGCGCCCCTTGAGCCACATCTCGTGATAGTGCAGCGCGAGCACTGGCATAGCCAACTTCATTATACAGTCCGGAGAGACACAGCCGTCGGGCAG
>JBGOUJ010000639.1:0-4387 GCA_041477005.1 Terriglobia bacterium | reverse complement strand
GTGTTCAGGTGCACGGCGCGGTCGAAGGTCGAAAAGCCGTGGTCGGAAAGGACCACCAGGGTACCGTCGCCGATCTTTTCCATCGCCGCTCCGACTGCGCCGTCAATCGCCTGATAAGTCTCCAGCAGCTCCTGGTCGTACTTGCCCCAGAGGATGTGCGAGTTCTGATCGACGCTGGAAAAATAGAAAAACAGCAGGCCGCCCTGAAAGCGGTCCAGCTCGTATCGAAAGGCTCGCATACTGTCCGAAAGCACCTGCCGGCTCTGCGCCGAGAACTCTTCGCGGTCGAACACTCCCGCCCTCAGCGCTGCGGTGTCCTCGGCGATTCCCTGTGTATAAAACGGTCCGAGGGCCTCGGCCAATTCCCGGCTGTAAGAGTCGGGCGTGGAGATTGGCAGCTCCGGCGCCGCCGGGTCGATGTTGATCGGCGTCACGTACAGCCGGAAGCGGGGCCGAACCTTTTGCAGATAAATGCGGAACATGCCGGCGCTTTTGACCCCGGGGATCAGCGGGAAATGCGCCCTCAGCCAGCCGGACCATTCTCCTTCCCGGAGGACAATCCGTGTCTCGCCGCTCTCGATGCGGGCGACCGGTTCGCCGGGGTCCACGTCTACGATCACTGGAACTGAGGAGCGCGGCCTCTCCTTTCGCAGCGTGTTGACAGGGCCCTCAATCGCCAGCACAGCCCGATATCCCTGCAACCGCACCTCGACGATGCGTCCGCCAGCGACATCATGTGTTTCCTCCTGGGGGTCGTCGGTGAAAAAGGTAAATGTGCCGAAGGTCCCATCCATATCCGGAGTTCCCATGCCTGAGAGAGTGCGGGCTTTGCAAGCGGCGGGAGGAAAATTGGCAGGCATCCTTACCACTGTCGTCGGGACCGCGTGCTCCGCCAGAATCTGCCAGAAGGCCCGGCCTTTGCGGAGCGCGCGCACGTGACCCTTCGAGAGCGGAAGCACGAATGGCCCCAGGGTAAGGGTGTGGCTGGGATCGGAGGTCTCGGCCATAGAGGAAAACGGCATGCGGTTCGCGGGATTGCGGTGGATGAAATCGAAGATCCCGTGGCCGCCCGGGTCCATGCCGGTGATAAAACTGGACCATGCCACTGGGCTCTGCGGAGGGATGCTGGTGGCGAGGCGCTTGAACTCACCCTGCCGGCGCAACCGGTTCAGGTTGGGCAATTCCTCCCAGTGGGCCTCAACAAAGTTGGGATCCATCCCATCGACGCCCAGCACGATCATCCGCTTGTCGATCGCGCCGGGCGAAGCCCCGTTGCACCCGAGCAGTGCAACAAACGCCGCGACCGGGATGGCAAGCAGCGCCCGCCGGCGCGCCGCTGCTTGGCGGCGGACCTGTCTGACTGCGCCTGGGCCGGCAAGTCTCGTCATGCCACGCCCGCGGACTCGGCGAAGCGGAAGACGGGCTTGCCCTCCATGTAGCCCGGCACATTCACCCCAAACAAGGCCAGGGCGGTGGGAGCCAGATCCTCGATCCCCGGGTCCTCGATGTCGATTTTGCGGTTTGAGAACAGAACCCCCGGCACCAGCAGGGGGTCGACGCAATGATCTCCGCTCCACGCCTTGTGGTTATCTTCGATGACCCGCACGGTCGTTTTGCCCAGGGCAGCGTCCCACGAGCTGCGATAGCCCTCGTTGTAGCCCACGATGAGGTCCGGCGCCGCGTCCAGGTAAGGCCCCTGGTACAGCGAATCGGTGACGTACACCCGGTTGATCGCCACTTGGTTCCACTCCTCGTCGCGCAGTCCTGACAATCTCTCCGCCAACTCCCTTTTTAAGGCTTCGGTCTCTACGCCCGGCGCAACGATCCCCTGCCCCTCCCGCCCCTTCTGGTTGATGTAGAGGCCCGCCAGGCCGAAGGTGTAAGCCTTCGTGCGGTTCCAGTCAATGCCTTGTAAGTAGGCACTCCCTTCCGCGGAGCCGTCTTGCAGAGCCAGGTATCCGTTCTGATGCAGCCAGGAATTCAGGTTCACCCCCCGGCGGAACGAACAGAAACCATGGTCCGACAAAACGAACAGCACGGACTCCTCGTCTACGTAATCGAGGGTTCTGCCGACCAGAGCGTCCATCCGGCTATAGAGATCCTCGATGGTATGCCGATATTTTCCGTTCTGCGCATCGCCCTGTGGCCCGCCCGGACTGGGATCCAAGTAGCGGTAGAACATGTGCTGCACGCGGTCGCTGGCATCGAAGACGCAGGCCACCACACCGCGCTTGGTCCGCTCGAGGGCACCGAAAAACATCGCTTCCCGCTCGCCGTGAATCGAGTAAGCCTGTTTCAGGAATGACTCTTCGCCGATGACGCCCTCGTTCAGCGCCCATGTGTCCTCCGCCATTCCCAGGGTCGCAAAGCAGCCGAGCAGCTTGGCGAGATACGCCGCGTAATAGGAAGGGTGTGAAATCGGAAGCGCCGGCTTCTCCGGATCCATGTTGATCGGAGAGACATACAGCGAGACCTCCGGCCCCGCTTCCGTTAGCAGGAAGCGGCAGATGCCGCGCACCTTGATGCCCAGGCTCGCTCGAAAAGTCAGGTTGACCCAAGGGGAGTATTCGCCGCGCTGCAGCCGGTAAGATCCCCCGTCGACCTCCAGGGTGGCCGCGCCGTCTTTTTCCACGGCCAGACGGAAGCCGATCTCGAGCGGAGAGCCGCCCTCCACCAGGGAATTCTCAGGACCTCGGATGAATCCCCGGAGACGGTTTCCATTTCGCTCCAGCGGGTAACGTGCGCCGCTCTCGTACGTCGCCTTCTCCACCCGCGTGGTGAACAGCGAAAAGCTGCCTTGCGTCCCCAGCAGGTCGGGCGTGCACATCGCCGAGAGCAGCCGTCCGTTGAACTTGTCAGGCGGGAAGGTGATCGGCACACGCAAAATCGTGCAGTCGATGTGCTGGTCGCCCAGGATCTTCCAGAACGGCTGGCTCTTTCTCCGCATTTCGACGAAAGCGCTGCTCAACGGGATCCGGTACCGCCCCAGCTTCCAGATCTTTCGCGGCCGGTTCACCTTCGACGAGGAAAGCTCCGGCATGTACGATTTGAGATTTCGGTTCAGGAAGTCGAAGATGTTGTGCTTGGCCGGGCTCACCCCTGTGGCAAACGTGGACCAGGCCACCGGCGAGAGAGAAGGGAACGTCGTTCGAAGCCGCGTGAATGTTCCCTGGTCCCGCAAACGAGTGAGATTTGGCATCCGCCCCTCGGCCATGAATCGTTCGACCAGGTTCGGATCGAGACCATCCAGCCCGAGGAAAATCAGCTTCCGGATTCTGGCATTCTTAAAGCCCTGCCGCCGGCGCAGTGTCCGCCACAGCATCCGGAACGGCCAGGTCAGGAAGGACAGCGCGCTCATCAGGAACGCCGACAGCAAACTTAGAAACGATCCCAAGAATACGAAGCCGGCGCCCGGGCCGATATACGCCAACTGGATCCCTGAAAAAGCGTGGCCGCCCTGATTCGTTTTCAGGACCCAGTCGGCAACCACAATCGCCAAAACCGCCAACAGGAGGGTTCGACGGCTTCGCACACCACTCCACGGTGACACTCGGGCCGCGGCGCGACCCCTCATCGGATCTTTCCCTCCACGAAGGGAACCTCGAACACTTTGTTGTGCTGGATCGGCCCGTGCCCGAAGTAGCCGTCTTCCCCAAACAACTCGCCGTGATCTGCCGTGATGGTGATGTAGGTGTTCTTGGGCGCCTTATCGAACAACTCCTCGACGACGCCATCAAGGTACTTCACGGCTTCGATCTGGCGCTGGTGCAGCAGCTTCAGCTTCTTGTTATCGAAGAACTTTTCTTTCCTTTCCACCAGCTTGCCGCCCACCACGTGATCGTCCAGATGCTTGAAGACCCCATGTACCCCGCTGATGCGGGGCCATAGCTCCGGCGGCTCGCCCGGCAGCGCGTAAGGGTAATGCGTTTCTCCGACATTGAGCAGGTAGAAGGAAGGCTGCTCTTCGGAGAATTGCATTTCTCTCAACATCGCCCGCATGTCGTTGTGCTTCTCCATCAACTTGTAGCTGTCGAATCCGTTGTTGAGGATGGTCCTGGGATTCAACACCGGCAACGACACCAGAGCGTGCGTGCGGTAGCCGAGGCTCTCTTTTAGAAAGGCGGGAACGTAAAGCTTGGGCACTAGGGACTTGAACTCAATCCCTTCCGCGCCAAGCCTCTCGTTGAATTTGAAAAAGTCCCTCTGGTAGTACTCCGAAGCGTAGACGTGCCGGGGGCTTGAATGAGGCAACAAGCCCATCAAAAGGTTGTAGTGGGACGGCGAGGTCCAGGAGGCGTAGGACCAGCGTCGCTCGACCAGGCCCAGCTTTTTCATGACCCGGGGCCTCGCCCGCACCCAGGAGTCGTACCGGCAGCTATCGAAGATC
>JBGOUJ010000638.1:0-4390 GCA_041477005.1 Terriglobia bacterium | reverse complement strand
GGTTTCCGCACGGCCTACCGCATACCGGCGGGCCGGTCCTTTTTTCGGGGCAGAGCGGTGGCGCTGGCCTTGCTCCCTCTGGCTGGGGCGCCGCTGCTCGTTGCCAGCTTTCTGGTGCTGTTCGGCCAGCAGATCGAAAACTGGCTGGTGGCTCACCTGGACGAGGCCTCGTGGTGGGTGGCCACGGCGGGCCACGTCGTGCGCTGGGCCATTGCGCTCGGCACGAGCGTGGTGGTGATTGTCCTGCTCTATTGGGTCGGCCCCAATCGTCCGCAGAAACTGCGCTACATCTGGCCGGGAGCGGCGCTGGCCACGGTGCTGTGGGTCGCCGCTACCCTGCTTTTCGCCTGGTACGTGCAGCACGTTGCCCGCTACGGCGATCTTTATGGCAGCGTCTCGACGGCCGTGGTCTTGCTCATCTGGATGTATATCGTCAGCGTGATCGTAATCCTGGGCTGCGAGTTCAACGCCGAATATGAATCCATGGCCACCGAGCCGGAACGGCAGAAGGAGTCTTCCGGACTGTAGCCGTATGGTTACAGCTGCGCGCGCTCGACAGGATCACGCAACACACGAGCTGCCGCCGTACGATTTGCTACTGGTCACTTCAGCCCCTTCCACTGCTCGCCAGGCAGTCGCGCGATGAGGCTCTCGTGAACGCGCTGGTAGGCCGTATTCGGATCGTAGGAAGCCGAGCCCGCCTGGGATGCTCCAGACACGAGTAGCGGTTCGATGTCGCCGTGGAACGCCGGATCCTGCATCTTCTCGAACATGTTCGCCTCGAACTCAGCCCGCGACACCCGGTGCCCTTCCTGTTCGAGGTACCGCTCGAAGCATTCGACGACCTTCGCCAAGTCCAATTGCGGAAGACGCTGGACAGCGGCCGCCAGGTCGTAAAGGTCGCGTCCCTTGCTTCTCTGGTAGAGCGCCCGGAGCTTCGTCGCGAGCAACTCCTCCAACTCGTAGGTGAGCAACTCGGCAGATCCGCGATACCACGGATTCTCGACGGCGAAGTGCTGTCGGGTGAAGCCGCACACGGAAAAATGCTCGCGGGTGTTTACCTCCACCTTCAAGCGAAGCGGTGTGATCGGCGGTATCTCCGACTCGAAACGATAGATCATCGTCATCCGTCCCTCCGACTGCTTCCTCTTCGGAGCGCCCAACCAGGAATCGAGCTTTTGACGCAATGCGGTCATGATGGCGCCGATCGGCCCACCCTTGACCTGCACGAGGTCGATGTCCTCCGAGTAACGCGCCGGCGGCGTCAGGTACAACTTGTGCAGGGCGGTTCCGCCTCGGAACGCCAAGCTGGTAGAGAGTAGCTGTTCGGAGAACACCTCAATGATCGCTCTCGAAATAATCAGGTCCTGCTCTACCTGGGAGTCGTCGGACTAAGGCGCGTACGCCCGCCAGGCAGTGATGTGGGCCTTTGGGATCACACGTCCACCTCGACCCGCTCATTCACCAGAATCTGCCAACGAGGATCCTTCTCGGTCACTTTCGGTTTCCGCTCCGGTCGTAGAGGAACTGGTCGGGGACGCTTAGTCACAAGCCACTTGGCTAGGGGCCTGGCCACGCCTGCAGAAGCGAAGCGGTCGAGTAAGAATCCCAGCCGTTGCACCACCGACAACTCGACCTCCCCCCGCGCCGCCTCGACCAAACGATTGGGATTGATTTTTTCGGACAGTTCGGACAACACGGTGGCGACGTTCCCAAGGTGACCAGCGCTTCCCATGTATCGCACCAGATCCAGTGCGGTGGCTTCCGGAGTTGATACCTTTATCGCCCCGGTCTCGGTCTTGACGTCGGTGGTCGGAGTCCCGGCGAGGCGCCACTTTAGAAGGAATCGGATTCGGGTCCGGCCGACTGTGGTTGGCCGCAGCGTGGTGTCGGTAACCACTTGGAACTCCTGCGGTTGCTGGTGCGCTGCGCCGTGCAGAGCAGCAGCAGACAAGAGGCCCACGTAGTACGGGTGCTGGTGGAACTTCATCAAGTCGTCAATGAACCACGACGGAGGCGGCGCGCCAGCCTGGCGGTACTCAACAGGAACGATGACATAGAACCCGCGGCGAGGAGTTGCAATCCTGCCTTTTGCCGTCAACCGGCGTGCGGCTGCTTGAAGCGCAATTTCCGAGACGCCGAGGACGGAGACGGCTTCCTCCCGATGGAAACTGTAGCGGCCTGCTGATTGGAGTCGATCCACGAAGTCGGAGAGGCCTCTGGGGCGGACGGACGGCTGTTTCACTGGCATAAGCCGCCGCCTTTCGTTAGAATGAGCATACGATATCACTAGCAAAACTTACCACTTTATGTTAGGTTTTGCAAGCGATGCCGCGCCTAAAGGGGAACGGTTGCTGCGTTCATCCTCGATCCCAACAAACGTGCCCGCGTCGAGGCGACGATGCCGCACAGCCAGGTGAGGTGGAGAATCAATAACTTACCCCCGTCTCCCGCTCAACTTCATACACCGCTCGGGAGCAGAAAGGTCGCCACTCTAGCGCCGTGCTCGCGCCTGGTTCGGTGGTCTATTGAACGCGGGGCGTCAAGGGAGAGGCCGTACCCACCGCACGAGTTAGACTAGGGGGGCGCCCGCTATTTGGGGGTTTCGACTGCCACCTCCAGCCATCGATCGAGAAATCAAGACCCGTGGCGACATTTGGCGCTATAATGAGTGACAGAATGGTCGGCGAACTCCATGCCGTTGTCGAAGAGCTTGGCGGCGAGCCTGTCCTCGGCCGCTCGCTCCGGACGGACAGCGATCTCCAGGCAGCCATACGAGAGGGCTTTCCTCAGCTAGTGGTTGAACAGGTCATGCGTGCCGCCGGCATCACATTGAAAGAGCTCGCCATAAGTTTGGATCTTTCGGCCCGCAGCCTTCAACGGCGCCGCCGCCCAGGCCGATTAGCTCGGCATGAATCGGATCGCCTCTATCGGCTCGCGCGGATCGTCGCCTTGGCCAAGCACTACCTTGGCAACGAAGAGACAGCAACCCGATGGCTCAAGCGACCGAACCGGGCACTCGGCGGCAAACCCCCACTCGAGCTGATTGATACCGAGCTGGGAGCGCGGGCGGTAGAAAACGTTCTCGGCCGGATTGCCTATGGCGGAGTGAGTTGACGCGGGTCTACCGAATTCTCCGTAAACCCTATTCGAAGAGCCCGCTCGATGGCGAGGGTGCATACCGTTTTGGAGCGCGCTGGTCTAGCATACGTACTCGTCTCGCATACACCGCCGAGCATCTGTCGCTGGCCATGATCGAATACTTTGTTCACATCGATCCGGACGATTCGCCCAAAGATCTTGTGCTGGTTACGGCGGAGATCCCGGTGGGGGTCTCTCGGATATCAATCTCTGCGAAGCAGTTGCCCGCAAACTGGCGCCGAACTCCACCGCCGCCGGAACTCGCTGACATCGGAGATGAGTTTGCCCGCGATCGTCGAGCAGCCATTCTTATTGTGCCCTCGGCTCTCGCACCAGCCGAAACAAACTGGCTCGTCAATCCGCAACACCGGGACTTCTCTAGAATCCGAGTCCACCAGCCGGAAGCATTCCAGTACGACCCGAGGCTCTTCGCCTAGCGTTCTAAGGAGCCGTTGAGCGTCACAGTGATCCACACCTTAATTATCCGATATCTCGATGCTCTCGACGGCTCTTTCGCATCGACGAGCCTCAGCGTTTCGCCGCCGCCGGCCAGTTGACGACCACCGTGATGGGCGAGGAGGCCGCCTGCTCCACGGGCGCGACCACAAGAAAGCGCTGGCCGTTGGCGGCCACGACGTAATGGTTCCGCCGAACCGCCGGAGGCAGGCGGACCTCGAAGAGCGGCTTGGGAATGCCCGCTTCGAACACCGGCGAATCGGTCTTCACCTCCACCGCCATGAGCTGGGAGCGGATGGAGTCTTCGAGAAGGACAGACGGTTTATGTCCGGGTAACGGCCGGATACACTTTGCGGATCGCGGCCACAATGTCCTCGGTATCTCGCCGCGTGTACTTGGGGTCGATATGAGCGCCAGCGAAGCGGCTGAGGATATCGATGGTTCGGGGACAGGACGCCGATCCATATTGAATGGATCGGCCGCGCTCGCTGGTCCACGACGGCCAGGCCGGATGCATAGCGATCTTTTTTTCGACGTAAGGCTGGATGGGCAAGATCACCGAACCACCGGGCGGCGCTACGGGAATGTTCTCCGCCTTCATTGCCGCCATGTAGCGGTCACGCCGCTTCTTGCTGTCAAATTCGAGGAACACGGCGGTACCCAGCTCACCCTGTGGATCGGGCAGCAGACGAAACCGGATGCCGGGCAGATCGCGGATCCCATCGTAGACGCAGCGGGCATTGCTGCGCACAGCGCTGATGATGGTGTCCATCTTGCGCAACTGGGCCAGCAG
>JBGOUJ010000637.1:0-4414 GCA_041477005.1 Terriglobia bacterium | reverse complement strand
TGTCTTCCTTCCTCAATTTCTCCATTCCTCAATTTCTCAATTCCCAACGAGGACCCGCGCGGACCAAGTCGCCCCCCTGGGGGGTGTCTTCCTTCCTCAATTTCTCCGTTCCTCCATTCCTCAATTCCTCCCCTCTCCTGCTATAATCCAGGTTCAGCATGAAGGTAGGCTTGTTTCTGCTCTGCCTCGCCCCGCTCGCGGCTCAGGCGCCGAAGCCCCCCCTGGCCGGCGGGACCGAAGGCAAGATCGTGGTCGAGGTGCCCCGTGTGCCGCTGCTGTTCACCGTCAGCGACAAGAAGGGCCGCTTTATTACGGACCTCCAGCAAAGCGAGTTCACCATCCGCGACAACAAGAAGCCGCAAACGATCATCGGCTTCGCCCGCGAGAGCAACCTGCCGCTGCGCATCGGCATCCTGATCGACACCAGCAACAGCATCCGCGACCGCTTCCGCTTCGAGCAGGAAGCAGCCATTCAGTTCATCCGCGGCGTCCTGCACGAGGACAACGACAAGGCGTTTCTGGTCCGCTTCGACACCGCCGCCGAACTGGTGGTGGACTTCACCCACGATACGGAAAAGCTGGCCAAGGGCGTCCGGGACCAGCGGGCGGGCGGGGGCACGGCCCTCTATGACGCGGTCTATTTTTCCTGCCGCGACAAGCTTCCCGAGGATTCGCCCCCCGAGCAGTTCCGCCGCGCGCTGGTGATTCTAAGCGACGGCGACGACAACCTGAGCCGCATGAGCCGCGAGCAGGCGCTCGAGATGTGCCACAAGGCCGAGGCGGTGATGTTCACCATCTCCACCAACCGCAGCGGCACGCAAATGGACGGCGACAAGGTCCTCAAACGCTTCTCGGAGCAGACCGGCGGCCTGAGCTTTCAGCCCTTCCAGGCCACCGACCTCGGCCAGTCGTTCGAGAACATCGCCAACGAGCTCCGGCACCAGTATTTCCTGCTGTACGCCCCGAGTCCGTTCGTGGCCGACGGGCGCTTCCACGAGGTGGAAATCCATACCAAGAACAAGGACCTGCGGGTGCGCGCCCGCAAAGGCTACTACGCGCCGTCGCGGTAGCCCAAAATATTTCTTTCGCTTTTTCTTCGCCTGTGGTAGGATGGCCTGATAAGCAGAACGGAGCACCCTCATGGATGAACGGGAACGCGCGCGAGCGCTGGATCTGGCCCTCGCGCAGATCGAAAAGCAGTTCGGCAAGGGTTCCATCTTGCGCCTTGGCTCGAAAGACGCCATTGTACCGGTGAGTGTCATCTCGACCGGATCGATTTCCCTCGATTGGGCGCTGGGCGTGGGCGGCTTTCCCCGCGGCCGCGTGATCGAGATCTACGGGCCGGAATCGTCGGGCAAGACGACCCTCGCCCTCGAGTGTATTGCGCAGGCCCAGAAGTTGGGCGGCATGGCGGCCTTCATCGACGCCGAGCATGCCCTCGATCCTATCTATGCCCGCAAGCTGGGCGTCGACGTGGACAACCTGCTC
Organism: Terriglobia bacterium; assembly: GCA_041477005.1. Lineage (GTDB taxonomy): Bacteria > Acidobacteriota > Terriglobia > Bryobacterales > JACQDG01 > JBGOUJ01. Next base: position 2,926 of record JBGOUJ010000637.1, on the reverse strand, counting down.
ATCTCCCAGCCCGATTACGGGGAGCAGGCCCTGGAGATCGCCGAGGCGCTGGTGCGCTCGAGCGCCATCGACGTGCTGGTAATCGATTCGGTCGCCGCGCTGGTGCCTAAGGCCGAGCTCGACGGGGAGATGGGCGACAGCCACATGGGCCTGCAGGCCCGGCTCATGTCGCAGGCGTTGCGCAAGATCACCGGCTTCGTCTCCAAATCCCAGACCTGCCTGATCTTCATCAACCAGATCCGGGAAAAGATCGGAGTGATGTTCGGCAATCCCGAGACCACGACGGGCGGCCGGGCGTTGAAATTCTACGCTTCGATCCGCGCCGACATCCGCCGCACCAACGTGATCAAGGATGGCGACGAGGTGGTCGGCAGCCGCACCAAGGTGAAGGTCGTCAAGAACAAGGTCGCCGCCCCCTTCCGCGCGGCGGAGTTCGACATTATGTACGGGGAGGGGATCTCGATCGAAGGCGACCTGATCGATCTGGGAGCCGAGCACAACATCGTCGAAAAGAGCGGCTCCTGGTACAGCTACAAGGGTGAGCGGATCGGCCAAGGCCGCGAAAACGCGAAGCAGTTCCTGAAAGACAACCCCGACGTCCGGGCCAATCTCGATACCGAGCTGCGCCGCATCCTGGGCCTGCTGCCCGCCGTCGGCGCCGTCAGCCCGCCGGTCGAAGCCGCGGCCGCCGCCAAGCCGGCCGGGACCAACAGCAAAGCCGCCGTCCGCGGCTGACTCGCCTCGCCTCAAAAGAGACGAATGTCTTTCATGGGGTAGTGTCGCTTGTTACGGGTCCAAAGAGGCACGCCGTAGACTGAGGCGGTGGCTGCAATGAGGGCGTCTCCGAGGTCGAGGTGGTGGCTGGCATAGAACCGCCACATGTACTCCCCTGCTCGCCGGCCGATGCCCCCGTCGATCGGGACGCATGTCATGGCGGTGAAGGCAGCCGTGACCGCATCCTGTTCGCCTTCACGAATGCCTTGCCAGACCTCGGCCAGGGTAACCGGCGAGTACATGAATAGCGCGTCTTGAGCGACCAGGGCATCCCACCGCGATCGGATTGCGGCGTTGCGCTGGCGGAGGACCTCGATGGTAATGTCGGAATCCACAAGCGCCAGGATCAACGCCAAACCCTTTCCAGACGATTGCCTTTCCGGAGGCTTCTAACGTAGGTTTCGGTGTCCGGCAGGTCCGTGCGGTCTTTCCAGAGCCCGACAATACCCAGCATGGCTTGGCGACGACGCTCCTTGTCGAAGTACTTCTCGTGCACGGCCGTCCGAACCAGTTCGGAGACCGAAGTCCGCAGCGAGCGGGCTAAAACATGCAGGAGTTTCCAGTCCTTTTCGTCCAGGTAGAGTTGCGTCCGTCTCATGGTGTATATTATACACCGTGGCTCGGACCGAAGTCTCTGTTGCTAACTCCTCTGCCCGCGCCGGCGGGAAGGGAGCAAGACCGGCAGGCCGCCCAAAGCGCATCCTTTCGCCAGCGGAGTGGTAGCATGTTGGCAGTAACGCGAATGAGACTGGTTTTCAAGATCGCGGGAGCTTTGGCCGCGCTATACCTGGTGCTGATCGCCGCCCTGTGGGCGGCCATGCGCCAGCCGCCGGACCGTTTCAGCCGGTTCATGGCGAGGATGCCGATGCCGGCTATGCTGGTCCTTCCGTTTCAGCCGCTTTGGATGTCGGCCCGCGCCGGGCATTTGCGGGACGCCGACCCCGCCCCCGACTTCGACCTGGAGACCCTGGACCACAAGGGCCGGGTCCGCCTGTCGTCATTCCGGGGCGGCAAGCCGGTGGTGCTGGTTTTCGGCAGCTACACCTGACCGCCTTTTCGCCGGGAGGTTCCCGCGCTCAACAAGCTGTATCAGCAATATAAAGATCGCGTGGCGTTCTACGTCGTCTACATCCTGGAGGCCCACGCGAGCGACGTCTGGCAGATGCCGCAGAACATTCGGGCCAAGGTCGTCATCCCCAGCCCCAGGAGCTTCGAGGAGCGCAGCGATGTGGCCGGCGCCTGCGTCCGTAACCTGGGCATCGAGATTCCCGCCCTCCTCGATGACTTCCGGAACTCGACCGAGGCCGCCTACACCGGCTGGCCCGACCGGCTCTACGCCATTGACCGCGACGGCCGCATCGCCTACAAGAGCCGGCCCGGGCCCTTCGGCTTCCACCCGGGCGAGCTGGCCGCGGCCCTCGCGGGGCTTACAACACAGTAGCCGTTCCGGCAGTAAGCTAAGGCAAAAATCAGGAGTGCGCCCCTTCGCGGCGCGGCACTCTGCCGCGTAGAGCGGTCCGCTCAGCGCACCGGTGATGGATCCACACCGAGCCGCTCGGCGGCCCCGGCGACTCCCGCCAGCGTGGCCGCATTCAACGGGATCCCTTCCCGCCGGTAGCGCCTCTCCGTCTCCGCTTCGATCTCGCCCGTAGCATAAATCCGCTCGACTCCCGGTGCGGGACGGCTGCGCCGGATCTGTCGGATGATCGCGTCCACCTGCTTCTTGAACTCCCCCAGTTCGCGAAACGCCCCGATCCGGAGCGCCAAAAAGAAATGCCCATCGCGCCCGGGCTTCGCGCCCTCGACCAGGCTCCCGAGCTCGGTTCCATAGCTCGCGCCCGAAAGCGGCGCCGAGAGGATTCCCATCACCAGCGCCAACCCCGTCCCCTTGAAGCCCCCGATCGGCTGCAGCAGGCCTTCCAGGGCGGCCGCCGGATCGGTGGTGGGCCGGCCGCCGGCATCGAACGCCCAGCCTTCCGGTATGCGCAGTCCCTTCTGCCGATACACACGAATCTTGCCCACGGAGGAAGCGCTGAAGGCGGCGTCAAAGACGACAGGGGTCTCCTCGCCGGCCGGAATGGCCACCGCCAGCGGATTGATACCCAGGATCTTCTCGATCCCGCCCCAGGGCGCCATGGTGGGCAGGGCATTG
>JBGOUJ010000636.1:0-4434 GCA_041477005.1 Terriglobia bacterium | reverse complement strand
CGGGGGCTGGTCGCTTATCTGACGGCCGGTGATCCGACGCTCGAGCATACGCCGGCCTTGGTGGAGGCGCTGGAGCGCGGCGGGGCCGACGTGGTCGAGTTGGGCGTACCGTTTTCCGATCCCATTGCCGACGGGCCGGTGATCCAGCGGGCGAGCGAGAGGGCGCTGCGCGCGGGAACCACTCTCGCCGGCGTTCTGGACACAGTCGTGCGGATCCGGCGACGGTCGGAGATTCCGCTGGTGATTTTCAGCTATCTGAACCCGATCCTGCGCTATGGATTTTCCCGCTTTGCCTCAGATGCCGCCGCGGCGGGGGTCGATGGAGCCTTGCTTACCGATTTGAGCGTCGAGGAAGCCGAGCCGTTCGTCAGCGAGATGCGGCGTCACCATTTGGACACCATTTTCCTGGTCGCGCCGACCAGCACGCCGCGGCGCCTCGAACTGGTGGCGCGCTACTCGAGCGGCTTCATTTACCTGGTATCGCGCACGGGCGTAACCGGCGAGCGGGAACGGCTGCCCGATTCCGTCGCGCCGCTGGTGGCCCGCGTGCGGGCAGTGACTTCCCTGCCCCTGGCCGTCGGCTTCGGCATCTCGCGGCCGGAGCACCTGGCGGAGCTGGCGCCGCTGGCCGACGCCGCCGCGGTGGGCAGCGCCTTCATGCGGCTCGTCGAGCAGCAGGGGGCGAGCGCCGATCTGGCCGTGAAGCTGGAAGAATGCGCGGCTCAACTGAAGGCCGGCTTTCGAAAGATCGAGGTCTGAGCGCCGCCATGGACATGTCGGATTGGCGTGGGAAGATCGATGGGCTGGATCGTCAGATCCTGGAGCTATTGAACGAGCGCGCCCGCTGCGTGCTGGCCCTGGTCCCACTCAAGGTGCGAGACCGAATCCCGATCTACGAGCCCAAGCGCGAGGAGCAGGTGTTCGCGAACATCGCCGCCCACAACGGCGGCCCGCTCCCGTCCGACGCCGTAAAACGGATCTTCGAGCGCATCATTGATGAGATGCGCGCCATCCAGAAAGGCCATTGATGATTTAGTGATTTGCTGATTTATTGATTGAAAACCGCACCTCCGGGTTCAATCAACAAATTAATAAATCAACAAATCGACATTATGGTAATCGTCATGCAAGAAGGGGCCGCAGAGGCCCAAGTGCAGTCGGTGATCGACCGGCTGGTGGCGCTCGGCTTCGACGTCCACCGCTCGACCGGCGTCCGCCACACGCTGCTGGGCGCCGTCGGCGCGAAAACCGATTTTGATGTTCGCGATCTGGAGGTCCTGGATGGCGTTAACGAGGTACTGCGCATCTCGGCCCCCTACAAGCTGGCCAGCCGCGCTTTCCGCCCGCAAGGAACGGTGGTGGAGATCGGCCTGCCGGCGGGCAAAACGGTCCGGATCGGAGGACCGCAGGTGGTCGTCATGGCCGGGCCGTGCAGCGTGGAGAGTCGCGACCAGATCGACCGCGCGGCCGACCTGGTAGCCGAGAACGGCGCCCAGGTGATTCGCGGAGGGGCGTTCAAGCCCCGCAGCTCTCCCTACAGCTTCCAGGGCCTCGGCGAGGAAGGCTTGCGCCTGCTGCGCGAGGCGGCCGATCGCAACGGGCTGCTGGTGGTAAGCGAAGTGATGGACCAGAGCCAGATCGGACTGGTCAGCCAGTACGCCGACATTCTGCAGGTCGGGGCGCGCAACATGCAGAATTTTTTCCTGCTCAAGGAGCTCGGCCATGCCACCCGGCCGGTACTGCTGAAGCGCGGCATCGCGGCCACCATCGAGGAGTGGCTGCTCTCGGCCGAATACATTCTCTCGGGCGGCAACTACCAGATCATTTTGTGCGAGCGCGGCATCCGCACATTTGAAACCTACACGCGCAATACGCTCGACATCTCGGCCATTCCGGTGGTTCACAAGCTGTCGCATCTGCCGATCGTGGCCGACCCGTCCCACGGCACGGGCCGCCGGGACAAGGTTGCGCCGATGGCGCGGGCCGCGGTGGCCGCCGGCGCCGACGGCTTGCTGCTGGAGGTCCACCACGATCCCGATCACGCTCTGAGCGACGGCGCGCAATCGCTCAAGCCCGAGCAGTTCACTGAGCTGATGAAGCAACTCCGCATGATCGCCCCGGCGGTGGGGAGAACGATTTGAACAGCGTGGCGATTGTCGGGGTGGGACTGATCGGCGGATCGTTTGCCCTGGGGCTGCGCAGCAATGGCTTCACCGGGCGAATCGTGGGGGTCAGCTCCCCGCGTACGCTCGCGGCGGCGCTCGAACGAGGCGTCGTGGAGGAAGGCCTGCCCCTGGAGAAGGCCCTCCCCGAAGCCGATCTGGTGTATCTCGCTCAGCCCATCGCCAAGATCCTGGACCTGCTGCCCCGGGTGGCGCAGTTCGTCCGGCCGTCCGCTCTGGTGACGGATGCCGGCAGTACCAAGGCGGCGATCGTCGCCCGCGCCCAGAGATGCTTCCCCGCCGGCGGGCCGATTTTCCTGGGGGGCCACCCCATGGCTGGAAAGACCGAGCGCGGGGTGGAGGCAGCCGAAGCAGGGCTGCTGCGAGGCGCTACTTATGTCCTCACGCCGGTCGGTGGCCGCTTGACCGAGACGGGACCGGTGAGGCAGTTCCACGATTGGCTCGAAAGGCTCGGGGCGCGCGTTGTGGTGATGCCTCCCGAAGAGCACGACGGCATCGTAGCGCTCACATCCCATTTGCCCCAACTTGCCTCGACGGCCCTGGCTTCCCTGCTCCTGGAGCAGATCCCTTCCCCCGATGCTTGGAAAGTCTCCGGCGGGGGCCTGCGGGACTCCACGCGCCTGGCCCGCAGCGCCTACGAGCTGTGGCGCGACATCTGCATGACCAACACCGAGAACATCGATCGGGCGCTCCTGGCCTACATCCAGAAGCTGGAGCACCTGCGCGAAAACCTTCGCGGCCGGGCCCTCGAAGAGGAATTCGACCGGGGCGCCCGCTTCGCCGCCGAGCTCCGAAACGAGAGTTCCCAGCCGTGACCGTGAGAAACTGTGAAAGAATCGAATCGGCCGGAACATTTCACGCCAAGGCGCAAAGAACGCAAAGGGAACAAGGAAGTTCCTCTTGGCGCACGAGTGGTACAACCTGAATGCGCCAACTCTGGAACATCGCCAACCAGCTCACGCTTTTCCGCCTGCTGGTCATCCCGGTCATCCTGATCGCCATGCTGTACGGCCACCACGCGCTGGCCCTGGCGCTGTTTGTGTTAGCGGCGGTGACCGACGGGGTCGACGGTCTGGTGGCGCGCCGGCTGAATCAACAGACGGCGATCGGCGCCTACCTCGATCCCATCGCCGACAAGCTCCTGCTTAGCTCCAGCTTCTTCCTGCTGGCGTTGATCCACTCCGTGCCCTGGTGGGTGACCATTCTGGTCCTGAGCCGCGACGTGATCATCCTGGCGACCACCATTACGGTGGCCCTGTTCACGCAGCATCGCCGTTTCCCGCCCAGCGCTCTCGGCAAAATCAACACCGCCATCCAGGTGGCCACGGTCTTCGCGGTGGTACTGCGAAACGCGTACACCAACGGCTTTACCCAGCCGATCGCCGAGGCCCTGGTCTGTATAACGGGTGTTTCCACCGTTGTCAGCGGCGTACACTACGCCGTCTTTGTTTCACAGCGGTTTTACAAGCCCCCACAATCCGATTGACGAACCCTCCCGACGGGTTTACGCTAGTAGAGGAGAGTTGCTTCGGCCGGCATGACTCGTTACCCCCCAGCCCGCCATTATGCCCCGGCAGCCGTTGTGGCGTTTGTCCTGGCGGCTTTTGCCGGGTGGTGCGGCTGGAACTGGAAGCCTGCATTCATTCCTGCTGTTCTTTTTCTCCTCAGCTCCGGCGTGCTGCTGTTTCTGGCGACCCGCCCGGTGATTGTGATTCGAGACGGCTCCTGGAGCGTCGGTGAGGAAGGCTTCTTGTGGGCCGAGGTCGAACGGCTGGATACCACCGGCTGGACTGCCCCTCTCATACTGCGAATGGCTCTGCGCGGCGGCCGGGTCCTTTACCTGATCTATCCCGGCGAGCCGAGTATGGCGGCCCGGCTCTTGCGGCAGATGCGGCGGCTGGCCAGGGGCGCCTGGATCGAGGGTATCCCGTACAAACAATATTGGGGTGAGAGTCCGGAATTGGAAGACGAGGACGTGGAGGTGGAGGAGGAGCTCGCCCGCCCGCGCTACCGGGTCCTGCGGCCGGAAGACGAGGCGGAAGTCGAGCGCCTGTATAACCGCTTGAAGTCGGTCGGCCGGCTCGACCATCAGACCCACGAAAAGATCGACGATTGATGGCGATTGCCGATTGAATCCCGCAATCGTCCGTTCCCCACATGAAGATCACCAATGTTGAAGCCATCTACCTGCGCCTGCCGCAGGTCAAAGAGCAGTGTGACAGCGGGCAAGACGCCCTGATCGTGAAGGTCT
>JBGOUJ010000635.1:0-4442 GCA_041477005.1 Terriglobia bacterium | reverse complement strand
TATTTTGGACCGGAGTGTTCATGGTGTCGCGCCAGGCGGTCGTGACGTCGCTGGGGAAGGTAGGGAGCAATGCTTCAATGCGCGCCCGGATCTGGGACACGATTTGCGGATTGTCTGGCGCCGCATCGTAGCTTTCTTGCGGATCGGCTTCGAGGTCGTAGAGCTCCGGTTTGGGCAGCGGCAGATTCAGACGGCCGCCCGGAGGGTCCGGCGTCCAGGCCACGCTGTTGTACCTGGATAGATGCAGCTTCCATTTTCCCAGTCGCGCACACTGCATGTTCCATTCGTCGAAATAGAGGAGGATATCGCGATCGATCTGCTGCTTCTGGCCGGTGAGTAACGGCCCTATGTCGATTCCATCCAGCGGCTTGCTCGGGAGCGCCGCTCCGCACATCCGGGCCACCGTGGGGAGGATATCCATCGTAGACCCGACGCCCGGCGAGACCAGGCCTGCCGGAATCGATCCTGGGAACCGGGCGAGGAAAGGCTCGCGGAAGCCGCCTTCATAGGTCTCCCCCTTGCGCCCACGCAACCTTCCCGGGCTTCCCTGATACCACGGTCCGTTATCGCTGGAGAACATGACCAGCGTGTATTGGTCGAGTCCGCTGTCTTTGATGCTCCGCAGGACCTCCCCCACGCTCCAGTCGATCTCCGCGACCGTATCCCCATACAGCCCGAGCCCCGACTTGCCCAGAAAAGCCTCGGACGCCGCCAGCGGGATGTGCGGGTAGGTGTGAGCAAAATATAAGAAGAACGGCGAATCCTTGGAGCGCCCGATGAAGTTCACGGCTTGCTCGGTGTAGCGCTGTGTTAAGGTGTCCAGCCGGGCCGGCTGCTCCACGACATCCGTGTTGTGCATCAACGGCAGCGGACGCATATCATTGCTGTAGGGCAGGCCGAAAAATTCGTCAAAGCCGCGGTTGGTGGGCAGGAACTGGGGCTGCGATCCCAGATGCCACTTGCCGACGCACATCGTCTGGTAGCTGCGCGTTTTCAGCAACTGCGCGATGGTGGTTTCCGAGTCTGGCAGGCCGGCCGTGTCGGAGGGGAACAGGACCCTCGGGACGCCGACCCGTGTCGGGTAGCGGCCCGTCAGCAGCGCCGCGCGCGAGGGCGAGCAAACGGCGCTGGCCGAATAGAACTGGCGAAACAGGACGCCTTCGGAGGCCATGCGATCGAGATTCGGCGTCGGGATGCTCGATCCATAGCAGCCCAGATCGCCATAGCCGAGATCGTCCGCGTAAATGAAGACGATGTTGGGGGTCCGAAACGCCGGGCTCGATCGCGTTCGGGGGGTTCTTCCGCCGCTCTGTGGGGTCTGCTTCTGCGCGGCCAAAACCGTTCCCCAGAGCCCTGCCGCTCCCGTTTTGAGAAACGAACGTCTGTCCATTCCTGCGTCCCGCGTGGCTCCGAAATCCGGCGGCCCTGTCGCCCGCTCCCGGCCCGCCCGGTCGGCTTCCCATGGCTACGGCGTGTAGAGATCCCTCATGCGGAAGGAGCGGTACTCCTGCGTGCCGGCCTGGATGGCGTATACGACGTTCCCGGAGGGATCGACCTCCACCGATTGACTCGTAGTATCCGGCAGCCAGCCCAGGTCGAAGTGGTAGTTGCCGTTCGGCAGTTTTTGCGCCGCTCCGAGCGCCAGCGAATATCCCCCCAGGTCCACGTTGAGGACCAGCGTCGCCACACGGTTCCGCTCGTCCAGCCGCAAGACCTGACCGCGGCTGTTGGCGTTGGAGTCCGAGTCGCGCCGCACATTACCGTTGTCGAACAGCATCACAGTCGAATTGTCCCCTAAAGCGAACTGCGGGTCATGCTGGTGGGAGAACCACGGGTAAGGATCGCTGGAGTTGAGCTGAAAATCGCCGTCCTTCCCGAGACGCCAGATAATGGCGCCGCTGCCCTCCCCGCTATTGTAGTCGATCTTGATCAGCCAGTCCTGATGACGGGTGGAGTAGAGGATGTTCCCATCGGGCGTCAGTTGCAAGGAGTTGCCGTGCAGCCAGTCGTTCGCCTGGTGGGCCAGGTAAAGGGGCGGGCAGCCTGCGCCCCCTCCAATGCACGTCTCCCCGAGCGTGGCCAGCCGGTGCGGATCCAGGTGATCGAAGGCGTCCCAGGTCCAGATCACCTGCAGGTCGCGATCGAGAACCAGGATCTCGTCTCCGACCACGTCCACCGGTCCCGGCCCCTGAACGTCCGTCAGGATTTGTTCCGTGCTGGCCAGCACCAGGACTTTGCCGCCGGGCAACCCGGCCGCTTCGTGGTGGAAGGAGCCGATCGGACGCTTTCCTAAGGCGGCAAGCTGTTCGCTGATTCGCGCGGCGTTGGTCTCGCGGATCGTCGTCCCGGCCAGATCGAACTCGCGGAGAATCTGGTGCGATAAATCCGCCGTGGCATTCTCGAAAAGCCCCAGGAAAAGGCCGCCGGGTTCCGGCCGGGTCAGGAACGAGATGCTTCCCGGATAGAACCATACGAGGTTGCCATTCAGATCGGTCGCGACCGTCATCTGGAAGAGCGTGCTCTGCAACAGGATGCCGTTCGTTATCGGCGCCGGCGGCGCCTGCACCACTTTATAACCGGCGATTGCCAGCGACACATCGGGAGTCGCCAGCGCCAACGCGGGGCCATACACGAATGCAGAACCGGTGTCGACCTCCTGCTTCACGGAGTATTGTGTCTTGGGCCGCATGGCGGCGAGATAGAAGTTCATGCTCAAGCCCTGGGCGCAGGACTTGTAGGGGGTGTACTGCACGGAACCGTCGGGCGACTGGAACTGCACTCGCATCCGGCTGCCGGCGGGGCAAGCCGGCGCGCTATACAGGAAGACCAGGGGGTTTGCCGTCGGGCTGAGGGCCGGCGCGCCGCCGTTTACACGAGAGGTCACTTCGTGGACCGCCGAGGTTACGGCCGCCTGCCCCGTTTGGTTGGTCTTGACGGAGACCTCGATTTCGTAAGCTCCCTCGTGCTCACTCGCCGTCCAGTCCAGCATGTTCTGGGGCCCATAGTCTCGCACCATGCGGAACTCCCCGCCGGCAGGCCGGGCGCGAAATCGGTACCAAAGGGTTGCGGAGCCGGCCTGCGACACGGCGGCGCTCCAGGTAACGATGGCGCCGACCGGGGCCGGCGATGGGATCGATGGCGTCAGCGATACCGACATCGTCGGGACGCGGGCGCGCGCCGGAGTGACGACTTGACCGGCGGAAGCATTCGAAAGGCGCGCCGCCTGGAGGCCTGGAGCGGCGCCAACGGCAATGAACAAACCAATGAGCACAATGGGAAGGAGGGGGAGCGGACTCTTCATAATGAAACCTCGGTATTAATAATCAAAGCTCAGATTCATCTGGCGGTTTCAATAGACCGGCAGGGCGATCACCGCGTCTTCCCTGTCCTGGAAGCCCGGTATGGAGTTGGTCTTGCCGCCGGTCGGCCGGCAGGTTGCGAAAGCTTGCTGCCTTCCTGCCGATTGTTGACCACCGAGTTGCACTTGCCGGGACGGAATAGCGTCGCGGCCGGAGGGCCGGGAGCCAAATGCCGCGCACAGACTCCGTACTTGGCCCAACAGTGTAGACGTTTCTTTCGGGCCGTGAGGTTAACAGGCCGGTGAAAAAAGTGTCGTCACACTGATGAAATTGTTCGGTGATGTAACGACACCGGCAGCAGAAACGTCATGTTGATCACATGTAATGGAGGAGCGACGAATGCGAAAAACGGTAATCCAGGTATTGATCGGTCTGGCGGCGACGGCGGCTCTTTCCGCCGCGTCCTGGCAGATCGACCCCTCCCACACGAGCGCGCAATTCTCCGTGCGGCACATGATGGTCTCCAATGTCCGGGGTGAGTTCAGCGGCATTCGCGGCACGGCCGAGTTCGATCCGGCGGACCCGGCGCGGGCGACGCTGGAGGTCACCATCGATGCCACCACCGTGAATACCCGCGAGCCGAAGCGCGACGCCGATCTCAAGAGCGCCAATTTTTTCGAGGTGGATAAGTATCCCACCATCACCTTCCGTTCCAAGCGGGTCGAAGCGGCCGGACCGGGCAAGCTGAAGATCACCGGCGACCTGACGATCCACGGCGTCACCCGCGAAGCGGTTCTCGACGTGGAGGGGCCCACGCCGGAGTTGAACATGCGCGGCATGGCGCGCATCGGCGCTATGGCTACCGCCAAGCTGAATCGGAAGGATTTCGGGATGACCTGGAACCGCGCGCTCGATTCGGGCGGCGTGCTGGTCGGAGACGACGTCACCATCACGATCGACGTCGAGATGACCAAGCGCTCCCCGCGCCCACCGGCAAATTAGGAGCGCCCCCGCGCCCGTATTCCCGGCCGTTACCGAGGCACTCGCTCCGACTCAGGTTCCCAGTCCTTTAGGCGGATCCCGCGAATCACCAGTCGTCTGGTGAAATGATCCTCCACCCGATACACTCGCAGCACCACGTGC
>JBGOUJ010000634.1:0-4451 GCA_041477005.1 Terriglobia bacterium | reverse complement strand
TATCCAATCCACAGCGCCATCACGTTTACCGATCCAGGTGGAAACAGCGAGTATCACGCGTTGCAGTTGAACGTGGAGAAGCGCTTCTCCCGCGGCCTCACGCTGTTAAGCAACTACACCTTCTCCAAGACGCTCGATAACGTTAGCGGAGCAAACCCCTTCACCCGCAGGTTTGAGCACAGCCTCTCGCAAAATGACATCCCGAATAACTTCAAGCTTTCGGCGGTGTGGCAGGTACCCGGGCCGAAGACGAGCCGGATCCTGAGCAAGCTCCTGAACGGTTGGTCCATCAACCCCATTCTGACCCGACAGAGCGGCTTCCCGTTTACGGTGACCAGCGGCACGGACAACTCCTTCACCGCCACCAACGCGGACCGGGCCGATTACAAGGGCGGCGGCAGCGCCCAGCTCGGCTACGGACGGTCGCACGCGGACCAGATATTGCAGTGGTTCGATACTTCCAAGTTCACCGTCAATGCGGTAGGGACCCTCGGAAATGCGGGGCGGTATATCCTGCGGGGGCCAAGATTTTTCAACACGGACCTGGGGATCCTGAAGGGGACCAAGATCACCGAGCGGGTGAACTTGCAGTTCCGCGCCGAGTTTTTCGACGTCTTCAACAACGTGAACTTTTCTCTTCCCAACAGCAATATCTCGTCGGCCCAGGTGGGAAGGATCACGTCCGTCATAGTGGACAACTTCGGGCTTCCCAATTCGGAGCGGATCATCCAGTTTGGGCTGAAGCTGACGTTCTGAAGAAGGTTCAGCCGGGCGCCCCAGCCGTTTCCAGATCGTAACGGCTGGAGCGCACCGGCGGCCGCAGTTGCCGCTTGGTTCACTACAAGCCGGTAACCCCCCCGTGTTATCCTGTGAGAACCATCTGTTCAGGAGGGCGGAACCGTGCCAGACGACCTCTTGTTCCAACGCAGATAAACGCGGCCAAACCGATGCGGTTGTCGGCGTGCATCTGCGTTCATCCGCGGTTCCATCTGATTTCTTCCAGCCCCCTCAGGCCTTGGGCTTAATGTTCTGGTTCACCCGGAAAAAATTCGTCGGGTCGTACTTGCTCTTGATGGCCGCTAAGCGGTCGTAGTTGTCCCGATAGGTCGCCTTGATACGCTCCTCGCCCTCTTCCATCATGAAATTAACGTAGGCGCCGCCCGCCGAGTGGGGATGCAGCGCATCCCAGTACTGCTTCGCCCAATCGACAATACGGTCGGTATTGGCAGGATCGGGATCAACTCCCACAATGACCTCGGCCCAGATAGCTTCCCGGTAGCTCCACGCCGTGTCGTTCTTCCCGACGCGGTGAGCGGCTCCGTTCACCGGATAAAGGTGCATGGTCGAGTGCATGGTCGGGATCCGGGAACCGTGCTCCACGTGGAGCCGGACGGCTTCGTCGCTCAGCTTGTTCACAAAGTCCGCCTTCCAATACCACTGCAGCCCCGGCGGGTACAGTGGATCGAACATAGACTGCATCGCCGGATACGGCAGCGGGCCGACGAGGTCGAGAGCCGGAGCCAGGAAGCCGCGGATCGGTTGGAAGACCTCCGCGGCCTTCTCCAGGGGCCCGGAAAAACACCAGACCACCCCGCACATAGCCTTATTGTGGAGAGGCTCCGGAAAGGGAGGTCCCGGCGGCACCACCATGAAAGCGAAAAAGCCGCTGAGATCCTCCGGTGCCTTGGTGATGACATCCTGATACCACTTCAGGACCTCGCCCGCCTGGTCGAGGCGCCAGAGCATTGGCCCGGCATAGACCGTGTGGATGGGATGAGCCCGAAAGACAAAGGATGTGACCACTCCGAAGTTTCCGCCGCCCCCGCGGAGAGCCCAGAACAGGTCTTCGTTGCGCCGCTCGTTTGCGGTCACAAAGCTTCCGTCGGCCAGCACAACATCGGCGGCGACCAGGTTGTCGATCGTCAGGCCGTACTTTCGGGTCAGAGCGCCCATCCCGCCGCCCAAAGTGAGTCCGCCTACGCCGGTTGTGGAAATGAGCCCGGCGGGCACCGCCAGGCCGAACGGATGGGTGGCGTGGTCCACATCGCCCCAGACGCAGCCTCCCCCAACCCTGACGGTCTTCGCCTCCGGGTCGACGTGCGTGTACCGCATAGGGGAGAGATCGATGACCAGGCCGTCACTGCAGATCCCGAGACCTCCCGCGTTGTGCCCGCCGCCCCGGATGGAAACGAGGAGGCCGCTCTCGCGACCGAAATGAACGGCGGCGATAACGTCCGCTACATCGACGCAGCGCGCGATCAGCAAGGGGCGCTTGTCAATCATCGCGTTGTAGACCTTGCGGGCGCCTTCATAGTTCGGATCGCCGCGTTCGATGAGCTCGCCGCGAAGCTTTGCTTTGAATTGCGTCAGTTCCGCTGTGCCAGGCATGTTCTTCTCCTTGAGAATCGGGTTTCGACTGCGTGTCTTCCAAGCTAGTATAAGCGGCGCATCGGAGCCGCGACCGTAAGGGAGCGGTTCCGGCGCTAGTGTCCCTTGCCTGGACTCCCCGGCCCCGTGCCTGCAAGACCGAAGGCCGCGTGCGGTGGGCGCAAACCGGCCGTCACGGCCGCGCCGACGATGGCCAGCAGCGCGAGTTTCGTGTACACCTCGTGGTACCCGCCGGCCAGGTCCGCTGCCAGCCGGGCTCGATCCATGATGGCCGCGAAATACCCGGGCACGAGGAACCCGCAAAGGCCCCATGCTGAGAACAGCAGGCCGTAGTTGGCCCCCACGTTCTTCGGGCCGTAGTAGTCGGCGGTCAACGAAGGCATGAGCGCCAGGTACCCTCCATACGCGAATGCAACCAGGCAAAGGCCCGCCAGCAGCGGCCAGAACCCCGAGGCGGACCGAAGAAACCCCAGGCACGCCACGACCGAAACCAGGCACATGGTCAGCAGCGCCTGCTTGCGCCCGAGGCGATCCGACACACTACCCCAGGTAAGCCTGCCCAAGCCATTGAAGATGCTCATTATACCCAATGCCGTGCCGGCAGACATGACAGCGCTCGAGCGAGCCATCTCCTGCAGCAGAGGCGTGGCCTCCCCGATGGCCGTGAGGCCCACCGATGTCCCCAGGAAGTACAGCCCCCACAAGGCGTAGAACTGCCAACTGGAGACCATCTCGCGCGGCGGAACTTCAACGGCCGCGATGCGTCCTGGCGGCGGAGTCCATCCGGCGGGCCGCCAGCCGGAGGGCGGCACGCGGTAAAACTGCGCGGCGCCGATCACGCCCGCGTAGAAGAGGACGGCCAGTATCAGAAAGGTCCGGGGAATGGTCGCGTGCAGTTGGGCCGGGTCCTTGCCGATGAGGGTCTCCAGCAGCGGGCCGAACAGGAGCGGGCCGGCGCCGAATCCCATGACCGCAACTCCCACGATCATTCCCCGCTTGTCCGGGAACCACTTGATGCAAGTAGCGATGGGGGTCACGTAGGCGAAGCCGACGCCGAAGCCGGCGACCACTCCGTAAGCCAGAACGAGGCCTCCTACGGTTCCGCCGATCCACGCCGCCAGCAGGCAACCGGTGCCCAGAAGAAATCCGCCCGCGGTGGCCACCACCCGGGGGCCTTTGCGGTCCTGCCAGAAGCCGGCGAGGATCATGCCGGCGGCAAAAGCGAGGATCGAGTAACGGTAGGGCGCGATCGTCTGCGCCTTTGACCACCCGTGCAACTGCGCCAGCGGCCCCCGAAAGATAGACCAGGAGTAGAGAACGCCCAGCAGGACCTGCATGAAGATGGCGGCGGCGGCGTAGCGTACGCGGTTTTCGGAGACGGCGGCTGGCGCGGGAGACATTGCCACATTCTAGCCGATGGGCTCCTTTCCGGCGGGTCCCGGAGCAAAACAAAGCTTATTTTTTGCGCGCTCTCGCGACAAACCTCACTCCGGCGAGGAAGAAGGACCGGTCTACGGCCTCCATTCACTCTGCCTGATCACGACGTCGAGCCTTATCGGTTTCACGACCATCACGCGGCTCTTCGAACTCTTCGTCCCAACCGAGGCTTCGATCAATGCTTCTTGAGCTTGTCTTCCGGATTGAGCCCGAACCAGCCGAGGACTGACTTAGGTATGATGCTGGCCGTGCCCACGGCGTCCTTGAGGCCGACGGTCCAAGCGATTAGCAGGTCTTCCTCGAGGTTGATGTCCGCCATCTCCTGCTGGTAGCCGCAGTCGATGCGGGCTTTGTTTTGCAGGTTGCGTCGCCGGGCGTTGCCGATCTGCTTCTTGTTATACGCCGCGTCGGCGGCCCGGAGGAGATTCTCGTAGCAGTCGTTGTTGGCGGTGGTCAGGTGCTCATTCTCTTTGAACGCCTCATCCCTCGCGTCGATGGCCTCCTTGATGATAACGGCGCCCTCGATGATCTGGGCGCCCCGGGCGATGGGCGCGGCCACTTTCACGATCTTCTCCCCCTTCTCCACCTTGGCAACATCCTTCACCACCGCCTTGTAGACGGCGTTG
>JBGOUJ010000633.1:0-4453 GCA_041477005.1 Terriglobia bacterium | reverse complement strand
TCCTCGGTGGAGCGTTTTCCAGACCGTAGATCTCGACACTGCTCACCGGGCCGTCCACGCCGGTGCCTCCGGCGATTAGAACGCGATCGTCATCCAGAGACACGGCGCAGTGCGCGAATCGCGCGGTCTGGAGTGCCGGCGCCGGCTTCCAGCCTAAAGGAGCCGGATCCTGCCCAAATAGGAATGTGCAAGACAAAAAGGACGCTACAAACGAAATGTGGTTTCGACCGACACCGGTCATCTTTGTGCTTCCCCAATCTTAGAAATCGTACTCCAACCGGCTTCTACCTCATCGCCGCAACAATAATCTCACAGATTCGGAGTGGAGGGGTCCCCATCGAGGAAAACCGGGAGCATCCAACCGAGCCGGCATGGTCGGCCTCCTTGCCCAGGCCGTGCTCAAGGAAGTTAGGCCGGCGGCAGTTTGGCGCCTTTCTTCTGGTATTGCGCGAAGAGCCCGTTGAAATACTGGTTGTAGGCCCCTGCCACCGCCGCCGACTCGATGATCAGCATGTTCTCATCGTTCAGCTCGGCATTCTCCGAGAAGTTGTAGCTGCCCATGATGACCACCTTGTCGTCGATGATCAGGACCTTGTTGTGCATGAAATCGTTCTTGTCGCCCGCGGAAATGAAGGCATGCGAGGGAGCCGCCACGAATCGCTTGTCGCCGCTCGCGAACCAGAAGTTCGGATCGCCCACCTTGCCCCTCATCACGTTCTTCATCTCGTGAGGATCGAGAACGCCCTTGATATTGATTTTCTTCAGCGCCAGCAGGCTCGCCAGAATACCCGGATCGCTGATCAACATCGCGATGACCCGGACCTTCTTGGCGCCGCTTAGCCTGTTCTGAACCTCCGTCTCGATGCCCTCGGCTTCCGTAAATTGCGTCGAGAAGAATACCGAGATCGTAGCGCTGCCGATCTTCACCTTGGTTGGGCCACCCTGGACGCCTTTAGAGTGGCTGGCGGAGTGGCCCGGCCCGGCGAGATCGCCGAAAGTTTTTGCGTACGCCGAGGCCATTGGGGATGAATCGATGGTGATGAAATTGTTGTCCTGCAGGAGCAGGCCGCCGCTGGTGAAGTTGCCCGAGCCGGTCCAAACGGAAGCGCCATCCCGCACAATGAACTTGTTGTGCATCAGGTGCCGGCCCTTGTCGTGGACCGGGCGGGCGACGCTCTGCAGGCCGGCGTCGATAATCGCCTTTCCTGTTGGGACCTTGGGATCGACAGTCGTGCTGCCGCCGCCCACCTTGCTGCCTGTGCCGCCATCGTAAAGGATCTGGAGCTGAACCTTGCTGGACATCGTCTTCAGCGCCTTCAAGACATCCGGGTTCTTCATGTCGTAGATGGCGACGTCAAGTGAATGTTTTGCGCCCTGGATGAACTGGACGAGGTGGTCAACCACCTTTCCGTCGATGTTGGCGCGCTTGGACTGGAAGAAAAAACTGAGACCCTTGGTGCTGAACGTCGAGGTGTTTGCCATGGTGAGAATTCCTTTCTTGCAGCCACAGGTCAGACCGCGCAGTCTGATAGTACATCCAAACCGCCTCCGTTGCGGGCTGAATGGCGAATCACCGCCCGACTTCGTCCGCGGCCGGCTTGGGCAGCAGGCCCTTTTGCACTTTGCCTAATGCCGTGCGCGGGAGTTTTTCCACGGGGATGAAGGCTCGCGGCGCCTTGAACGACGCCAGCTTCTCCCGGCAGCGGGCTTCCAGCGCAGCCGCGTCGAAGGCGCCGTCGGCGACGATGTAGGCCACCGGAACCTCGCCCTTCACCCGATCGGGGACCCCCACCACGGCTGCTTCCGCCACGCCCTCCTGTTCCAGCAGGAACTCCTCGATCTCGCGCGGGTAGACATTGAAGCCGCCGGAGATGATCAGGTCGCACTTGCGGCCCTGCAAGGTGTAGTAGCCGTCCGGCGAGCGCACCGCCAGATCCCCCGAGCGGAAGTAACCGTCGAGGAACGCGGCGCGCGTGGCCTCTTCGCGCCGCCAGTAGCCGGCGAAAACGTTCGGCCCGCGGATGTAGACCTCGCCCGTTTCGCCATCGGCGACCGGCCCGCCCGACTCATCGAGCAGCCGAAGCGAGACTCCGGGTAGGGGCAGGCCGACCGTTCCCGGCCGGCGCTCGCCAACGTACGGATTGCTGATATTCATGAGCGTCTCGGTCATGCCGTACCGCTCGAGGATCCGGTGGCCGAACAGGGCGTGAAACTCCTCCAGCACCCGCGCGGGCAGCGGCGCCGAGCCGGATACAAACAGGCGCAGGAACTTCCCGATCTCCTGAGCGGCCGAGGCGGGCGTCTCGAGCAGCCGTACGTAGATCGTGGGTACGCCGAAAAACAGGGTCGGGCGGAAATCCTGAAACGTCTCCACCGCCGTCCGGTGCTCGAAGCGCTCGAGCAGCCGCATCCGGCAACCGCTGATCAGCCAGCAGTGCAGGCCGTTGCCCAAGCCGTGCACGTGGAATAGCGGAAGCGGCAGCAACAGCCGGTCGGCGCTGGTGATTTGCCAGCAGGCGAGCAGGTTCAGGGCGTTTGCGGCGAAGTTGTTGTGGGTGAGGATGGCGCCCTTTGATGTGCCGGTCGTCCCCGAAGTGTAGACAATCGCCGCCGGGGCGTCACCATCCAACTGGGTGGCCGGCCGGTCCGGCGGAAGAGCAGCGGCGGCGCCGGCCCATTGCGACGCCTCCGCCGCGGTCACAAAGGCCTTGGGCTCCGCGTCGGCCCGGATGTGGGTGATTTCCCGCTCCCGATACAGAATGTTGACGGGCACGAAGATCACGCCCAGCTTGAGGCAGGCCAGGTAGAGGTCGATGATCTCGACGCAGTTCGGCAGATAGGCGCAGAGCCGGTCGCCGGCCTGAAATCCGCGCTCCTGGAGCAGCCGCGCCATGCGGTTGCTGCGGGCGTCGATCTCGCCGAAGCTATAGCGCCCGCCCTCGAACTCCAGGGCCGCCGCGTCCCGCCGGCCGGCAAACGAGAGGTCGAACAACTGCGTGAGATTCATCTCCTCCTAATGCTACACTCAAACTCCAATGGGCACGAAACTCAGCTTGGTCTTCCTAATGGCGGTGCTCCCGCTGGCAGCGCAGTCCTCCGACGTGACCGAGGGCGCCTTCACATTTCGGGTTTATTGCTCGGAATGCCACGGGCGCGAGGGACGCGGCGCCCGCGGCCCCGATCTCGCCTCCGGCCGGTTCACTCACGGTGACAGTGACGCCGAAATGACGCGCACCATCTCCAAAGGCGTGCCCGGAACCGGCATGCCCTCGTTCGGCGAAGATCTTCCCGATGTGGCCGTCCGGCAGTTGGTCGCATTTGTGCAATCTCTTCATTCCGGCGCGGGCACGGTCCGGATCACCGGCAACGCCGACCGTGGCCGCGAAACCTTCTGGGGCAAGGGCGCCTGCGGAAGCTGCCACATGGTGGCTGGGCGCGGCGGCCGGCTCGGCCCGGAGCTGACCCGCGTCGGCGCGCGGCGCTCGCTCGCCTACATCAAGGATTCCATCGTCAAGCCATCGGCCGACATCGCGGAGGGGTATCAGGGCGTGCGCGTAGTGCCGCGCGGCGGCCGCCCCATCACCGGCATCCGCAGGAATGAAGACAATTTTACAATTCAGATTTTCGATACCAGCGAGAAATACCATTCCTTCCGCAAGGCCGGTCTCGAGCGAGTCGAAGAGCTGCCCGATTCCCTGATGCCGCCGAGTTCTCTGGCTCCTGCGGAGGTCGATGACGTCATAGCTTATCTGGATACTTTGAGGGGGAAACCATAATGCTGCTGGCGCTCTTACTGTTGGCGGCCTCGCCTCTAGCCGCCCAAAATTGGACCATCTACGGCGCGAACCTCGGCTCCCAGCGTTTCAGCCCTCTCAAGCAGATCAACACCAGCAACGTGAGCCGCCTGGGAGTGAACTGGGTTTTCCAGCCGGGCGTGCCGGGGCACTATGAAGCCACGCCGCTTTTCGAAGACGGCATTCTCTATTTCACCGCGCCCGCGGGCCACGCCTTCGCCGTCGATGCCCGCACCGGCCGCAGCCTTTGGCATTATCACCGGCCCATCCCCGAGAAACAGGCCTTGTGCTGCGGCCCGGTGAACCGGGGCATGGCGCTGGCCGGCGACCGCCTGTTCCTGGTCACCATCGACGCCCACATCCTGGCCATCGACAAGAAAACCGGCCACCTGATTTGGGATACCGTCATGGCCGACTTCAAGGAAGGCTACAGCGCCACGGTCGCGCCGCTGCTGGTGAAAGATAAGGTTGTCGTCGGCATCGCCGGCGCCGAGATGGGCACGCGCGGCTTCATCGACGCCTACTCCATAGACACCGGAAAGCGCGCCTGGCGCTTCTATACCATTCCCGCGCCCGGCGAGCCGGGCTCGGAAACCTGGACCGGCGAGGCCTGGGCCCGTGGCGGCGGCTCCAGTTGGGTCACCGGCTCCTACGATCCG
>JBGOUJ010000632.1:0-4457 GCA_041477005.1 Terriglobia bacterium | reverse complement strand
ATGGGGCGCTGCTGCCGAGCACTACACGAGTTGTATTCAAGAATCGCCGCAGGCGCACAACTGTTACGTGCGGCTGGGAGAAGCGCTTGCTTCCCTCAACAAGGGCGTAACCACCCCGGGTGATTTAGGGGCGCGACTTCCCGGAGGCGGCGACAGTCTCGGCGGCAAGCTGGCGCTGGCGAAGATGTATCAAATCCAGTATAGGCCGGAAGCCACCCAGGTGGCTGAAGCCGGCTTGAGCGTCGCCCGATCGCAGAATGATGCCGAGCTGGTCGCGCTCTTTGACGATCTGCTGGCGCAAGCCTACGGAAGGTTGGACGACCATAAGAAAGCGGTTTCATGCTTCCAGGAGAAGCTGGAAATCGCTCAGGAGCTAAACGACTGGGAAATGCAACTCGACACCGCCTACCAACTAGGTGGTGCCTATCTTCTGATGGGCGATTTTGAGCGAGCCCGTTCGGCCTTGGATGGCGCGCTCGCACAAGCTCGCAACCTTGGACATCGGTGGGCCGAAGCCAGCTTGTTGTACGAGCTGGGGCGGTATCACAACCGACGGGGAGATCAGGGAGAGGCTCTACGATGTTATTGGGAGGTCAAAAAGATATACGATCAACTGAATGAGGGCTTCGGCTTCACCAACCTGTTGCTCGACATAGGCAGCGTTTACGAGACCCTCGGCGATCTCGAGCAGGCACGGAGGACTTTCGAGGAGTGCCGCGCTTCGGCTCGGAAAATCGGCCTGAAATGGCACGAGGCTTTCGCTCTGAGGCGGCTCGGCGATGTCTACCGGGACTCAGGCGAATACTTCAAGGCTCTTGCGTCCTTGTCGGAAGCGGTCCGGATGTTTCGCGAGATGGGGCGCATGGAGAACGCCGGCGCCGGTCTGCGAGTCATCGCCAGCGTTCACTCGGCCCTGGGAAACTACGGCTACGCCACAGACTATTACCAGCAGTCCCTGTCAGCGGCTCGCGACATTTTCGATATCGAGCAACAGGAAAGGACCCTGCAAGGGCTCGGCCGCCTCTACCTCCGCATGGAGAAGCCGAAGCAGGCCCTCCCATATCTGCAACAGGCACTCGCAATCTCCGACCAGAACCGCCGAACCAACTTGAGGTCCGGCACATTGTTAAGCATTGGTGACGCCTACAGGCTGCTCGGGAGATATCGGCTGGCGCTGGACAACCTAAGTGAGGGACTGCGCATCGCCCGGCAGATGCAAAACGAGCCCGACGAGGCGGCTGCCCTGACGGGCCTGGGCCGATGCTATCTCAAAATCGCCGACCTCGCCCAGGCCGAAGCCCGTTTCAGCGAGGGCCGGGAACTGGCCGAGCGGGCCGGTCTCCCCGAAGTGATTCTAGCGGCCCGCGCGGGGCTTGCGGAAACGTGCTTGCGGAGAGGCGAGCATACCCAGGCCCTCAGACATCTCCAGGCGGCGGTTGAAACCATCGAGTCGCTGCGAGTCAGAATTCCGACCCCCGAGCTGCGGGCCGGCTTCGCACAGCAGAACTGGCGGATCTACGAGGACGCGATCTACGTGCTTTCGCTGTTGCACGGTCGTGACCCCGCCAAGGGCTACGATCGCCAGGCCTTCGCCTACGCCGAGCGGGGCCGTGCCAGGGCGTTCCTGGACATGCTGGCCGAGTCGAAGGCCAGCATCACCAAGGGCCTGGCACCTGAGCAGTTGCAGCGGCAGACGCGCCTGCTTTCGGAATTATCGAAGGCGTCGGCCGCACTGCTGCGGGAGAACTCCGAGCCGAACAAGCACGCTGTTGAGAGGGCCGAGCGGAATCTCGCCGAATGGGCCTTGGAGATCCGTCGGACCAATCCCCGGTATCACGAGCTCGAGTATCCGGAACCTTACGATGCAGCCCAGGCGCAGGCTGCGCTTTCCGGGAGCGGAGCCGTCATCCTGGAATACGCCCTCGGCGACCGCCGGTCGTTCCTTTGGATCGTGACCGAAAAGCGGGCCAGAATGGTGGTTCTGCCTGGCCGCAAGGAGATCGAGAACCAGGTGGCCTCATTCCGCGAGTTGATCGCGCGCCGTCCGAAGGGCGACCCGTCATTCGACACCTGGCAAGCGCCGGCGCGGCGCCTGCACAAACTGCTCCTCGGTCCCGCCGGCGGTTCTCTCGGCGCGGGGCGGAGGCTCATCATCATCCCGGACGGCGCTCTGTACTACCTCCCCTTCGAGTCGCTCATCACCACAGCCGAAGGCGACCCTCCCCGCTGCCTGATCGAAGATCACCCAATCGCCTACGCGCCCTCGGCGACCGTCTTCGGAAGCCTGCTGGCGGAAAACAGAAAAGAAGAGCGCCCGAGGGGGCGAGACCTGCTGGCCTATGGAGACCCGGCATTCGGTACGGGCCGGGCGGCGCCCGGGATCAGCCGCATGGGCGACGTCGTCCGCGGCGTATACCAAGCGAGCGGGATCGAGTTCTCCCCTCTGCCCAACACGAGAGCGGAGGTCGAGAGCATTGCCGCCCTCTATCCGGCCGACCGCCGCAAAATCTATCTGGGGCGGAGCGCCACCGAGGCTTCTGTCAAGCACGAAAACCTGCGCGACTACAAGCGCCTGCACTTTGCGACTCACGCAGTGCTGGACGAGCAAGTCCCGGCCCGATCCGGCGTGGTTCTGTCACTGGTCGATACCGGTGAAGAGGACGGCATCCTGCGGGCCAACGAGATTTTCAATCTGGAGCTGAACGCCGATCTCGTCGTGCTCTCCGCTTGCCGGACCGGCCTGGGGAAACTGGTCAAAGGCGAGGGCATGGTCGGGCTCACCCGGGCCTTCCTGTACGCCGGCTCCCCACGTGTGGTGGTGAGCCTGTGGGAAGTCAACGACTTCGCCACCGCCGGGTTCATGAAGATCTATTATCGGAAGATGAAGGATGGCAAGGGCCCCGGTCTGGCCCTCCGGGAGGCCAAACTGGAGATGCTCCACTCCGATTCCCTCGCCTACCGGCATCCCTACTTCTGGACACCGTTCATACTCGTTGGAGCTTTTTAGTCGAAGAGCGCTTGCCACATCGGATGTCAGCGACCGATCTCAAAAGGGAAGGGGGGAACTATTTTGCTGCCGGCGGGGCCGGTCTCTGTCACCCTGAGTTGGTAGCGGCCCGGGGAAAAAAGCGCAGGATTGCAGAGTAGGAAACAATTACCGGCCCCATCGCAGTCCCGAAGTGCCTGCGCAGGAACCACTGCCGTTTCGTCACCGCGGACCACGACGACCTCGTAATGGTAAGTTGGGGACGCCTTGATTGGGACGAAAAATGAAAGAAGAAAGAACCTCTCGTCACCTGACAAACGAATGAGCGACGATTTCTGAACTTGCGAATCCGAGCGCACCGTGTCGAGAGAGAAGCTCGGGATGGGCGCGACGCCAAACGCGGAGTCGGGACGTTGAGTGGCGGCGGGATCGGGTCTCTTTTCCACGTCCTTGGCCCGGTGGACGAGACCCCGGTACGCCGGGAAAGACAGAAGCGCTACCAAGGCGTAGGGAACCACCGGTTTTCGCAGAAACACCCAGATGGCCTCCGGAAGCGCTCGCCTGGGTGGCTCCGCAGCGCGTTCCAGCCTTCCTAATTGGACATCGCACAACCCGCAGGCCTCCACGTGGTCCCGCACCCGGGCGGCTGCATCCGCTGGCAGGCGACCCTCATAGAACGCAACGAGTTCCTCGGAACTAGGACAGGGACCTCGTTGTTCCCGCAGATCTCTGACCCCACGCCGGACCAAGTCCGAGAAAGAGCGCTCGTTCGGATCGCTGGGTGTCGCCTCACTCATCGCCCTTGCCCTCCATGGCGTTCCATGCCTGCATGAAGTTTCGCCGACCGTTCTGCAGGTAGGACTTCACCTGCTTAGCGGTGAAGCCGGTCGCCCTGGCCACTTCTTTCGCGGTGAAACCTTCCATATAGAAGAGCTTCAAACAGCGCCGCTGCTCCTCCGGCAGCTTGGCGAGGATGGACCTGATCTGTATGGCGTTCAGGATGCGCACTTCGGTATCCGTTGAGGCCGGTTCGATTCCCCGGTCAAGGCGTTCGTCGGGAAACGCTCTCCGCAGTTGGTCGATGCAGATGTGTTGAGCGATACGATACAGCCATCCTGGAAGATTGCGGCCGTCGAAGTCCGCCCGGCTTCGGTAGGCCCGCAGGTACGTCTCACTGACCGCATCGAGCGCCGCGTCGCGTTCGCCCAGGATCCGCTGACAAAGCCTTAGCAAGTGGGGCCGGCAATCCTGGAACACCCTCGCGAACCGTTCCTGATCGCCACCTATTGACCCAAATTCAGCCGAACCGGAATCGGCCTCCGCGCGCCACTCGTGACCAGCCATCTCCATAACGTTTAGAGACCACCGAATTCCACACGCCGCTGCGACACCGACGAATTTCCAGGGCGTACAAGAAGCATACCGTCAAGAAGCATACCGTGGGGAGCATCCGAAAAGCAAGGGCGGGGAT
>JBGOUJ010000631.1:0-4463 GCA_041477005.1 Terriglobia bacterium | reverse complement strand
GACCCTCCGCCTTGGCCGCCTTCCTCGCGAACTTCTCTGTCTTGTCGTCCAGGTAGATGGTTACCTGTGGCATAACCGCAGCGAGCCAACAGCTCAGCCCCGCAAGAACTGCTTGATCGACCGCGTCGCCTGCCGGATGCGGCTCTCGTTTTCCACCAGCGCAAACCGCACGTACCCATCCCCGTGCGGACCGAAGCCGATCCCCGGCGATACGGCCACCAAGGCTTTCTCCAGCAGCAGCTTGGCGAATTCGAGCGAGCCCAAGGCGCGGTGCTTTTCCGGAATCGGCGCCCAAACAAACATGGTCCCGCGCGGCGGCTCGACCGGCCAGCCGGCGCGCTGCAATCCCTGGATCAGCACGTCACGTCGCTTCTGATACACCGCGCAGATCTTCCGCGTCTCTTCCTCGCACTCCCGCAACGCAATAATCGACGCGATCTGGATCGGTTGGAAGACGCCATAATCCAGGTAGCTCTTAATGCGCGCCAGCGCCGCGATCATCTTCCGGTTGCCCAGGCAATAGCCCACCCGCCAGCCCGGCATGTTGTAGCTCTTGCTCATCGAAAAGATCTCGACCGCCACTTCTTTGGCGCCGTCGATCTCGAGAATGCTCGGAGCGCGGTAGCCGTCGAAGCAGAGATCGGCGTAGGCGAAATCGTGCACCACCATGGTTCCGTGCCGCCGCGCCAAATCGATCACCGGCTGAAAAAACTCGCGATCGACGCAGTGCGTGGTCGGGTTGTGCGGAAACGAGAGCAGAATCATTTGCGGCGGTTTGTGGTTGGATTGAGATGTCCGGCGGTAGATATCTTCTAACGCGTTGAGAAACGCCGCCGGATCGGGCATCGGCAGCCAGCAGCCGTGGCCCTCGGCCATGATCACGCCGTACTGGTGAATCGGGTAGGAGGGGCTGGGCGCGACCACCGCGTCGCCCGGGCCGATCACGGCGAACAGCAAGTGAGCGAGGGCGTCCTTGGCCCCCATGGTGACAATCGCTTCGGTATCGGGATCGAGCTCCACGTTATAGTTGGCCTTATAACGTTTCGTGATCTCCAGCCGCAAATTCGGAATGCCCCGCGAGGCCGAATAGCGATGGTTGCGCGCATTGCGCGAGGCCTCGAGCAGCTTGTTCACCACCACCCGCGGCGTGGCGCCGTCCGGGTTTCCCATCCCCAGATCGATCACGTCGAGCTGCGCCGCCCGCGCCCGGGCGCGCATCTCGTTGATCACGGCGAAAACGTAAGGAGGCAGCTTGGCGATGCGGTAGAAGGGTTCGTTATCCGGAAGCGGCATTCTCTTGTCTCGCGGCACAGGCTGCAGCCTGTCGACCGGCCACGGCACCCGTCCCACTCATTGTACCGAGGGCGCGCGCTGCCGAATGATCTCGCTCAACAGATCCGGCTTCGAAGAATCGCGCTCCAGATGGGGATACTTCTCGCCGTCGTGGTAATTGAGCTGGAAGGTCTTGTAATACTCGCCGTTCTGGATCAGCAGCTCGAGCGGCTCGGAGCTGGTCTTGGCGGCCCGCACAGCGGCGCGAAAGAACTTGCGGTCCAACTGGCGGCCGTTGACGGCGATCAACTTCGTGGCCGGGGCCATGCCGGCCTTGTCGGCGGGCAGACCCCGGATGATGTCTGTGATCGTGCCGTCTTCCTTGAGCCGCAGGCCGAGCGAGAAGCTCATGTCGATGATCTTCTCTTCCTCTTCTCGGGCCCGGAGGAACCCGGGCGTCACGTCGTTGTAAACGAGCCGCCAGCCGCCGCCCACGATGCCGCCCAGAGGGGCGTGAGGCGCCGTCGAGTCGAGGCGGGAGTTCAAGAAAGTGCGCCAGTCGTAGGGCTCGACCGCGTTCAAGGCGTCGACGATGTCGTCGAACGTGTAAGGCTTGACCTCAGGCGGTCCGCCCTGGCCGCCGTGGAAGCGCCGGCAGAAATCGTCCAGCGATCGGCGGCCCTGGCTCCGCGTCCGGATCAGGGTGTCGGCCTCCAGCCAGATGAGCGTTCCCTCGGGGTAATAATCCACCTCGCGGCGCCAGTCGGCCCAGTCCTTGCGAGCTTCATAGAGGACCTGCGCGGCGACGGCGGTGTCCTGGAGCGGCCGCCACGCGCGGCCCGACTCGTAATCGAGGCGGGCTGCATCGAGGGCCAGGGCCTCGCGAAACTCTTCGGGCGAGAGCAGGCCGCAGCGCGGGGTGAGGATGTCGCCGAGATAGTTGGTGAGCCCTTCGTAGACCCACAGCAGCTCGCCGCGCATCGGCTGCTGGTAATCGGTGGTGGCCAGGCCGGCAGGCCGGCGGTACTTGCCGTTCCAGGAGTGGGTGAATTCGTGCGGCAGGAGCGAAGCGTTCAGCTTGCGCAGGTTGTCCTCGATAAGGGTTTTCTCGGGCACGCGGTCGTCGCTCGATTCGTGGTGCTCCAGGCCGAAATGCGCCACGTGGTCGCTCAGCGAGAGCAGGAAGTGGTAGCCGCGGTAGTGGCGGGCGCCGAACAGCGCGCCGGTCTCGGCCACCAACTGCTTGTAGGCTGTGAGTAACTGCGGGCTCAGCTCGGTGGCGGCGGCCGTATCGGCGGCCATGTGGAGGTAGTGCGGTAGCGGCGCGCCGGGGCTGAGTTCGACCGTGCGGAAGTTCGCTCCGGCGATGACCGGCGAATCGACCAGCGTGGCGAGCGACGCCGGGGCGAACTCGATGCGCTCGCCGGATTCCCGCGCGATCGGCAGCGCCGTGCCGTATTTCCACCCCGCCGGAACGCGCAGATCGGCCTGGAAGGTCAGCGCCTCCGAAGGCTTGCCCTGCGGGTAAAGCAGCACCGTGTTCCAGCTCAGCACGGCCATTTGGGAGGTGGCCGAGGCCGCCGAAGAGAAGCCTCCGAGGTCCGGCGACGACAGATAATCCAGCGACACCTCGACCGCGTCCGCCCCCGCCGGTACCTGGACGTGGAAGGCGTACATGTTGACGTCGTCCCGTTTCCAGGCCAGGGGTTGTCCCGCGGCCGTGATCTTCAGCCCGGCCAGGTCGGCGATCGGGCCGGTGGGACCGTGCTCGCCGGGAATCCACTGGGGATAAACCAGGGTCAGCGGGCCCGGCGCGGCGGGAACCACCAGGCGGGCGTGAAAGAGCCGGCGCGGCGCCTCCGTGGCGTCCACGCTCACCGCGATCGGCCGGTCCTGGGCCAACAGAGCCGGGGCAGATAGAATGAGAGCGATCGAGAGCAGAAGCAGCAGGGCGCCGCCTGAGCATGCGACACGGGCCCTTTCCGAGCAGCGACCGTAAGGGAGCGGTTTCCCGTTGTCCGGAACCTGCTCCCTCACGGTCGCTCCTCGGAATCGATTTGTAGCATCGACGCTCGCGAATCGCACCATGACGGCATTGTATCAGGGCGCTGTGCTATCCTAAAATGCCGCACGGCGTTAGTCCTTATTGCAAAGGAGATTCCCCGTGAGAGTCGGAGTTTTCACCGCATTGCTGGCCAAGATGAGCCTCGATCAGGTGATCGAGAAGCTGAAGTCCCTGGGCATCTCAACCGTCGAGCTGGGCACGGGCAACTACCCCGGCGACCCGCACTGCAAGCTCGACATGCTCCAGAACAAGACGGCGCTGAAGGAGTTTAAGTCGAAGCTCGAGGATAACGGCATAACCATCAGCGCGCTGAGCTGCCACGGCAATCCCCTGCACCCGAACAAGGCCATCGCCAAGGCCAACCGCGAGGTCAGCAGGCAGACCATCCTGCTCGCCGCAAAGCTGGGCGTGCCGGTGGTGATCGATTTCTCGGGCTGCCCCGGCGACAGCGACCACGCCAAGTTCCCGAACTGGGTCACCTGTCCCTGGCCGCCCGAATACCTCGACCTTCTGGCCTGGCAATGGGAAAAGAAGGTCACGCCCTACTGGACCCAGCGGGCCAAGTTCGCGGCCGACCACGGCGTGAAGATCGCCATCGAGATGCACCCCGGCTTCGTCGTCTACAGCCCCGAGACGATGCTCAAGCTGCGCCAGATCGCCGGCCCCTCGATCGGCTGCAACTACGACCCGAGCCACATGTTCTGGCAGGCCATCGACCCTATCGCCGCCATCCGTGTTCTCAACGGCGCGATCTTCCACGTTCATGCTAAGGACACGCAGATCTACGAACGCAACCTGCCCAAAACGGGCGTCCTGGATGTGAAGCCTTACAAGGACGAGGCGAACCGGGGCTGGATCTTCCGCACGGTCGGCTACGGCCACGGCGCCGAGTGGTGGAACGAGTTCGTCTCCACGCTGCGAATGTTCGGCTACGACTACGTGCTTTCGATCGAGCACGAGGACAGCCTGATGTCGGTCGAGGAAGGTCTGACCAAGGCCATCGGCTTCCTGGACAAGGTCGTGCTGAAGGAAAAGCCGTCCGAGATGTGGTGGGCGTAGAAGAAGCGCCACTTGGCAACTCTACGACGCACGATCAGGCTCGTTCCGTGGAACCGCTCCCTTACGG
>JBGOUJ010000630.1:0-4467 GCA_041477005.1 Terriglobia bacterium | reverse complement strand
TGTCCAGCGTGGCGCCGGACAGCAGTGGCATCACGAAGTAAGGTTTGCGCTCACCGCCTTCGTCAAAGTCCCCGATGTCGAAAATCTCGACGATGTTGGGGTGGCTCATCGAGGCCAGCACGTCGCACTCTTTGTAAAACAGGTCGAGCGCCGTCCGGTCCGGGATGTCGCGGATGGTCTTGAGAGCCACCTCGCGCTTGATCAGCGAGTCGTAAGCGCGATAGACCACGCCCATCCCGCCCTGGCCGAGGACCTGGCGGATCTCGTAGCGGCCTTTGATTTTCGTTAGGGCAGCCATAGCTTAGGAAGAAAGCCAGGGATCATCTCGCCATGACAGGCGCTTCCCCGGGCCACACACACGTGGGGCAGCACAGCTACACCCATCACCTCCAATGGCGCTCGGCGCCATGGTCCGGCTCAAACCTCTCCCAACTTAATTCTAATAGCAAGGCGGTGCAAATGGGAACCAAAGAATACAGATTTCGACTGTTCAGCCGACCTGTCGGTCCGCAGCCCCACCGGCTCCCATCCCCAGCCAAACAGGCGGTTGAAGGATGTAAGCGCTGGCCAAGCCCGGTGGAGAGGCCCCAGCTCGTAATACCCCGGCCCCCCGGGAGCAGCATGGATCGGGCGGTTCGCCGTGTTCTGAAGTCCTGGCGGCTGCGGGTGGGGCTACCTGGTCGATATCGATGCCGGAGTGGAGCTCTGCCCACCGATGCTCACCACCAGAGGTGTGGCCGAACCAGCCCGCACGCCCGAAGGCACCTTGACGTTGATCTGATACAGCCCCACGAAGCCCGGGGCTAATCCAGAGAAGGAGACTTCTGCCGTAACACTGCCAATGGTAACGCTCGGCGTCGCCAGCGTCCGAGAGAGAATATCGCCCGGCGCCGCCTGGGCGGTCGGAACCGGGTTATCGACCGCGCCCAGCCCGTTGGCATAGACGATCAAAACATCGCCCGCGCCGGCCGGATTGGTCGTGGTGAGGCTGCCATCAGCCTGGACAACGGCAAACACACCCGGTGAAACGGACGCGACGCCGGCCATGATCGTATTGCTGGGGGCGCCGTTCACGGGGGCTCCGGTCCTGGTGCCGAAGTAGGGCGCCCCGCTCACGATGACCGCGATCGGCGTGGTTCCATTGCCGACGCCGAGCTCCCAAGGTATTTGCAAGTTGATCTGGTTGGGAGAAACAAACAGCAGCGGCGCCGGAAAGCCGTTCACGTAGACGGTGACGCCACCGAGCGTGGTAGACAGAGGCAATGTGGCGGCCTGGGCGGTCGCACTGGCGAGCGCCGCACCATACAAACTGACCAGCGAACCCGGAGCCAGAGGCCCGGCCCGGTTGGTGGCGGCGTTCACCGCCCCTCCATCGCTCAGGGTGGGTCCGCCGGCCGCGAGCTGAAAACCTGCCGGGGCCAGGCCTGCGATGACGAACGGGTGGCGATCGCGGCAGAACTGCCCGTTGTAAACCACTTCGGATTCAAACTTCTCGGCGGTCACAGGCTTCTCGACGCCGCCATCAGCCCACAGTTTGTTGGGGTCATCCAAGGCAGCCTGGCGAATCTGGCCATATTCGCGCTGGTTCTCCCATTCCATCCAGCCTCCGGCCCCGCCTGCCAAAATGGTGGTCTTGTACACCGCCTCGAGATACTGGTAGCGTCGGTCGGGTAGGGCCAGTGACCGGCGCATCAGGACGTTCTTGTCTGCGTTCTCGAAAATAGGACGCTGCGACGAGTTGAAGGAGCCGTCCTTATCCCAAACTATGAACTGGGTGAGGTTCTTGCCCGTGTACCGGTAGATCCAGAAGTTGTTCATCCCGAAGACATCGCCCAGAATGCTATCGAAATCTGCGGCATAGACCTCCAGCGCGTTATGGACCATGAACAGTTTAAGGTCCGTATAATCGGCAATCACCCGCGGGAAATCTGCATCCGAGGCTTCGTTCATCGTGCGGATAAATTGAATGGTCGGCTTGATGTCGTAAGTCGCCTTGTTTTCCTGCGGGTCGAACGGCAGGGGCGCCCATCTTGTGTCACCGGTGCTGCAGGCCAACTGGTCAGCGGAAGCGCAGCTCGGGAGCCACTCGAAATGGTAGCCGGTGTCTACCGGCTTCCACTCAAACAGGTCTCCTTCGCCCTCAACCAGATAGCGCTCCATGTACTCCTTGCGAATTTCTTCCGACAGCAGATATAGGCCCTGATAATTGTTGTTGATGAAAAGGCGCGTGGGCGCCTCGCGTGAAGCGGGAAGGCCCATCCTCCTGAAAAGATTAAACACTATGCGCTCCTTTAGCTGCGAAGCGTCCTGGTTGTTGGCTTTCAAAATGACGGAGCCCAGTCCGACGAACTTCTGTCCCGGCTCGAAGCGGTTGAAATCGATACGCAGATTGGGCTTGATGGGACTGCGGCTGCCGCGCCCGCGCGACCGGATGCCAACGTTGCTCACAACAACGTCCCTCCCCTGAAACTTCCAGTGGAAGTCAGCAGGGTAATAGGTGTTTTCCAGGTAATGCGCCTTCAGGCTCTCCCAATCCGACGCCCTGATATCGAGCCGCATCTAATGGACGATGTTGTCGTTGAAGAGGTCCTCGAAAGTTTGCGCGTTCGCCGGGAAGGCCAAGCCGAGCGACAGGGCGCCGGCACATAGCATTTGTAGTTGAAAAGGTCGCATGAGCCACCTCCGGATTGAATCAGCAGCCGGTCGAGATCAGAGGACGAACTGGATGCGCACGTAGCGGCTCCAGTACGTGTCCTGGCCCGTGATAGGCGCGCGCTCCACGTCCTCAATGAGCTCCCGGATGGCATTAAACTGCACCCTCATAAAACGATTCAGATACCAGTTGACGCCAAACGTGGCAACCCGTTCGCTGGCGGCTGCCAGATTCGCGCCGCGAGGGCTGCGGGAAGGCAGGCCCGGATGCTCGGCGCTGCCGAAGCGGATCTGCTCGTATCGGCCCGCAATTTCCACGGCGCCAAGGCCGTGACCGCCCCCACGCCCCCACCAGATAAAGGGCTTGCGCGGTTCCACACCGGTCCCTTTCTTTTCGCCGGTCAACACCCAACTGGAACTCACATACCAGCCTCGCGAGATCAGGTCCGGGAGATTCTCACCGCGCAGCCCCTGACCGACGCGTTCATCCCGAGCGGTGATGAACTCTCCCTTGACGGAGAAGGGTCCCGGGGTCCAGTTCAGCTCGCTGCCCAGGCGCAGCCGGTGTCCTCGCACGTAAATACGGGGGAAATAGTTGTGCGTGTCGTACCAGGTGCGACCGCGGAGACTGGCGAGCCCTTCCGGCAACAGGCTTTCCGTGAAGGCGCCGCCGATTTCCAAGTCTTTAAACGGGGCGGGCACCCGGAACAGGCGCAGGGGAGTACCGGTGAGGCGACCAGCGAACGTTCGCCCGCCCGAGTACTGATAGTCGACGGTATGAGCCTTCCAGCCGTCGTGCCGGAAAATACCGGCCTGGTATTGCAGCCCGCGCTTGAGGAGACGGCCGTGCAGCATGATCCCGACATCACGTCCCGGCGCCAGGCGCTCGCCGATCAGAGAACGAAACACGAAGTCCCGGTTGGTGGACCCGTGTATCATGTCCATGCCGAAGGGAATCTTGAATTGCCCGGCCTTGACCTGAACGCGCCGGAAGTAGCGGAAATTCCCATATACGTCGCGCCAGAGGGCGTGGGTCTGCTTGGTTCGAAAATTAAACAGGTCAGCCACTTCGTTGCGGATCTCCCGCTCCACTTCGTATTCAAAAATCTTGAATACCGTCCCTTCCACTCCGACCCGCATCTTCTTCAGATTGGAGGTGTCGCCTTCGTCGCCTGTGAATTCGGGATCGAAGCTGCGGAGATCCTGCTGGAACTTCACGCGGAAATCCATTCGGAACATCTTGCCGACGCGGAATGAGGGATGCTTCCGCATCACGAATCTCACGCCCTTCTTTGATTTCTTCTTTTCAACCGGCTCCAGCGCCTCGTCGGCGTCTTTCTGCTCCGGATCCGGATCGGGGTCCGATTCGATGGCGGTGTCGGAATCCGGGTCAGTTTCGTCGCGAGCCGCAAGCGGCAAGGCTGGAAGGAGCAGGAGGCCCGACACGCCGGCCGCCAAGACAACTGCTTTTCGGATCGCTATGCGGAAGTGCATTCAGTCCTCATCCGGAACTCGCGGCTGCAGGGACGCTATCGACGATGATCACCGTGAACATGTATCACAAAGGCAGAGCTCTCGCCCGGATCGCGAGATCGGGCAGGAGTATACACCATCCAGGTCCGAAACTCAATGGCGTATCAGGACCTATCGGGACGAATGACGGATCGCAGCCTTATGATCTCACCCTTATTGAGCTTGCTGTTCGCTTGGTGCTATACTTTCGCCCGATCCATCCTAGGGTGAGACGGTTCTTTATGCGCCAGAATGAAGCGGGGTGGGGATCTACCTGGAGCACGGTTCTCGGGGCCGGCCTGA
>JBGOUJ010000629.1:0-4478 GCA_041477005.1 Terriglobia bacterium | reverse complement strand
CTCACCACTGGCTCCGGCCGCGCGCATCGAGTTCACCCGTCAGATCCCCAAGCCGGTGACCTACCTCGTGCTGGGCGGCTGAGCGGAAACCAGCCGTCAGCTATCAGCAAGCAGCTATCAGCCGTCAGCAACCAGCTCGGACCGGAGGATGGTTGCTGATGGCTGATAGCTAACTAAGAAAATCGAGAAATTGAGAAATGGAGGAATTGAGAAAGGAAGCCAGGGCCGCGAGAGGGCCTTGCTCGGTGATCAAGGCGGTGATGAGCTCGGGGGGGCAGCCGCCAACAGGTCAGCCGTGCGGAAGAGGGAGAGCTTGAAGCGGTGGCCGACGGGTCGGATCCGTCCACTATCGCACGACCACCTTGGCGGTGGCCAGATTGTCGTACTCGTCCCAGACGCGGAAGGCGATTGTGTGCTCGCCGGGGGTGACCTCGGTGGTGAGGAAGTCGTAGTCGAGCTCGCGGGAATCGAACAGGCGGGTTGCGGGGGGCATGGGCCGCCACTCGCCGCCATCGACGGAATATTCCGATTTGTCGAGGAAGCTTAGAGCGTCGGCGGCGTGGAAGCGAACGCGGAGCCGGCCGCCCTCGACCGCCGCCGAAAGGGCGGAGATGGCCGGGGGGGTGTTGTCGATGTAGAAGGGATCGCTCTCCTTGCTGTAGGTGAGTGCCTCGGGAGTGGAGTTGGAGGGAGCGTCGGAGGCGGTGACGCGGATGCGGTAGAAGCCGTCGGCGAAAGCGGTGGAATCCCAGCTCAGATATTGCTGCTCGACCTTCTCGCGCAGCAGCTTCCAATTCTGCTCGTTGGCGCCGCGGATCTCGACCTTGAAGACCAGCTCGTCCTCGTTCTCGTCCTGGGCCAGCCAGCGGACGCCGAGGTAGCCCTTGGCGCGGTTCATGGTGCGAGCCGGCTGGATCGCCGGAGTGGTGTGCGGGGATGGCCTTCCGCCGAGGGGCGGCAGGGTCAGGCTTTGGGAGGCCGTGACGGTGAGGGTGCTCTCGGCGAAACGGTGGTTGGGCGGCGTGATCTCGATTTCGGTGATGGTGGGGGCAACATTCTTGGGCTGATAAGCCAGACTGACCGAATCGAGCAGCGGAGACGACGCCGCGCGGGTCTCGAGCACCGCCTTCCATTGGACGAAACGGGCCGGAGGGGAATCGATCGGAGCCCCATCCGGAGTTGTGATGGGTTTGGACCAGGGGCTCCAATATTGGGCCGGCGCTTGCAAGTTTCCGGAGCGGGCATACACAGTGACGCCGGCCCCCTGCGGGACCGTGCCCCTCCAGTAGAGCCGGCCCCAGCGAGAGAAGAGGCCGGCGTCGAAGACCTCAGACTCGAAGGTCCCTTTGGGCTGCAGCTCGGGACCGAGCTGGTATACCTTGCCCACGTTGCCGGTGGCGGCGTAGACCCGGCCGGTCGAGTCGGCCAGAAACGCGGTGACCTGGGCGGGGGCGGCCTTGAGCAGCAGCGAGTAAACATGGTCGGTCTCGACCTGGAAGATGCGGCCTTGGTTGCCGGTGCCGATGAGAAGCTTGCCCTGGGCGCTGAAGCCGAGCGCATAGACGATGTCGTCGTTGGAGCTCCAAATCTTGCGAGGCTCGCCGTCGGGGCCGAGGCGAAAAACCTCGCTGCCACCGGTGACGCCGGTGCGCAGCGCGGAGAGCAGGGCCGAGGACTGGGGAATTGGAGCCGTCGCAGGCGAGACCTGGCCGGTGAGGCTGCTGGGTAGCGGAGACGGGGTCGGCGAGGGCGCGCTGATGGGGCCGGGCAGCAGCGGCATCGCACGGGTGCGCGTGCCTACGCCCGCCGCGTAGAGGGAGCCGTCGGAACCCAGGGCGACGGCGGTGATTTCCTTTTTCGACGATTGGTAGAGGACGAAGGGTGAACCGCCGGAGGCCGGGACGCGAATCACCAGGCCGCCGGGATCTGTGCCTATCAGCAAATCATTGTTGCGATCGAGCAGCAGGGAGCGGATGTGGGACTCGTCGGTCTTGAAGAAAACGGACGATTGGCCGGAGGGGGTGACGCGAAGGACCTCGCCTTTGTCGCCGGTGGCCACGAACAGGTCGCCCTGGGAGTTGAAGGCCATGGCCCAGACGTATTTCACCTTGGGATCGAGGAAGAGCGAGCTGCGGCCGGAAGGGTCGATCTTGTAAATCTTCGAATCGGGGGAGGTGGCGGCGTAGAGATTGTCGTGGCGGTCGACGGCGAGGGCGTGGATCTCCAAGGCCTCGGTTTCGAAGAAGATGCTGTTCTTGCCGCCGATTTTCAGCACGCGGCCGCCGGGGCCGCCGCCGGCATACAGGTTGCCCTGACTGTCGCGGGCGACCGCCCAGAGGTAGGCCAGCGGGGCGTCGTAGATTTCCTGGAAACGCGGGGCCAGGGCCAGCTTGCCGTCGCTGCGCAGGGCGACGTGGTCGGCGGCGCCTTTCTCAAACTCGTCGAAGCGGGTTTGCTCCCAGGTGTGGGTGGACTCGGCGGCAGCCGGGAGGGCAAGAAGGCACAGCAGAGCAAAGCGAGCAGTTTTCATGATGGGGCACGGACACTGGCCACGGGCCACTGGCCTCGGGACACTGCCCACTCAGGCTATTTTACCGTGACGTTGAGCGCGTAACTGCCGCTGACGACGAAATCGAAGGGGATCGAGGTCTGCTCGACGGGCGACTCGTTCGAGAGCGCCAGACGGCGGTTGGGTTCGCGGCCGGCCTGAATCACGTTCAGCACCGAGGCGGGCACGTTGGGGAGCGTCTTATCGTCGTAATATGCCGTCACTGTGGGCTGCATCAGGGATATATTGAGTTGATTGTTGCTGAGCTCCTGGTTGATGAGCGAGACGGTCTCCGGAAGGTCCATGAGGCGGTTGGCGCCGCCGGCGAAATACTTGGCGCGGTTCAGGGTGTCGGAGTCGCTTACCAGCAGCCGCAGCGGGCCTTTGGGAATGCCGGCCGGAACGTGGACGCGGAACTGCTTCTCGATGCGCTCGCCGCGATAGGGCCGCAGAAAGACCTTGCCCACCAGCTCCTCGCCGCCATAAACCTCGTTCTTCTCGACCCAGGCGTTCTCGATCACGGCGACCCGGCGCTCGGGCAGCAGGTCGATGGTCACGTCGACGCTGGTGAGCTTGGGCATCTTCACAGTATTGGTGAACAGGCGGTTGAACTTGTCGCCGAACCAGCCGGCCAGGAGCAGCGGGGCGGGGATGGGCGTATCGCCGGCGGTCTGCATGGTGGAAAGCGAAATCTTGTGCTGGCCGTCGAGCTGGATGTTGCCGCTCAGCCGGAAGGTGCTCTCTTCGGCGAAATCATTGAGGCTGAACAGGGAGTCGTAGAGGGTGAAGACCATCAGTTGCGGCGTCCACTTCTGGTTCTGGAAGACCTGGAAGTGGAAGCTCTTTTCGGCGCGGACGGTGTGGGCGTCGGCGAAGGATCGAACGCGGACCGCGACGGGGATGGTCGGGGCTTCCTCGCCCAACACACCCATGATGCCGGAGTGGCGGTCCTGGTGAAGCGCGCCGACCACGTCGGTCGAGTTGATGATCTTGGTCGGGGTGAAGCTCGAGGCGAGGGTGTGAACCACCTGGGCCTCGGCCATGGGCATCTCGATGGGGCCCATGTTGAACATGGGGTGGCCAAAGGCCAGGATGCGCTTGCCGTCGTTATAGGCGACGGTGCCGGAGATGCTGATCGACTTGTCGCCCGAGACGAGGACGCCGGAAACAGCCTCGCCGGGCTGGAGGGCGCGGGCGGAGTGGGGCGAGGGGTGCGTGGAGGCGGTGGTGGAGCCGCCGCCCTGCAAAGCGACCATGCCCATGCTGTCGAACACCGGGCTGAAGTCGCGCAGCACGGCGTCGTGGAAGCCGGTGAAGGTCAGGGGATTTTGAATGGGAGTGAGATAGAGCTCGCTCGCAGTCGAATGAAACAGGCCGGGATCGACAGCCACCTTCCGGGCGATCGTGGCCTGGCCGGGCGCTTTGGCGTCGGCCGGGCGGCTCTGGTCGAACTCGTTGATCTCGAGCATGAGCTCGATGGGGGTGATGCCGCAGATGGCGTCGGCGGTGAAGGCCCCGAGCCGCAACGAGACGGCGCCGAGCAGCTTGCCGTCGTAGTAGACCGGGCTGCCGCTCATGCCGGCGGCGACGCTGGTGCGCTCGGCCTTGCCGCCCATCTTGCCCAGGATGATGTCCTGGCGCGGCCCCCAAACGTTTTTCATGACGCCGATGATCTCGACCGGAATCGGCTCGGGCTCGGAGCCGGTGAAGACGGTCCAGGCGGTGGCCTTCATGCCGGGCTTGACCTGGTCCAGCTTGAGGATCGGGACCGGCCCGGCGTGGGGGCGCGAGGATTCAGCGGGCCAGGCCAGAGATGTCAAACAAAGGAACGAAAGGGTAGCCCAGAGATACTTCATGCTATGACCCAGAAACCCAGAAACGCTTCATACTATGCCGTATTGTAGCAAACCCGTCAATAGGCCGGGGTTGG
>JBGOUJ010000628.1:0-4479 GCA_041477005.1 Terriglobia bacterium | reverse complement strand
CTCTGGTGCGAAGGCGTCGGGCCGGGCCCGGCGAGGCCCGGGTGGTTTGCGGCGGCCGGGCGGAAATGGGTTCTCGGAGTGGCCCGAGATTCAGGTATCCCAGGGCCTATTGGGCGCTGGTGGGAGCCACCACTTTGAATGCCGCGAATCAGAGGCATTCCCGGGCCGTCTCGGTTCTTCTTCACGAGCTTCGACCTGCAGCGAGCCCCCGCACGTTCATGTGGAGCGGGAGGACACGACCTGTACGTTCCGGCTCCAGCCGCTCGGGCTTGCTCGCAGCCATCGTTTCAGTGCCCGAGAGTTGCGCCTGATTCGCCACCTCATCGAGGCCCATCTCACTGCTATCCTGGAGACGTGGTATGAGCACTGCGGGTAGCATCGGTAGCGATCCTCGTATTCAGAGGGTTCGCGTGACAAAGGACCAGATCATCGCCGACCTGGTCGACGGGCGTGTCGTCAGTGTGCCGCTGGCTTGGTCCTGGCGCTTGTCCGAAGCCACGTGTGCGCAGCGGGCAAACTTTCGCCTTATCGGAACGGGTCAGGGGATTCATTGGCCTGACGTTGACGAGGACATCAGCGTAGAGGGCTGCTCCATGGAACCCCGGCGCGCCGGCCAAGACTGAGCGCTGCAGCGGCTAGGCTGCGCACTCCGGGACCGGCTAACGAAGGCATGCACCCGGCCGCCGCAAAACACGCCAGGGCGGGTGATGCCCGCGCCCGTGAGGGAGCCCGGTCGAGAGTGCGGTTTGGTTAAATTCGTGAAAATGTTCCGGACGATAGGGAAGGCTGCTGAGAGGTGCAATCCTGTCCACGCTGAGCCGCCGGATGCTGGCGCAAGCCCGAGTGATTGCCAAGGGCAAACGCATTCGGGACCTCCGTCGTCTGGTGGCCCGCTACGGAGGGACGCCGTCGAGGTGGGTAAAGAAGA
This sequence comes from Terriglobia bacterium, assembly GCA_041477005.1. Classification (GTDB taxonomy): domain Bacteria; phylum Acidobacteriota; class Terriglobia; order Bryobacterales; family JACQDG01; genus JBGOUJ01. The sequence goes on along the minus strand of JBGOUJ010000628.1, from coordinate 3,551 downwards.
GCAGCCCCTGTTTCGAGATGGCGGACCAGCACTTCGAGTATCATTGGTATGAGCATCCTGGAATCGGGAGAGTCGAATTGAAGCGGAACCAGGTCGATCAGCAATGATAGTGAAACTGCGACGGAAGAATACACGGTATCGGGATCTGACGCCGGGGCAGCCGTACGTCGTGATAGGAATCGAAGGCGACGACTTTCGAATTCTGAACGACGCGGGGCGACCTTATCTCTATGCTCCTGGCCTCTTCAGGGTGCTCGACGCCCGCGAACCAGGCGACTGGGCCACTGATTTCGGTGAGGAGGGTGAGCGGTACGCCTATCCCGCGCCGTTGAACGATCCTGGATTCTTCGAGGACTTTTTTGACCACAAGCCCAAGGCTGTAAGAACGTTCTGGCGCGTGGTGAACCAACGTCTCGCAAATGTCCGCGAGGTGGCATAGCGCTTATCGGGCCAGCTTAGTAGGACGTGGTATCATTCCCTGGAACTGATCCAAAGGGGGCGTCTATGCCGAAGTTCGTCATCGAACGCGAGATACCCGGGGCAGGCAGCATGACGGAAGAGCAATTGCGAGCCGCTGCCTTGAAGTCCGTGGAAGTTCTGAAGGAGCTGGGTCCAGGGATCCAGTGGCTGCACAGTTATTTCACCGACAACAAAGTATATTGCGTGTATCTGGCCCCGGATGAAAATCTCATTCTGGAGCATGCCCGAAGATCGGGTTTTCCAGCCAACCGGATTTCCAGGGTCCGGCAGTTGCTCGATCCGTCGGCGGCGGAGGGAGCGGCCTGACCGCCAGAGCCTATCCGTTCTCCAAACCGTACTCGATCGACTCTTCCGGGGACATGGCCCACCCGCGCATCCAGGCCGTAGCAGCGGCCGTGCCGCCCAATTCGCGGCGCGCCGGATCGAGGCAGGCATCGAGCTTGGCTTTTTCGGCAGGATCCGGCGGGGCTCCGATCCTCTGCCGGAGCGCGGCGGCGCCCCCGGCCAGTCGCAGCGCCCGCTCCCAGGCCGCCAGCCCGGCGGCGGATCGCGCCATCTCCTCCAGCACGCGGGCCACGTCCCACTTTCGCCCGAGCTGGCGGCTGATTCGCAAGCTCTCGGCGTAAAGCGCGTGCGCCCGGCTGTGGTCGCCCTCGTCCGAGGCCAGGCGTCCTAGGTCCAGTAAGGACCTGGCCATGCCCGCCCTGTCGCTCACCTCTCGAAGCATCGCCAGGCCGTCCTCATACAGCCGGCGGGCCCATCTCGCGGTAGTTCTCCGCTTGCACTACGAAGACAATCTCGAAGCTGTCGATATCGCCGCGCGCCAGCAGGCGGCCGCAGAATTCGAGATTCTCGTGGACACGGTCCCAGCGGCTGCCGCGCCGCAGCAGCTCGTGGGTCTCGCGGGTGGCGCCGTCGAGAGAGAATTTCAACTTGCCGATGTGCCCCGCCAGGTGCGCGTACTCCTTCCAGCGCTGCTCGGTGAGCAACATGCCGTTAGTCATGAGGTTGATCTTGAGCCGGGGATACTGCGCCGGGTCGAAGCCGAGGAGCAGCTTTCGAAAAGTCGGACTGGAAAACGGATCGCCGCTGCCGGTTACCATCACCGTCTCGGCGCCGGCGAGCATCGGCAGAATGTTCCGGTTCTGCATTTCCTCGGTCCGCTGCCGTTCCTCCCGGTCCTGGAAAATCACCGACTGGCGGCAACTGGGACAGGTCAGATTGCAGGTGCGGTCATAAGCGAGATTGACGACGGCCGGTCCGCGGTCCAGGCGAGTGCGGCCCTCCTCGACGACGCCCGCCCACCAAGGGTCGGATGCCACCAGTTGCTGCTTGCGGGGCAGCGTGCCGGCCATCAGGTGCGGGCAAGCCATCTTGTTGCAGTAACGATAGCTGCCGTCGAGCATGGACTCTCGCACGCGCTGCGCCGCCTCCGAGTTCCAGACCTCCTGCCAGGGGCGGGAATGCAGGTTGCCGGCGCTCACCGGCAGCCAACTGGCACAGCAAAGGTGCGAAGACGATTCCAGGACGTCGAGCTGCCGGAAGGGGGTATCACAGAGGAAGTCCGTCAGCTTGAATCTGGGGTCGTGGGGGCTCTCCATCTGCTTGACGCGGAACATGGCCCCGTTGACCAGTGGAGACTGACTCCGGGCGGTCAACAGGCGGCCGAGGATCTCTTCGGCCTGCTCAAATCGGTCGAGGGTGGCCAAGGCGATGGCACGTAGCAGGTCTCCGTGCCAAGAAAGTGACAATTGACCGAGCAGATCCAGAGCCTCCAGAAGGGCGGTAGCTTGTTCGCCGAGCCCGGCGATGAAGTCCCACACCTCCGGCTGGTCCACATCCTGGCCTTCCAGCGCTCTCAAGAGACACGCGACAAGGGCCTCCGCGGGCAGGGCCTTTTCCGTCCCGGCGGCGGCAGCGTCGTCGATAAGGGTTCCGGACTCATCCATGACCGGTCCCGGTGCAGCTTCATTGCCAAGTTCCCCATTTCTCCGAGCCCGAGTCCCATTTCCTCAAGGGCGAAAAACGGCGGTGCGGCTCTCTTCGGCGGCCACTACGTGGAAGCTCTCAGCCGGAGCTAACAGCGCGTGGCGAAAGTGCCCGGGAACGGCCGCACCAACCTGGGTGCAAATCTGCACCCAGGTTAAGCGGCTGAAAGAAAAGAGCCGCCCTTGGGCATCGTGACATCCGGGGCGGTTCTCGCGAGTTTCGCCACGGGCTGCTAAACATAGCAGCATAGATAATTGCGCATCCGCTTCCTGACGGTCGCGGCTCGGAGCGGCGCCGCACTGGGCCGCGTAAGCAAGTCCCGCTCAGCCTTCTGCTCGGCAGGGGTGGCGGCGGTCGGAGCGGCGCCGCGCTGGGCCGCGCGCAAGCAAGCGGTTGTGGGCGCGGAGCACGGGAGGCAGCCGAACGTCTGGCCCGCAGACCGCCAGGCCTACTTATGCTCGGGATCCTTGGTGGTGTCCTCGGGCGTGGCCGGCGGGGGGGCAATCGAAGAGAGCACTTCGTCGAACAACTTGGCCTTGGTCTTCGAGGACTTCTTCTTTTCTAGGTTCTTGCCGTGGCCGTAGTTGTGCTCGTAGAAGCAGGTCCGGCAGTGGACCTTGGCCGGCTCGTCGTTGAGCAGGGACACGACGGAGTGGTTGGTCAGCAGCTTGCAGCGGCTACAGTAATCGTCGAGGATGTCACCCAGGCGGAGTCCTTCCATGGGCCTTACCCGCGGGAGATCGGCTTATTATCGCACAGCAGCACTTTCAAGACACCCTTTTGTTGCGCCCGGCGGAAGGCGGCCTCGGCTTCACCGAGGGGGAACGTCTCAGAGATCATATCGGCAACGTGGACGCGGCCGGCGGCTAATAATTCAATGGCCGGGGGAAACCGGCCGCACCGCGAGCCGACCAGCGTGACCTCGTTGACGATGACCGGAGCCATATCGATGGCCACCGCGCCGTGGACCGTGGATTTCAGCACCACTGTGCCCCGCGGCCGAACCATCGCGACCGCCTCGGCCAAGCCGTGACGAGAGCCGGTCGCCTCGACCACGTAATCATAAGCCGCCACCGGCAGTT
>JBGOUJ010000627.1:0-4494 GCA_041477005.1 Terriglobia bacterium | reverse complement strand
GCCTGGCGTTGGGCCAGAGCGCCCTGCCCCCGGCGCTCGAGGATGCCATGCGGACCATGGAGGATCTGGCCGTCCAGAAGCGCATTCTGGAGCGCGAAGCCGCTCTGGGCGCCGATCACCACGAGCGGCTCGAGAAGATCGCCACGCACCGGGCGGAGACGGAGTCACGCCTGCAAGCCCTGCAAGCCCGCTGGGAGAAAGAAAAAGACCTGGTGACCCGAATCCGCGAGATCCGCGCCAAGCTCGAAGGCGATCCGGTGATGGCTCCCGCCGTCGAGTCTCAGGGCGCATCCCCGGCGGCTCCGGGCGGCCCCCAGGCTGGTGGGGCCGCTGGTACCGTCCAGGCCGCGTCGCCAGGCGGCCCCCAGAATGCGGGTCCGGGCAGCGCCGAGGCCGGCTCTCCAGGCGCCGCCCAAGCTGGGTCGCCGGACGCCTCGCCAGCCGCAGCCGCCCCTCAGCCGGCCCCCAGTCCCGAGGCCCTACGCGCCGAGCTGGCCAAACTCAACGCGGAGCTGGAGGCCCTTCAGGGTGAGACGCCGCTAATGCGCGTCTGCGTGGACGCCCAGATTGTCGGCGAAGTGATCTCCGGCTGGACCGGCATCCCTGTCGGCAAGATGCTCAAGGACGAGATCGCCACCGTCCTGACGCTCGAGTCCCACCTGGGAGCCCGCGTCATTGGTCAGACCCATGCCCTGGGGGGCATCAGCCAGCGCATCCGCACCGCCCGCGCCGGCCTCGACGACCCGGGCAAGCCGGTCGGAGTCTTCCTTCTGGTCGGCCCCAGCGGCGTCGGCAAGACCGAAACCGCCCTCGCCCTCTCCGACCTGCTCTACGGCGGCGAGCACAACCTGATCAGCATCAATATGTCCGAGTTTCAGGAGGCCCACACCGTTTCCACCCTCAAGGGATCGCCCCCCGGATACGTCGGCTACGGCGAGGGCGGCGTGCTGACCGAAGCCGTCCGCCGCCGTCCGTACTCCGTCGTTCTGCTCGACGAAGTCGAGAAGGCCCACCCCGACGTCCTCGAGCTGTTCTTCCAGGTCTTCGACAAAGGCATGATGGAGGACGGCGAAGGCCGCCGTATCGATTTCAAAAACAGCATCATCATCCTGACCTCCAACGCCGGCACCGACACCCTGATGAAGCTTTGCGGCGATCCGGAAACCATGCCCGGCCCCGAGGGCCTGGTGCAGGCGCTCAAGCCCGAGTTGAACAAGATCTTCAAGCCCGCGTTCCTCGGCCGGCTGGTCATCATCCCCTACTTCCCCATCCGGGACGAAGCGCTGAAGAAGATCATCCTGCTGAAGCTCGGCAAGATCCAGCGCCGGATCGGAGAGACCCACAGAATCAGCCTGAACTACGAAGACGCGCTGATTGAGGAAGTGGCCAAGCGGTGCACCGAGGTCGAGAGCGGAGCGCGCAACGTCGATAACATCCTGACCAACACGCTTCTGCCGGAAATCTCCAAGCAGATCCTGGGATGTATCGCCGAGGGGCGGCGGCCCGAGTCGATCCGGGTCAGCGTGGGCGCCGACGGCGCGTTCCTCTATTCGTAAAGGAAAGCGGATGGCGTACAGTCAGATAGAACAGCAATTCCGCGTAAAGACCCCGCTGGGGGATGACGTCCTTCTGCTCGACAGCTTTACCGGCGAAGAGGGGATCTCCAAACCGTTTCGCTTCGTGTTCCGGCTTCTTTGCGAGAATCCGAGCCTCGACATGAAGGGTCTGCTGACGAAGCCGCTGGTGCTCACCATGCGGCTGCCTGACGACACCGAACGGCACATCCACGGCATCATTAACCGCATGGTGCAACTGGAATACGGCGGCGAGGGCTTGGTCGCCTACGAAGCGGAAGTGGTCCCCTGGCTCTGGTTCCTCTCCCTTTTTTCCGACTGCCGCATCTTCCAGAAGAAGAGCGTCCAGGAAATCGTGGAGCAGGTCTTCCAGGACCGGGGCTTTACCGACTACAAGTTCCAGTTGCAGGGGTCGTACCCGAAGCGGGAGTACTGCGTGCAGTACCGGGAGACGGATCTGAACTTCGTTTCCCGGCTGCTCGAGGAGGAGGGCATTTTCTATTTCTTCGAGCAGACCAAGCCGAAGCACACGCTGATCCTGACGGACTCCAAATCGAATATCGACCCCTGCCCCCATCAGCCGTCGGCTCGCTACGAGCCCATCACCGGCGAGGTGCAGGATGAGGACACCATCCTTACGTTTCAGAGCGAGCAGAAGGTGTATCCGGGCACGGCCTCGCTGAACGACTACGACTTCGAGAAGCCCTACGTCAGCCTCCGCGCTACCATCTCGGACGAGCCGAAGGGCGAATTCTACGATTACCCAGGCAATTACAAGACCAAAGACGAAGGCGACCGCTACGCGCGCATTCGCCTCGAAGAGCAGGAGGTGAAGCTGCTCACGGCCAGCGGCATCGGCTACTGCCGGGGCTTCGAGTGCGGCTATCGCTTCACCCTGACCGATCATTACCGCGACGACGCCAACCAGGCTTACACGATCGTCTCGATCGCGCACGAGGGGCGCAACTCCAGCTATCGCTCCGGATCGGTGGAGCCCTTTGAGTACAAGAATCGCTTTACCGCCATTCCGCACGCAACGCCGTTCCGCCCGCCGCAGCTAGCGGAAAAGCCTGTGGTCGAAGGCTCCCAGACGGCATTAGTAGTCGGAAAAGACAAGGAGGAGATCTGGGTCGACAAATATGGCCGGATCAAGGTCCAGTTCCATTGGGACCGCGAGGGAGTTCTCAACGAGAACAGCTCCTGCTGGGTCCGCGTGTCGCAGGGCTGGGCCGGCAAGCAGTGGGGCGCCATCTACCTGCCCCGGATCGGCCAGGAAGTGATCGTCGATTTCCTGGAAGGCGACCCCGACTACCCCATCGTCACCGGCCGCGTTTACAACGCCGACCAGATGCCGCCCTACACGCTGTCCGATGAGCAGACCAAGAGCACGCTCAAGTCCATGAGCTCCAAGGGCGGCGGCGGATTCAACGAAATCCGCCTCGAGGACAAGAAGGGCTCGGAGCAGATCTTTATCCACGGCGAGAAGGACCTGGATATCCGCATCAAGAACGACCGCAAGGAATGGATCGGCGAGGACCGTCACCTGATCGTCAAGCGCGACAAGCTCGAGAAGATCGGGGGCAGTGACAACACCAGCGTCGGCGGCGACCAGATCGGAGAAGTCGGCGGGTCCCGGTCCCTGACCGTCCAGAGAGATGTGGTTGAGGAGTTCAAGTCGAACCAGAGCACCGACGTCTCCCAGGCGGTCTACATCAAGGCCGGCACGACCGTCGTGATTGAAGCCGGTATTGGGATCACGCTCTCGGTCGGCGGCAACTTCGTCACCATCAACCCGGCCGGCGTGCAGATCCAAGGCGTCCTGGTGCTGATCAACAGCGGCGGATCGGCGATCCCCGGCATACCCGGCGTGATCCAGTCGCCCGCGGAGGCCAAGGAAGCCGACAACGCCGATCCGGGCGCCACCACCTCGGTCCCGTCGATCCAGAAGGTGGAGCCTTCGAAGATGCCGCTGGGAACAATTACCCCCGCCAGCCCGCCGGGGGGCGAATAGTATTAGTAATGTCCACAGGGCCTGCCGCCCGGTGAAAACGAAGTCCTTCGGATAGCCCGGATCTCAAGGCATCGATTGCTTTCGGTCTGGACGGGAGCGGCCGCTGACCCTCACTACTTCGGCCCCGTCTGTAAAGGAGCGCCTTCTCGCAATTCATCTGTACCGCGCCGGACCACCATGTCACCAGGCTGCAAACTCCCGATCACTTCGATTACGTCGCCCTCGGCCGCACCCTTTCTGACGTCAACCCACGCGGCGTGCCCGCTTCGATCCCGGATGACGAAGGTGCGCTCGGTGGTTGTGACCACACTGCTCTTTGGAACCAAGAGCGCCGGACGCGTGCGCCGGACCGGCCATTTGACGGTCGAGTACATACCCGGTGACAGCGAACCGTCCCGGTTGAAAACATCCAATTCCACTGCCATGGTCCGTGTCTTCTGATCGAGCGCATGGGCAATTCGCGCCACGGTGCCCGAGTAGCTGCGCCCGGGATACGCGGGAACCCTGAAGTCCACCTTGGCTCCGCGCAGGATGCCGCCGACATTTTCCTCGGGAACGGCCACGACAAGCCTTAAGTGTGAGATTTGCTGAATGATGAGCAGCACCGAATCCGCGCTCGGACCGACCAGGGCGCCCGGATGAATCAAGCGATCCGTAACCACCCCGTCAAACGGCGCGGTAATACTCAAGTAAGCCGCCAGCTCCCCTAGCGTTCGAACCGCCGCTTCGGCCGCGCGACGGGCCTTCTCCCGGGAGTTCAGCAAAGCCTTGGCGGCCTCCATCTGCTTTTCCACTTGGATCAGTTCGTTGCCGGCGATCGCTCCGGGCGTTTCGGCGGCTTTTTTCGTGCGCTCGTAGGTACTCTGCGCGGCAGCAAGCTGAGCCTCCCCCTGGAGCCGGTCCGCTTCG